>NZ_CP054919.1:8115000-8400742 GCF_013364235.1 Kitasatospora sp. NA04385 | reverse complement strand
CCCGCGGAGCGGGTCCCTACGGGCCTTCGGCCCTTCGGTTCGCCTCGCGCTCCGCGCGAGGGGGCCGCCCTTCGGGCGGCCTGGACCCGCTCCGCGTGTCCTGCGCCCGGCTTCGCTCGGGCGCGGCCGGCGCTTCGCGCTCGGCCTGGGCTCGCCTCCGCTTCGCTCCGGCGGCCCCGGTCGGCTGATGCCTGGTCAACTCGCTGGCCTGGCTTTTTGGCTGACGGAGGGGCGGCCTTCGGCCTGGCTGACTAGAGGGGTGTCCGCCGACTGCATGTCGGACCGGCCGGGGTCGACTGGCGTCGGCGGACACCTGCCGTTCGTCTGCCCCGACTCTCGCGGATCATGCCGGTGGACCAGGTGGCCGCGCTCCCGTGCGCATGCTTCACTTCGTGCTGTCATCCGATCCCGCCTGCAGGGCTCTCCCATCCCGGGTTTTCGCGTTTTCCTGCGGGCGGTTCTGGGGCTCTGATATTCTGCTGTTCGGTCCCTTTTAATGGGCCGTATTGTCGGTCGAATTTTCTTTCGGGTTTCGTCCGGCCGCGTGCATCAAAACTGACTGTGAGGCTATCCCGCGTGAACACGGGTGCCTATTCGAGAGGGGCAGGGCATGGGGACTTCCGGGGTGGTGGCGGGGCGTCAGGGGCGGGCCCGGGGCATCAAGCTGAGGCCGCACCAGGAGGAGGCGGTGGAGGCCATCCTGCGGGCGCTGACGCCTCGTCCGAACCAGGTGGTCCCGGCGGGTCTGCGGGCCACGGTGCAGCTCGCCACCGGTACCGGCAAGTCCTTCGTGGGGGCGGTGGCGGCGCAGCGGCTCGCGCCGCGGGGTGTGGTGATGGTGGTGGTGCCGACGCTGGACCTTCTGACGCAGATGCGGGCGAGCTGGGTCGAGGCCGGCCGCGCGGGCGAGGCTTTGGCGGTGTGCTCGCTGGTCCAGGAGGAGCTGCCGGAGGGGATGCCGGGGACGACGCATCCGCTGGTCATCGCGTCGTGGATCGACCGGGCGGCGGCTGCGGGCAAGCCGCTGACCTTGTACACCACGTATGCCTCGGCGGGGGCGGTGGAGGACGCCTACGCGGCCTGGCGGGAGTTGCAGGGGCGGGAGCTGGTGTCGCTGGACCTGATGGTCTGTGACGAGGCGCACCGGTCCTCAGGCAGCGCCGAGAAGGCGTGGACCGTGGTCCACGACCAGACCGCGATCCCGGCGGCCCGGAGGTTGTACATGACCGCGACCCCGCGCGTGTGGCAGCCGCCGAAGCGGCGCCGGCGGGACGAGGAGGAGGGCCAGGAGGTCGAGCAGGACGGCGGCCAGGGCCGCCGCTTGGCGTGGCAGCCGCTCCCCGAGGAGCTGGCCGTCAGCATGGATGACCAGGCGATTTACGGGCCGCAGGTGTACACGCTGGGTCTAGCGGAGGCGATCGACCGGGGGCTGCTGGCGCCCTTCGAGGTGGTGGTGCTGGAGCTGCGGGACCCGGAGACGGACCCGGTGGCGGCGGCCGCTCAGCCGGTGCCGTGGGGTGCCGGCGCCGGGGAGGCCGAGGACGGCAGCGAGGACCAGGTGCCGGCGAAGCGGGTCGCGGCGATGCAGGCCGGGCTGCTCAAGGTCGCCTCGGAGCACGGGCTCCGACGGACCATCACCTTCCACCCGAGGACGTTGGAGGCGCGCTACTTCGCCGAGACGCTGAACCAGACGGTGGAGCGCCTGAGCGGCGAGGACCCGGACGAATTCCCCGAGGAGGTGTGGTCGCAGTGGCTTTCCGGTGAGCACCCGGTGGATTACCGCCGCTACATTCTCGGGGACTTCGGGAAGTCCGAGGAGTACGACGGCCTGGCCTATCGCGTGCTCGCGAATTGCCGTGTTCTGGGGGAGGGCGTGGACATGCCGGGGGCGGATTCCATTCTGCTCCAGGGGCGGGGAAGCATGGTCGATATCGTCCAGGCCATAGGGCGTGCCCTTCGGATGAAGCCCGGTGAGGGGAAAGTGGCGCGGATTGTCGTGCCTGTTTTCCTCCGTGCCGGTGAGCAGCCCGGGGACATTATGGAGTCGGATTCCTATGGTCCGTTGATCAAGGTGTTGACGGCGATCCGCTCGCATGATGCTCGGCTGGTGGAGGCGCTGGCGGTGCCGCAGCGCAGCGGGCGGCGGACCACCGGCGCGCGGGCCGAACTCGCTGGTGCGCCTGGCGAGGGAGAGGGCGAGCAGGAGGCAGCGGGGGCATTCGTGCTGCCGGTCCGGTTCCAGTCGAAGGTGACGCAGACCGCTTTGGCGCTGTTCGTCGCGACGCAGGTTTTTCGGTCCGAGAGCGTGTACTGGAAGGAGGGGATGCAGCACTGCGGGAAGTGGGTGGAAGAGCACGGATCTTTGGATGTTCCGTACAACGTGATGGTGGGTGAGAGGGGTAATTTCCCGCTCGGCAAGTGGCTTTCGGACCGGCGTCACGAGCGCGCGAGGGGCGACATGCCCGCCTACCGTGTCGTGCTACTGGATTCCCTGGGCATGATCTGGTCGGTGTCGGACGCCCGGTTCGAGGCCGGACTGGCCTGGGCGCGGCAATGGGCGGCGGAGCACCACGGCTACCTGGCCGCACCGGCGCGGGCCTCCATCGGCGGGTACGCGATCGGGACGTGGCTGGTGGAGCTGCGGGCGCAGGCCGAGGTGCCCGACGGGCAGCCGGGTGCGCTGTCCGCGGAGCGGCGCCGGGCGTTGGAGGCGATCGATCCGTGGTGGTGCCCGGCCTGGCCGATCACCTGGCAGCGCACCTACGCGGCCTGCCGGGCGTGGTGGCTGGCCTGCGACGGGGTGGTGGACTGGCCCACCCTGCCCATCGAGACGGCCTTCGAGGGCGAGGCGATCGGCCGCTGGGTACGCTCGCAGCGCGGCGCCTGGACGCAGCTCGCCGAGGAGCAGCAGGACCTGCTGCTGGCGCTCGGCATCGAGGAGGACCACGAGCTGGCCGCCGCGGCCGCCGCGAAGGCGGAGAAGGCGACTCGGCCGGTGCGGGCCCGCGGGGACCGCTTCGTGCAGCACCTGGAGGCCCTGCACGCCTTCGCGGAGCGGGAGGGGCACGTGCGGGTGCCCCGGCAGCACAAGGAGCCGCTGGAGGCCGCCGTGGGCGAGGAGCCGGTGCTGCTGGGCCTGGGGGCGTGGCTGTCCAACCAGCGCAGCCGCCGGGCGAAGCTCACCTTCGAGCAGCTCCGGCTGCTGGGCCGGGCTGGCGTCGAGTGGGCCGCCGAGCTGGCCCCGGAGTGGCAGCGGCGGGTGCAGTCAGGCGGCCGGTGTGCCGACAAGGGCGACGGCCTGGTCGCGGAGGAGCGGCCGCGGTTCTTCGACTAGTGGGACGCGGACGAGCGGGCGCGGGACGCCTACCGCGACGAGTACGACGGGCCGGCGCTGGACTGGTAGCGCGGTCATGGCCACGCTCAGCTCGGAGTAGCTTGGGCAGTTGGAGGCCCTGGGCATGGCCTGGCGGGCCCGTGCCGAGCGGAGCCGCCAGTGCCCGGCGGTACGCTGCCGGGGCCCTGAGAAAGCGCTGGAAGGCCGTCCCCCCTAGAGGGTGGCGGCCTTCACGGTGTCGGCTGCGGAGGCTAGACCCAGACCACCTGTCCGTTCTGCAGGAAGTAGTGGCAACGCCCGCTAGCTCGTGTCTCGTCGATGCTGGGAGTGATCGTCAGGGGGGCCTGCGTGTGGATCGTCCATGCGGGCTGGCGGTTGGGGTTGAGGTTGAGCAGGACCCGATGACGGTCCTTGCAGGGGCAGTCGAAGGCGAGCCACTTCGGATGCTTGTCGAAGGCCACGAGCACGGCCTGTCGACGAGGCAGTCGGTCGGGGATCTCGTTGACGCTGACGACTGTTGACCAGACGCGCCATCGTCTCCGCCAGGGCCAGACGAGCCGCCCAAGCAGCCCTACGCGTCTGGCCAATTCAGCCCCCAGTACCGCTCGGTGTCGCCGTAGTTGGAGGGGTCGTCGGAGCCGCAGTAGTGGGAGGGCGTAGGTTCCTGGTGGTTGGCAGAGCTGCGGCGCTCGTGGGCGAGCAGGAGCGTCTCGCTCGGTCGCGGGGTCGGGCCGTAGCCGATGAGCCGTTCGAGGAGTTCGTTGACTGCCGCTGCTGCGGTGGCGGTGGTGAACGCGATGACGGCGGGCTCGACGCCGGGCAGTGCTGGCGCGTATCCCTCACGCTCCAGGCGGGCCTGTTCCTGAACGGTGCGCTCCTGGGCGGCCGCGATGTCGGGAGAGACTCGGCCCCGGCAGAGCAGGCAGGCGGCGCCCGGATGAAGGACGGTGACCCGTCCGATGATGTCGCGCACGGTGTTGTCGGCGGCTGCGCTGATCTTGATGCCGCAGTCGATGAGGGGCGTGAGGTAGGTGTAGGAGAAGCGGGAGAGGCGCATTCGGCCGGCGTCGTCGTCGGTGCAGCCGAAGACGATATCGGCGCCGACGACGTGCTGGGCGACATGTCGGTGGCTCACCGTTCCGACGACCGGGTTGATTCGAGCGTCGGGGGCGATTCGGGTGAGGTGGTCGGCGGCAACGTGCACCTTGAAGCGGCCGACGTCGGCGGGGGTCGATCCGTAGACGCGGGTGAGGTTGCTGGTCGAGAGCGTGTCGGGGTCGATCAGGGTCAGGTCGCGGATGCCGAGGCGGACGAGCTGCTCTGCGACGGCGGAGCCGGTGCCGCCGATGCCGACGACGGCGATCCGCAGCTGGCCCAGGACGTGCTGGATCTCGGGGCCGAACGCGCGTACCTGGCGGTCGTGAAGCTCCGGTAGATCGGGCGTGGTGGCGCTGAACGCTCGGAAGAGGCGGAAGGCTGGCCCGGCGACGAAGATGCGGTCGATGGTCGCCAAGTGGTCGCCCTCGATGTGCCCGGTGAAGGTGATGCCCCTTTCGCCGGGCGCGATGGTCAGGGCTCCGTAGAGGCCGCTGCCGGTCCGGGTGGCGAAGGTGCCGGCGAGCTGCGTGTTGACGACGGTGTCGCGCCGGCTGAGTGTCGGCGTCGATCCGGGAGCGGGGTGGGTGTGGACCCAGATCGCGGTGCACCCGGTGTGCTCGGCTTCCCGCAGTGCGGGCATGAAGCCCTCGGCGGTGATGCTGAAGCCGATGTCGCTGCGCGCGGTGTAGACGTGGCTGGGCACCTCGACCAGCCGGATGCCGAGGAGGCGGATGCCGCCGGTGGGCAGGGCCGCCGTCCTGGCCAGCAGGACGGCGCCGCTCTCCAGGGGTCGGGCGGCCATCGCGAGGAGCTGGTCGGCGACGGCGGTGGTGACGGTGAGGGTCGTGTGGTTCATGCCGCGGCTCCGGCGGCGACCAGCTCGGTGCGCAGCAAAGCGGTGTAGCTCTCCAGTCCGTCGATGCTGGTGCGCCAAGTGGACGGGTTGAGGTGCCGTGACCAGCGTTGCCATGTGCGGCCGTGGTGGGTCTCGTGGACTTCGGTGGCTGGGATGGTCGCTCCGCTGGCCGTGGTCAGCGCCGGGGAGATCCACCACATGTCCGGCGGCACGTCCGGGTACAACGGTGCGAGGCGGAAGAGGATGTCCGCCTTCGGGACGTTGAGGCCGGCTGGCAGCGGGAAGTCCGCGAGTTCGACGCACAGCATCCCGTTCTCCTCGAACACCTCGTAGGCGATGCCTTGGCGGTCGAGGAAGGCGAGGTCGTCGGCGGGTAGCAGGCTCATCGCTCGCGGTCCTCCCCAGCGCCCGGGTTGATGCGGCCGGGCGCGGTGAAGAACCGCATCCCGTCGTGCAGCGACACCACCTCGTCGTCGGCGATCTTCCGGTCGTGCTGGTCGACGACGTCGAGCCACAGGTCGCGGTCATCGGCGACGGGGGGCTGCGGCAGGGCCCGAAGTTCCAGGCCGGTCATCCGCTTGTGGGTGACCTCGTAGCGGGAGCGGTCGATGAAGATCGCGATCGTTCGCGGGTCGGAGAAGAAGCGCATCCCGTCCCGCAGCTCGAGGTGCTCGCTCTCTTCGACCTGGCGGTCCGGCTCGTCGGGCACGTCGAGCCAGATCTTCTTGTCCTCCGGGATGTCCGGGTCGGCGATCCGGCGCAGCTGGGCCGGGGTGGCATGGCGGGTCGCGGTCGCGTACTCGCGGCCGTCGATGGCGATGGTGATCCGGTGGGGCTGAGCCTCGGATGCGGTCATGCGCTGCTCCTTGTCGGGAGTCGGGGGATCGGGCAAAACGGGCGGCGCGAGTCACGCGCCGCATCACCAGCATCTGGAGACATCCGGAGCCTCCTGTGCCACTTCCAGAGTGCGCGCGAGAGTCAGCAGAAGCAAGCTTTTTTCGAATGAAAATCTAACTGTCATTTATGGATCAAGAAAGGGCCGCACCGAGGTGCGGCCCCTGCATGCTCTACCTCTACATGGGGTCGGAGAGGATCCCGAGGTTCAGCAGGCGGTAATTCATCGCGGTCGTACTCATCCCGAAGCGCTTCGCCAAGTCCCCCACCAGGCCGTCTGCGGAGGTGACGTTGATGCCGCGCACCGCCCTGCGAACCATCGTCTCCGGCGCGAGCAGCGCCGCCGCGAATCGGTTGGCTTCCACCTCCTCGCGATCGGTGGCCATGCTGGAGACGGAGTCGCGGAAGTTCACCCGCGTCCCGGTGTCCAGAATCAGCGGCCGCCCCCGGTGCAGGATGAGGTGCCCCAGCTCATGCGCGACCGTGAACCGCTGCCGGACCTCCGCATGATCCTCATTGACGCCGATCACCTTCTCCTCGCCGCGGCGCAGCAGCATCCCGGAGACGTCGCCGTCCAGCTTCTGCTGGACCACGAGGACTCCGAGCTCCTCCGCGAGGTTCATCGGGTCGACCTTCGGCTCCGTGATGTCGAAGCGCTCCAGGAGCCTGCCCGCTTCGATGTCAGCCTTCGCCATCTCGACTCCTCAGCTCCTCGGCGGCCCGCTCGACGGACGCGACCATGTCAGCCAGCTCCTGAGGCAGGTCATGCGTGGGGGCGAGCACCCGCAGCGGTGGGAGGAGTTCGGCTGGCTCCACCGACAGCGCTGTCGCTATGCGCACCAGCCTGTACGGCGGCGGCGCCTGAACCCCCTTCTCGATGTTGGTGACCGAGGCCCGCGTCACCCCGATCTCCCGCGCCAAGAGCTCCTGAGTCAGATTCGCCTGCAGCCGGGCGGCCTTCACCCGGCGGCCGACTTCCCGGTCGTACGCTCTCTGATCATCTTCCATACTGCTCCCCCGATGTCAGCCTGACTGTCATCCAACCCTAGTACACCTTCCCGGACGCGGCTCCAAGAGGGCCTGCCCCATCCGGGCGAACAACAGGAAATCAGGGAAAGGTCAGCTGCAATGAG
This sequence comes from Kitasatospora sp. NA04385, assembly GCF_013364235.1. Taxonomy (NCBI): domain Bacteria; kingdom Bacillati; phylum Actinomycetota; class Actinomycetes; order Kitasatosporales; family Streptomycetaceae; genus Kitasatospora; species Kitasatospora sp. NA04385. Next base: position 8,393,427 of record NZ_CP054919.1, on the reverse strand, counting down.
AAGCCAGCTGGATGCCTGCCACGCGGCCCAGGGCAGGCGGGGGGCGGCGGAGGCCGGTTACCTGCGCCGGGCGGGTGGGGGCGGGCAGCCTTGCATGATCTCGGGGCCTGCGGCCCAGGGGTAGCGGTAGTGGGCATTGCTGAAGGGCCAGATCGTGCGCTGGTTCTGCGGTTTGGGGGCGGGGCGGCCCGGGCGGGCGCGGGGCTTGGGTGGCTGAGGTGGGCGCAGTTTGCAGGAGTCGGCGAGGTCGAACAGGTGGGGCAGGTCATTGCCGGTGAAGGGGGCGGTGAACAGCGGGGTGTCGCCGGCTTCGGCGATGGCGTGCTGGTAGGCGGCGGCGAGGAGCAAGGGGCGGGCCCAGGGCGGCACGGGGTGGGTGAGGCAGCCGAAGCGCAGGCCGTCCGCATCGTGGAGGGCGATGGTGGCCGCTTCGGCGGTGAGGTCGCTGGGGCGGGCGGTTTGGAGCTGGGCGTCGGATGCGGCGGTGAAGACCGCGGTGGCGAGCTGGGCCGCGAGATGGGGGTGGGCGGTCGCAGTGTGGAGGCGGCGGGCGACTTCGGTGGCGGTGGCGGGGGGCATCTGCGGCGGGTGGAAGCCGCGGTCGTGGGCGAGCGGCGGAGCGCAGCGGCAGCGGCGCTGGGCACCGTCGCCGGAGCAGTAGGTGGTCAGGGCGGGCAGGTTGAGCCAGCGGTCGTGCATGGGGACGGGGCGGGGCGGGCGGCTGCGCGGGAGGTCGGTGTCGTCGGCGCCGGGAAGGCAGGCGGCCGCGTCGGCGAGGCGGTGCTCCACGTGGCGCAGGGCCTGTTCGAGGGTGGGGGTGGGGCGTCGGCGGTGGCAGACCAGGACAAGGTGGACGCCAGTGCGCTCGCGCAGGGTGAGAAGGTCGTGGATGCGGCGGCGGCCGAGCAGGTGGGCTCGCAGCACGGTGAGGTGGGTGATGGGGGTGGCGAGGGTCCAGGCGGCGGCCATCGCCCAGGGCGGGTCGGGGTCGAGGCTGGGGTAGCCGGTGACGGGGACGGGTTTGCCGAGGGCGGCGAGGATGTCGTAGGCGAGGCAGATCGTGGAGTCGGTGCCGATGGTGGGGTGGACGGTGGCCCGGCCTGTGGTGGGGTTGTGGGCGGCCTGAGCGGCGCGGGTATGGGGCAGGTCGTCGTGGGGGTCGAGGACGACGGTGACCGGCGGCGGGTCGGGGCAGGTCAGCACGGTGCGCCTGCCTGTCGTCGGCCGAGTTTGCTGTAGGCCCAGCGCACGAGGTCCTCGTCCACCTTGGCGCGGCCGGACTCCTTCATGCCTGCGGCCAGGTGGTGGGTGATCTTTGCCCAGGCCCGGAAGTTTCCGTGGGCGGCCTCGCGGTCGCACAGGGCGATCAGCTCGGGTTCGGCATCGGTCCAGATCGAGTGGAAGGCCGGGATGGTGTCCAGGACCTCCTCCAGCGTCAGCGGGTCGATCTCCTGCCAGCAGTAGACCCTGGACTCGAGCATCGGCTCGCTCTGCAGCATCTCGAAGCAGCCGTTGCCGCCGGTGAAGACGATCGTCAGGTCAGTGCCGGTGTCGTCCCACAGGTAGCGCAGGTACTCGAAGCACAGCTTCGACAGCCACTGGGCCTCGTCGCACACCAGCACCCGAGTCTCCTCGAGGGCCCCGCGCAGCATGCGGTCGAACTCGATCGCGTGGGAGGGCGGACGGCCCGGGAGCCCCAGCGCGTAGAACAGTTCGTGGCGTAGGTCCCGAGTCGAGGGGCGGGCCCGGAACTGGATGCGGTGGGTGATCTGCGGGGCGAGGTCACGCAGCGAGGCGTTGACCGCGAACGACTTGCCGTGCCCGGCCCTGCCGTAGATGCAGATCATCGCCCTGGCTTCGATCGCGGCGCGAATGTTCTCCCGCACCGCCAACAGGGCCCGGGTGCCGACCACTTGGGCGCCGCTCAGGCGCATGTAGTGGTCCTCGCGTTCGGCGGGCAGCCGGCCCAGTCGGTCCGCGGTCGTCACTGGCGTCCTCCTTCTCGTTCTGCTTCTTCGTCGGGCCCGTCCGCGGCGGCGCTGCGGTCCGGGGTGGGCGGTGTCCCGGGTGCCGGCGGGACGGCGTCGCCGTCGGGGGCGGACGGGTGGGATCGGCGAACGGGGCGGGCCCACGAGGCGGGTGCCTCGCGCGGGGGGATGAGGTCCGGCAGCGCCCGCTTCGCCAGATTGCTCCCGAGCCCGGTGGCCACGGCGAGCTGTTCCTCGACTTCGGCTGCGGTCAGCGCCGCCAGCAGCTCGGGCCGGCCCGGCCCGGTGATGGCGCCGTAGCGGCCCAGTCGGCGGCGCTGGCGGTCCGCGGAGGCCAGCGCCCGTACCATCGTGCGCCGCTGGGCGTCCTTGGCCCGGCGCAGCGCAGCCCGTTGGGCCGCGGTGGCGGCGTCAGCGAGGTGGGCTGGCCCGAGGTGGGCGCCGGTGGCGGCGTCGAACACCTCGATCTCGTGGTCGTGATGGGGGACGAACCGTACCCGTACCCGGGTGCCGTCCATGCCGTGCATCCACGGGCCGACGTAGTAGCGCCCGCGCCAGTAGACGCCCTTCGTGGACAGGAGCTTGTCGCCTCCCGCGTCCTCGAGGGTGAAGGAGCGCAGCAGGGCGGGCGGGACGTCCTCGATCGGGGTGGGGTCGTCTTGCCACGCCTGGAGTGGTGTGCGGCCGCCGAGCGGCTTGGGGCGGTGCTCGGTGTTCCACCACCGCACCCAGTCCAGGAGCCGTGCGGTGAACTCCGCGAACGGCAACAGGCCGTCCAGGTCGCCGCGCCGCGGGCGCGGCGCGGTCGTGGCGGTGGGGGCGTGGAGGTAGCCGGGCTGCGCGACCAGGAACATCGCGGTGACGCAGTGGTTGAGGTTCTCCACCGTGCCCTTCAACTCCGGCCGGCGGGCGGGGAGATCCTGCACCGGGACCGCGAGCGCGCCCAGCGCCCTGGTCACCGTGGCGCACAGGAACTCCTTACCGCGGTCGACACGAACCAGCTCCGGCAGCCCTCCGATCGGCCCGTACGGGCCGATCGGCTCGTCCCTCGACAAGGCGATCCGCAACGCCGCCAGCACCGCGTCCCTGGACGGCTGGTGCGGAGTGACGGCCGCACCCGTGATCGCGTTTTTCGCGCAGTCGATGAACCACGTCACCCACGGGCGCACCGCACGCCCGTCCAGCTCGACCTCGACGGGCAGGTGCTTGTGGTCGCCCTCCCAGCAGGCGTTGCGCCACTTCACCGGACGGGCCAGATGCACATCGTGCGCACGCCGGGCCCCCTCCCCGCCCTTCAGCGCGGCACGCTGACCCGCGTTCAGATCCCGGCGCACCGCCCGCTGGAGTGTCGCCAACGACGGCACGCCCACTCCCCCGGCGTCCCCATCCAGCTCCCCGTCCGCTCCCCCGCCGACAGAGCCGTCCGCCGACCCACGGGCCTGCGCGACAAGCTCCCGGTGGACCGCCGCCGCGTTCCCGCACCACAACGCCAACCGCGCATGGACCTCGTCGGTGACCGTGAACCGCGGCCGGGGCCTGCGCGCCGTCCGGCCCTCCTGACGCGCCTCCCGCAGCCAGCGCTGCACCGTCCGCACCGACCGGCCCGCCGAGGAAGCCGCAAGTCGAACATGACCGGGCGTCAGAACACCGCGCTCCTCAAGAGCCAGAAGCCGGAACACCACCTGCTCCCGCACCACCCCCGCCGCACCGCCAGCCCCAGCCTCATCGCCCCCGCCACCGCCGTCCGCCACCCACGCCTCCCGGCCCGTCCGACAGCCCCGGCAACGGCCGAGCCCGTCCCCTACCCCTCCAGGAAGACAGCGACCGCACCACGATGACGCCCGAAACCGCATTCCGATGACACCCAGCAGGACCATCTGGTACAAGCCGGACACACCGTCAACGCAGAGGAAACCGCACGAACCCGACCAGCAGAAACATCATCCCGATGACGCCAAAAACCGCACCAAAATGACGCACCACCAGCCACCACCACCGCCCATCAGCACAAACACCCCCACACCCCACGACAGAAAACCGCCGTATCCAACGACAAATACATGCAACTTCACATGGTCGAGGCCCTGGCCGTGCCCCAGAAGTCCGGCAAGCGGACCACCGGGCGCAGCGCTGAGGCGCAGATGGCACCGGGTGAGGGTGAGGGTGGCGGGTCGGCGGCGGGCGGGTTCTCGCTGCCGGTGCGGTTCCAGAGCAAGGTGGACGAGGACGTGCTGGCGTTGTTCATCCAGGCGCGGGTGCTGACGGGTGAGAACCAGCTCTGGCGGGAGGGGCTGGGACATGCACGGCGGTGGCACGCGGGACACGGGAATCTCGACGTGCCGTATTCCGCGCGGGTCGGCGAGAACGGAGTCTTCCGGCTCGGTGAATGGCTCACGCAGCGCCGGGTTGAATTCGCGAACGGCGAGCTGGCGCGACACCGGGTCAAGATGCTGGACGACCTGGACATGATCTGGTCTGTCTCCGACGCGCGCTTCGACACCGGGCTCGACTGGGCGCGGCTGTGGGCGAAGGAGCACGGCGGCTCGCTGGCCGCACCGGCGCGGGCGTCGATCGGCGGGTACGCGATCGGCGGCTGGCTGGCCGGCCTTCGGGCCGCGGCCGAGGTCCCCGAGGGCGAACCCGGCGCGCTGGCCCCCGAGCGCAAGGCCGCGCTCGAGGAGATCGACCCCTGGTGGTGCCCGCGCTGGCCGGTCACCTGGCAGCGCTCGTACGCGACCGCCCGGCAGTGGTGGCTGGAGTCGGACGGCCGAGTCGACTGGGCGCTGCTGCCGGTGGAGACGGAGTTCGAGGGCGAGCCGCTGGGCCGGTGGGTGTGGGCGCAGCGGGCGGGCTTCGCCGAGCTCGACCAGGAGCAGCAGGACCTGGTGCTGGCGATCGGCATCGAGGAGGACCAGGAGCTGGCCGCCGCCCGCGCGGCGGCCGCGGCGAAGCCGAAGGTGTCGCGCACCGACCGGTTCGCCGCCGGGCTGGCGGCCTTGGCGGCCTTTGTCGAGCGGGAGGGGCACGCCCGCGTGCCGCGCCCGCATAAGGAGGGGGATGTCGCGCTGGGCGCCTGGTTGAACAACCAGAAGGCTCGCCGGGGCAAGCTCAGCGCGGAGCAGCTCGGTCAGTTGGAGGCGCTGGGCGTGGCCTGGTAGGCCGGGGTGGCAGGGGCGGTCAGCGTCGTGTCAGCTCTCGGCGAGGCGGCCGGGGCTCTGGTCGGGGGCTGTGGAGGAGGGTGAGGTCCTACTTCTCGATGGGTCGGAAGGAGGTTGTCATTGTTCGATGCGCATGTTCCATTGCACGGTTTCCGGGGCGTCGACGCTGACGTTGATGTCCTTCGGTGAGCCGAGATGGAAGCTGTTCCTGGAGGGGGTGACGCTGCCGACAGCGCAGGGAATGGTGGTGGTGGACACCGGCTCCATGTGGAGGGTCAGGGTTCCACCGGTGCACAGGATGGTGACGGTGAGTTCTCCGGCTTTGACCGAGAGGTTGGCGACGCTGGTGCCTGCGGTACGCAGGGGCACGGAGGCGAGGGTGGTGACGCCGGGTTCCGCCGGGGGCAGTTCGGGGATGGTGGGCGGGGCCGTGGTCGATGGGGTGATGGGTGAGGGTGCGGAGGGGGTACGGGAGGGCTGGGTCGTGGGCTCGGCTCGGTCGCCTGTGCTGGAGGTACATCCGGTGGTGATGGCCACGAGAACGGTGGCTCCGAAGAGTGCGGTGCGCAGGCGAGCGGGCTTGGCGGTCACGGTTTTCCGTCCCTGTCGTCGGTGGGCCGCCCGCCCGGTGGGGCGGACGGCCGGGGTGTTTCGGGTCAGCTGACCCAGGTGTTCCAGCCCACGTACCAGGGGCTGTAGGCGGTCACGCCTCCAACGCTGCTGCTGCAGTCCTCGCGGATGACGTGGTAGGTGCCGTAGGTCTGCAGGCGCCACACTCCGTAGGTGGCGTGGGCGGTCTGGCCGGGCGAGGCGGTCACAGTGGTGGAGTTACCCAGCGAAGCGGTCAGCGATGTGGAGAGGCTGACGCCGACAGTCGCGCTGGCGTCGGCGATGATGGTGCCGATGCTGACGCTCATGGAGGCGCTCACGGTGTAGGACACGGTCCCGCTGACCTGGGCGGAGAAGGTGGACGTCGCGTCGTGCGACGTTCCGTTGTAGTTCGCCTGGCTCGCGCCGACCGGGACGATGCTCTTGCCCTGGTTGACGATGCCGTCGTACCAGTCCTGGTAGGGGCAGACCCGGCCTTCCTGGGTCGGGTCCGGCGTCTGGTGGGGGCCCACGGCGAACGCGGCGGGCGCGCAGAGGATCGTGCCGGCCAGGGTGGCGGCCGTCGCGAGGAGTGCGGCTGTGCGGCGCATGATTGCTCCTGGTTGGAAGGGACGAGGCAGTGAGGCCGGTGATGGTCTGCGGCCAGGGCCCTTGGCTTTCGGACGCCGTCCTCGCTGCCTTACTGCTTTGTAGACCCGCGCGTGCCGTGCCTGTATGACAGGCGACGGGCTTTTTCTGTCAGGCCGGCTGGGCCTGGGTGAGGAAGTCTCGCGACCGGCGAAGGCCGCGGGCTCGGAGTCGGGAGATGGTGCCTTGGTGAACGCCCAGCAGCGTGGCGGCCTCGTCGATGGTCCGCCCGTCGAGGTCGACCAGGATCAGAGCTCGGGCTTGGCCGGTGCTGAGCTGGGACAGCAGGCGCAAAGTCTCCCACTGCGCTTCTCGTAGCGCCGTCGCGCAGGCGGTGCTGCCCGCCTGGTCGGTGAGGTCGGGCAGGCAGATCTCGTGTGTTCTGCGGTTGTCGTGGGCGGTGGTGATCACGGCGCGCAGGGCGTAGGCCCGCGGGTTTGGGTGCTTGAGCAGTTGCGGGCGGCGGTGCAGGAGTTTCTCGCAGACGCTCTGGACGATGTCGTCGACGTCCGGTGGTCGGGCGTAGCGTGCTGCTTGTCGGCGGATGGCCGGTAAGAGTCGGCATACGAGGTCGTCAGCGGCGCCGGAGCGGCGGTTCTCGTTGACCTTGATCGACATTGATAGGTCCATGACACCCCTGTGGGGATGAAGATGCGGGCACGGTCGCTCCGGGGAAGAGGTGGCTCGCAGGCACCTAAAGACAACACCATGCAGTGCCCATGCGGCGGTTTTTGAGGAATATCTGAGCCCGCGACAGGCAAGTGGTGGAAGGTTCCTCCGCATACGTTCCTGCCGGGCATCCCCGGACTGTCGGCCGAGTCGCTGCTTTCGCAGGGCCCGGCCGATGTGGCCGGGCTCCTTGATGTGGCCGGCGAAGTCGAGGCCGGAAAGCCGTGGGCGCTGCCGGCTGCGTTCGCGTTCAACCTGGTACCGCTCAGGGGCTGTTGCTCGGCGGCGACCAGGCGCTGCGCGGTGACGGCATGCAAAGGGCGCAGCCTGTTCCTGCGGGGCTCCCCGCGCTGTGGCTGTAGCGGGCTCGGACGAGGCGGCCGCGCACGCGCCGGTGTTCTCCAGGTGGTGGTCGGGCTCCTCGGCCGTACCGGGCGCGCGGGATGTCTGGGCTCGGGGGCGGTTGGGTGGCGTTACCGGAGAGCGGCTTCGAGGAGTTCCGCGGGAAGTACGTCCGGGGGGAGGTAGGCGTTCCAGTGGGGGCCGTCGGGCAGGGCGTCGGGGAAGCGGGGGGCGGGGGAAACGACCTCGGCCGCGTCCAGTGGGGTCTTGGGGCGGACGCAGGCGGCAGTGTTCGGCGGTCTGGAGCAGGGCGGTCAGTGCGGGTTCGGTGTCGGTGAGCAGGCGGGGGCCTGGCCGTCTGCGGTGCTGGTGGTAGCGGGTTGCGGCGTTCAGGAACGGGCGGGCCGGACGGGTACCGGGTAGGTCGCGCAGCGGGCGGGGGTTTTGTAGCGGCCGGCACCGGTGCCGGTGCCAGCGAGCGCAAAACAGGTCCCGCACCAGCACTCCACGCGGTCGGCCGCCCGACCGCCCCTGCCGACGCCACCGCCGACAGCGCCGCGGCAAACGCACAGCGGACAGACTTGCCCCAGACCTGGGCGCGACCACCTGCCGTGGGAACCCGTCCGGCCGCCGAAGCGCGTACCGAAGCCGGCACGACCACCGTCTCCGTGGGCAGCCCGGACACCGACACCCCCGCCGACGACGCGGACTGCCTCCTCGACCCGGACGACACCGAGGACGGTTTCGACGCCGACGACTTGTGGCCCGACGACATGGGCACCGGCAACGGCGACACCACCCGACAGGGCCGCCGGGGCCAGGACCGTACACCAAGCCAAAGCGGCCAGGGGCAGGACGCCGAAGACCCGACGACGACACGGACGACGACGGCCCCGACCTCTACTCCCCGGCCCCGCCTACACCGGCCTGGGCCTGTGGGACGCCCACCAGGAAGCCGAACAGTGGTGACACCCCATCAGCCCGGCACCCCCACCCGCCCAGGCGCCGTTCCCAGCCCTCCGGCAGACCGCCCGGCCGGCCCGCCACCACCCATCGCAGCCATCGGCCCCACAGGCACTCCAGGCGCGGCGAACGCCCGCCGGCGGTCGGCAGACCAGCCTGAACGGCCACGCCGCCTACCTGACAACCCGGTTCAACGAGGGCTGCCACAGCGCACTACGGCTCCACCGCGAACTCGCCGAACCCGGCCTGACCGTCAGCGAGCGCACAGTCCGCCGCTTCGTGCACCGGCTGCGCGAGAACGCCAAGCCGACCACCGACCCGCCGGTCCCCAAGGGCCGCGAGGTGACCAGACTGATTCTTAACCCACCCCGACAACCGCCCCGAGCCCGGCCACGTCCTGCTGAAGGAACTCCTGTACCACTGCCGGGAGTCGGACGACTCCTGCGAACTCGTCGCGCGGTTCGCCTCGATCCTCGTCCACCGCCGGGGCCTGGAGGAACTCGAACAGTGGACCGCTGACGCCCAGGCCGGCGGGCTGCCAGAACTGCGCGGGTTCGCCACCGGCCTGCGCAAAGGCTGGGACGCCGTCACGGCCGGCCTCACACTCCGCTGGAACTCCGGCCCGGTCGAGGGGCACGTCAACCGCATCACGATGCTCAAGCGCCAGATGTTCGGCCGAGCCAAGCTCGACCTCCTCCGCGAGCGCGTCCTCCTCGCCTCGTGAAGATCACCACCCCGGCGGCTTTCAGAAAATCCGCGCCAGAGCCGCCCGAATCCCTCTTCTCGGACATTTGAGGTCTCTCCCTGCGGACATCCGATCTCCCTGCGCGGTATGACGAGTTGTCACCCGGCCGGGCCTGGCAACAGCCGTTGGCATCGGTGTGCAGGAGGCGGCCGCACCGAGGGCATCGAAGACACCTTCCGCTGACGAAGCACGCGGCGCCGGGCCTGCGAGGAACCGTCCCCGCACGGAAGGCGTCACTGTGGCCGATGCAGGACGGACAGTGAGGACAGCGCATGAAACGGTTCACAAAAAGTGTGGCAGGGCAGTTCACCATCGCGGCGACCGCCTGTATCGCGCTCTTCACCCTGCTGTGGACACTCGCAGGCTGGGTGCTGGGTGAGCTCGTCGACGGACTGCCTCCCCTGCAGAAGTAGCCGCCTTCGGGACACTGACCCTGCCGTTGGCCTCTGCGCTCCCTATGCGAGCGCGATGACGCCCTTGCCGGTGGTGGCCCGGGTGAGGCGGAGGCTGGAGCCCTCGGTCAGGATGATGTGGGCGTGGCGCAGGAGCCGGTCGACGGCTGCGGTGGCGAGCGTCTTGGGCATGATCGAGTCGAATCCTGACGGATGAAGGTTCGAGGTCACGATCACCGAGCGGCGTTCGCAGGCGGCATCGATCACTCGGTAGGTGGAGCCGGCGTGCGGGGCGATCATCGAGCTGGTGGGCGACATGCCGCCGGAGCTGACCGACCCGGGCGCGGCCGGTGGCGCCAGCTCGGAGTTCCGCCGCCTGGCCCGCGCCGGCCTGGGCGCGAGCACCGACGGCACGTACCGCGAATGCGAGCCGATGACGGCCGTCGAACGGCGCGCGACGGCGAACACCGCCCTGGACACCCTCGTCAGCTACCGGGCGGCCCGCCCCTGACCCGAGGCCAGTCCTCACCGCCGACGCCGAGGGCCAGAGCCACCCGGCACAGGGGGCGGGCGGCGACGGCCTCCCGCGCGCACTGCCGGACAGTGGGCACCGCGCCCGACGGGGCCGCGTCCAGGTACCGGCACAGGACATCTTCAGCGAGGTCCTGGATCCCGGCGTAGCTCTCGCGATCGGCCGCGAGAAAGTCGGCACACTGCCGGACGCCCAGGCCGGGCGGAAGCTGGACGACGCGCACCGCCAGCCGCCCGGCGACCTGCAGCAGGTCCAGCGCCCCGCCAAGGCCGTCCATCGGCAGATCGGCGACGCCCGCGCCGATGAAGCCCGCGGCGTCGGCTCCTCCCGCGAGAACGGCCGCCAGCACGACGACAGCCTGGCGCTGCCGGCCGGTGCCGGCCCAGTCACATGTCGGCTCGGCCGGCCCCGGTGCCGAGCACCGCCTCCACCTCCTTCGCCGCGTCGCGCAGGTGCCCCACGACGTCGGCGAGCACCGCCGTACGGGGCCGGGCGAGGTCGGGGTGCTTGCGAGTGGGCGCGTAGGCGGCGCGCAGCGCGTCGAGCGCCTCGCTCAGCGCCTTGACCGTCTCGGCGCGCACCTCGTCCCGGCTGTGGAGGCGGGCCAGCGGGGTCCAGGGGCTGCCGTTCGCGGCGCTGGGGTACTGGCCGTCGACACCGGCGAGCAGCATGCCGATCAGCCGCACGTGGACGCCCGCTTCGGTCGATGCGGTTGTCGGTGCGGCCTGGACTACTGCGGGCCGGGATGCTCGGCGTGGTCGTTGGCGGGCAGCATCCGGTCGGTGATGGCTGCCAGGCTGTTCCAGCAGTCGATACGGGCGATCCACGGCACGTCGGCCAGGGCGTGGCCGCTGTCTTGGGCGACGTAGGTGTCGATGACGGCGCGCAGCTCGTCGGGGACGGGGGTGTCGGTGAGGCAGTACCAGGCGATGGCGGCTGCGAACCGCACCTCCGCCGGGCGGGTGGGGTCCTGCCACAGGGTGTTGAGCCGGTCGGCGGCGCCCGGGAGGGCGTGCTCGCGGGCGAGTTCGGCGAAGGCCAGCACCAGGCTCGCCTGGGCCACAGGGTGTGGTTCGGCGGGCAGCCAGGCGAGCAGGGCCGCGGCGATGCGGTCGGCGTCATCCACCGCGGTGGCCAGGGCGTCGCAGGCTGCGATGCGGACCTCGGGGTGGGGGTCGTGCAGGAGGGGCAGCAGCAGCTCGGTGTCGGCGGTGATGGCGAGGCGGGATGCCTCGATGGTCCAGTTCTCCAGGTAGCCGTCGAAGGAGAAGCGCAGGTCGTGGTAGGCGGTGAGCAGGAACCACTCCCGCGCGGGGGCGCTGTCGTGTTGGCGGGCTAGGGCCGCGGCCAGGCTGAGCGCTCCGGCGCGGCGCGGGGCGGAGGGGTCGGTGGCGAGGCGGATCAGGAACGGCACGGCCAGCGGAGCGCTGCCGCTGATGCGGCCGTGGCCGAACAGCGAGTGGAACAGCCTGTCCAACGCGTGGTCGGCGATGTCCGCATCGACGGAGCGGGCCTGGGCGAGCCAGTACTCCGCCGGCGGCTTGCTGTCCGTGCTGATGAAGCGGAAGCGCTCCCAGGGGACCTCGTCGATTCGGAAACCGTCCTTGACTTCCGGCGTCATCTCGGCGATCGCGGTCCGCACGTCCCACTCGCTGCCCGCGTACACCTCCCGGCCGTCCCAGCTCGTCCAGGACACCGTTCCGTCCTCTCGGCGCGGCCCGCTCTGCTGGTCGTGATCGTCCCTGTCCACGGCGAAGGACCCTAGCGCCTGCCTGTGACAACGCGTCATCGGCTTTGACGGAGCGAGAACCGTCAGGTGCTGTTCCCCGTAGCGGATCGTTCTCGCCGAGCACCTGCCGCCCTCGCCTGCCCGGACTCCGGGCCCGTCTACAGCCGGTAGGGGGCCGGCGGCTCGGCTTCCTGGTCGGCCCCGTCCGGGAGCAGCGGCAGCGGCCACGCCGCCTCCGGTGTCCAGGTGGGCCAGCCGGTGGCGAACGGGCCCGTGCGGTCGTCGAGCATCCGGATGGCGCGGCTGCACGCGGCGTCGACCTGGCGGTCGAGGTAGTCGTCGACCACGCCGAGGCGGCGTAGCCGGGGGGAATCTCACCCCCGGCCCTCACAGAACCGTGCGTAACAGTCTCCCGTTACACGGCTCTTGCCGCTCTGATCGTCAGATCATCAGCGCGCCCTGAGTGGGCACCAGATGCCAGTGAGCGAACATGCGGGGGTACCGCTGGGCGATCTCCCGCAGCTTCGCCAGCGCCTTGCGCTTGGCAGCGAGCCGCTTGTACTTCTTGCGGATCCAGCGCACCAGGTAGGCGTTGATGCGCATCACGAAAGACTGCAACTCCCACCACCGGAACCGGCTGTAGTAGTTGAGCCAGCCCGCCAGCATCGGATTGACCCGTCTGGCGAGCTCGTTGAAGGTCAGATCGGTCCGCAGGTGCAGGTGCCATGACCGCACCTGCCGCCCGATCCTGGTCAGGGCCTCCCTGCTGATTCCCGGCTCGAACGAGAGGAACAGGTTCCCCCGCCGGCTCCGGTTCTTCCTGGCCTGGAACGTGTACCCGAGGAACGTGAACGCCTCGTGCTCGTACGAGCCCCGACGCTGTTCGTCCTTGCAGTAGACGATCCGGGTCTTGTCCGGGTGCAGTTGCAGCCCGACCTCGACCATCCTGTCCTCCAGTGCCATCAGGACCTCGCGGGCCTGATGCTCGGAGACGCAGTGCAGCACCGCGTCGTCCGCGTAGCGTTCGAACTGCACGGCCGGGAACTCCCGGGCCATCCAGGTGTCGAACGCGTAGTGCAGGAACAGGTTCGCCAGCACGGGAGACACCGGGGCACCCTGCGGTGTCCCACGCTCCCGCTTCACCAGCTGGCCGTCGGGCATGACGAGCGGGGCGGCAAGCCACCTGCGCACGTACAACTTCACCCAAACGGCATCGGTGTGAGCGTCCACCGCCTTGACAAGCAGGTCCCAGGGCACGCTGTCGAAGAACTTACGGATGTCAATCTCGACCACCCAGTTCTTCCGCCAGCACCGTTCCCGGCACTTTCTCACCGCGTCCAAGGCGGACCGTCCGGGCCGGTATCCGTAGCTGTCCGGATGGAAAATCGCCTCCACCCTCCGCGACAGATGCCGGGCCACCACGGTCTGCGCCACACGGTCGGCGATAACGGGAATGCCGAGCATTCTCGTGCCTCCGCCATGAGGCTTCGGGATCTCCACCGCGCGCACCGGAGGCGGAAAATACGAACCCGACGACATTCGGTTTCAGACCTTGTACAGGTTTCCCTGGAGGTCCTTCTCAAAGTCGGCGATGCCCTGTCCATCCACTCCCGGCGCGCCCTTGTTCGCCCCGACTTCCTCACACGCCTCTACAACCTCCCGCTTCGAAATATCAAACGGCTTGATCTGAGACTTCAACTGGCTCATCCCACTCCTCCCGGAGCACTTCCGGTTGATGTGATCAACTCAGTCACGAACGACCCGGCCCCTTCGCTCCGCCCCCATTACAGGGGCCTCAGTACTACTACAGGCCGGTCCGCCAGCAGGACCCGCATCGGTACTCGACCCCTCACAGTTGCGTCTGCTCGGGGCACTCCCTCTCCCCCGCCAACACGGCGAGGAGTATCGGGCCCTGCCTTCTCCTGTTCCGCACGGACGCGGCAGACCGGACTCACGTCGCCTGCATGCCGGACACCGCCTGGCCAATAAACGGGCACCCGCCAGGCTCATCCCGGAGTCCTGGTAACACCCCGGTTTCGATGTCGTCTGTTTTTCTTTCGACACGTCAGCAGCGATTCACTTGCGTTCGTCTTTCCGATCCCCACCTGACGCCTCTTACGACGCCTTTTCCTCATCGCTCACCACGACGGTATTCAACCAACGCAGCATGAGGCGGTTTGAAGCCTCCCCCCACAGGGCGGCTCCGAAGGGCCAAAACCTTCATCATCCGTGCAGCACCGCAATTGGAAGATGTCCTACTACCAACTCCTTCTCGCGTTCAGGACGCAACACCAGGCAAAACAGGGGTTCGGGGAGACAGATAAAATAGATGTTTCGGGCAAGTGGGGCTCTCTGGATATAGGCCGGTGATGATCTATCTCCTTCTGTGTCCGCCCGATGGTGATCTGCCTCCTGGGGCGGCCCGACCTGGCGGTGGCGGCCAGGAGCTCGTCGACGTTGAGGACGACGTCCAGCAGCTCGCTCGCCGCGGAGACCGTGGTGGCCGCCAGCTCGATCCGGGCGCGGTGGTCGGTCCTCACCGCTGCCCGACGGTCGGCCTGCCCGCCCGGGTTACCCCTCCGGCCGTGACCTCGGTGCCCAGGCCGGTGTTGATCGGGAGGCGAGCTCCTCTTCCACTGCCCGGCCGCTAGGCCTCGGCGCAGGTCTGACCGCCTTGATCCCCCGTCCGGGCAGCAGCAGCCCGGACCATCCGGTCCTCAGCACCGCCGGCGGCCGTGCCGCCGCCCGGCTGCTGCAGCTGCGCACCGTCGAGGTCCCGGTGCCGGTGGCCGCGGCCGCTGCTGAGCTCGTCGGGATGCTACTCGACGACGAGGACCCGGTCGCCCGCCAGGCCGCGGCCGCGGTGCTGGAGCAGCTGAACGTCGCCGCGCAGACCGTCGGGGTCGACCTGTAGAGCCGGGGCAGTAGCGGTTCTGGTGCACGTACGCTTGCCGCCGGGCCCTCACGTCGACGAGCGTGAGGGCCCGGCCGTCTTCGGTGGTGTCGATGGACGAGCAGTTGCTGTACAGCCCGCCCGGTTACCGCTTGCTAGTGCTGCGCCGTGGAGGACGCGGAGGGCGGCATGAGGCAGCGGGTGGCGACGCTGAAGGTGAGCCGGTCGGTGGCGACGCCGCTGCTGACGTCGATGAAGTAGCGGCCTTCGTCGTGCTTGGCGTACAGGAGGACGTTGGGCTGTTCCTGCCACGTCTCGCGGTAGCTGGTGACGGTGAAGCCGTCCTTCTCGAGGCCGGCCTTGATCTTACGGATGGCGTCGACCTGCTGGGGGCGGGAAAGGGTGCTGGTGACGTCGTAGGCGAGGGTGTAGCGGCCGTCGGCGGCGACTTCGCCGTTCTTGCCCTCGCAGTTGCTGAAGAAGGGCGTGACGCTGTCCGTGTCCAGGGTGATGCCGGCGCTCTGGGCCATGTACTCGGTCATCTGCTGCGCCCAGGCCTGGGCGTCGGCCTTGGCCATGACGGGCAGCGGTTCGTTCGGGTCGGGGCTGTTCATGCAGGCTCCCAGGAGTAGCGACAGGGACAGGGCGATGGTCCCCGCCAGGAGGCGGTGCCCGGGGAGGTTGTTCGGTCGGCGCATCGGGTGCCTCTTTCGGGGACGGCGTTCGGGTGTCAGAGGCCTGGCACGATGCCTTCGACGGGGTCGGGTTGGTTGTCGACGGTGTCCGGCGGCAGCCCGGCGATGATCTTTCCTTGGTTGGCCAGGCTCCGGCTGTCGGGGTCCCAGTAGCCGCTGTGGCCGGAGGTGTCGATGTTGAGGGTCTGTCCGCCGAAGCCGCCGCGTGTCGGGTCGGGGCCGAGCGTCAGGTCGGTGACTCGGCGGATGTTGTCGTCGGCTGCGGTCCCGGCCCAGAAGTGGTTGGGATCGATGTGCAGGTCCGAGGCCCATGCCGTGGTCATGCCGGGGCTGGCGATGGCGACGATGTCGTCGGCCTGCAGTCCTCGGCCGCCGGCTGCGGCGGCCCCGACGGCGGTGGTGCCGTAGCTGTGACCGATGACGGTCAGGTGGCTGCGGTGGTCTCCTTCGGAGACGCGCAGGCCGTCGGTGAAGCGGCGCATGTCCTCGGCGCCGTCCTCGGCGCGGCCGGGCGTCATGACGCTGGCGTTCACCTCGGGTGCGTCGTAGCCGAGCCAGGACACCACCGCGACCGTCTGGTCCGTGCCTTTGAGTTCCTTCGCGGTGGCGTTCTGCAGCCGGTCGATGCGGTCGATCTGGCCGGGCATCTCCTTCATGGTGGTGCCGGTGCCGGGTACCAGGACCGCGGTGTGGGTGGCGGTGTCCGGGTTGCCGGTGGACACGATGGCCTTGCCGTCGCCTTCCGCATCCAGGCCCAGCAGGAGCAGTTGGTGCTGCTCGTCCGCCCCGTCGCGCTGGTCGAGTTTCTCCTTCAGCACTCGGAGGTTGGTCTCGCGCTGGTTGTACTCGTCGGCCGTCATTCCCGAGCCCCTCGCGTCGCCCGCTTTCAGGGCGTCGAGTTGCTGTTCCAGGACGATGCGGTTGGCCTGGTCGCGGACGGTCGAGGGGAGGCCGTCGAGGCGGCCGATCTCCTCGGGGTGCAGGGCGATGTAGCTCTGCTGCTGTTCCGGTGTCAGCGACTTCCACCACTGGGCGCTCTGCGCGGGGTCCTTGTTCTCCGGGATGTACGGGGCGGCGAGGCCGAGGTCCTCGGCGACGTCCCGGACGTCCTTGGCCGATTCGCCCGCGGCGCCGAACACCCTGGGCTGGGTGAGGATGTCGGCGCTGAGCCGCCCGAGTGCGCGGGCGCCCTGGTCGCTGGCCTCGCGGGCGGCGGCGAGCGCGGCGTTGATGCGGTCCTGGACCTGGTCGCGCAGTTGGACCTGGTTGTGCCGCTCCTCGCGGGCGTCCGGGTCGTGGCGGTCCGGTGCCGCCTGCTCTGGCAGGCCGACCGCACCGTCGTCCGTCACCGGCAGGTTCCATTCGTCGGCCCGCTGGAGGGCGTTGGACAGGTTCGTCCTGGCCTGGTCCATGCGGTCGGCGGTGGTGTCCAGCACGAGCGCCACCGACTCGGCCTCCACCCGCACGATCTCCAGCTTCTGCTCGGTGGACTCCATCGTGTAGAAGGCGCTGTCCGCGTCCTTGCCCTGCCAGTGCCCCCGCAGCGGTCCGTTGACCTGGTGCCGGTGCCGGCTGTCGGCGTCCTCCGCCGCGGCGGCCAGTCGGCGCCAGCTCCTGGCCGTCTCCCGCAGCCCGGCGGGGTCGAAGCGCTGCAGGAGCGCGAAGTCCCCGCTCACCGCTGCCCCTGCTTGCGCCACGCGTCGGCGATCTGGTCGTCGTTCCACTCGTGCCCCTGCGCACTGGCCTCCAGGGCCGAGGCGGTGGTGGCCAGACGCTCCGTCAGCTTGCCGAGCGTCGGGGCCCACCCCTGCGCAAGGCTCTGCAACTCCCCGCCGATCGACCATCCGGTCAGCTCGCCGAACGACTGGCAGCGATCGCTGCGGCGCTCGGCTGCTGCAGTTCCTCGCCGATGCTGCGCGCGGCTGCCGCCGAAGCCCTCAACCCGGCCGGGTCCGCGCTGATCTGTTCGCTCACTGATCCCCCCTGGTCGGTGATACAACCGGCGATCATACGGTCACGTAGCAACACGTGGTATCCGTACGAGTACTCAAATCGCCGACCTGCACCGCCAACCGCTCCGCGACCACGTAGCAGCCTCATGCCGGACGACGGAGCCGACCGACCACATCGAGGGGAGCGAACTGGCGGGGCCCGGCCTGCTCGTACGCCTGAAACGCTCGGCCGCTCCACCCCCGCCAGCAAGTCCGGGCAGCAGCACCGGCGCGGCCGACCGGTGCACCGAGGTTTGGCCTGGCCAGCAGGGCCAAAGTCGCGGGTGTTTGGCCCTGCTGGCCAGGGCCAAACAATTCCTGACACAAAGTGGCCGTTTCCGCAGGTCAGAGCGCGTTTTTGACCGGCTCTCGCGGGCGGGGCTCTCTCATACTCCCGCCGCGCGGGAGAACCGGTGCTCCCGTACCTGCTAGCCCTGCGACACCTTGTGTCACAGCCGCCACCACAAGGGATCTGACCTGCGGGTTCGTCGGGTGTGTGGCCTCCGGCGGGCTGGCTGCCGCTGCCGCTGCCCGGGCCTGGCTCGGTTTGGCCCTGCTGGCCGGGGCCAGCCGATGTCACTGCGCCAGTCATGGAAGTCCGGCTGCCTCCGGACCCGGGCCCAGGGGGCCCTTTCCATTCCTACGGGCTCCGGCGGCTGGCGCCCGTGCCCTGCCGCGGCTGGTGCTGCAAGCGGGAGGCCGGTGCCAGTCGTAGGTGGTCCAGGCCAGCGCTTCCAGGTCGTCAAGGTGGGCACCAACGTCTTCGTCCGCAGGTGGTGACGTCGGCAACCGCGCGGTGGACGGGCAGGGCCGGCACCCGGGCAGGCCGAATCGGCAGGTGGCTCCGCCCGGCACAGGCATCGGCCACCTCCTCGATGGCAACTGCCCAGGCCGGACCGTCCACGGTCCAGCCGGTGCGTCGACGGGCCGACGGCGAAGGCCGCCTCGCCCCGGCCGCCCGCCGCCGCCGACGCCTACCTGGCCGCCCGCGCCCAGGCCAAGCAGCACGCCGTCGCCGGGGAGCGCGCCACCTGCCAGGCCCAGCGCGCCTTCGCTCTCGCCTTCACCGACCCGCAGGTCGGCGACGACGAGATCCACCTCGCCCAGCAACTCCTGACCGGGCTCGACCTGCGCGCCACCACCCTCACCGTCGCCACAGCCGCCCTGGTCCGGGACGCCGGCCAGAACGACGTCGACGACCGCTTCCAGATCCTGCGCTCCGAAGCCGCCACAGCCGGGATCGTCGCCACTCAAGCCGCCCTCGAACTCGCCGCCGCCTTCCACCACGCCGTCCGCGGCGACGAGAGCGCTCACGCCGCTGCCATGGCCGCCCTGCACCGCGCGGTGCGCGGCGGCGACTACGCCTACTGCCTCGACATCGCCCACCACATGGCAGGCCAGCACCCCGATCGTCCCTCGGGCGTGCGGTGGCTCGAGGACGAACAGGCGGTGCGCGGCTGGTGGCGCAACCTGGTCGCCGCCCGGCAGGCCCACCTCGCACGGCCGTAGCCGGGCCGTCCGCGACCGCCCCGGCGGGCCGGTCGCTCAGTCGGCCCGCAGGATCCGCGAAACGTAGACCCGCGGCGGGTCCGCCTCCTCGTCCACCGCGTACTCCACCAGCCCCACATCCCGGCGCAGCGGCGCCGAGTGCATCCCCGGGCGGCCCGGGACAGGCATGCTCAGGTGCGGGAAGGGGTTCTCGCGCAGGTCGACGAGGAAGGCGACGACGGCGGAGAACACCTCCGCCGGTGTGGACGGGTCGTCGAGGAACTCCTCGACCTGCGGGGACAGGACGATCGGGTCGTCCTCTCCGTCCTCGTGGTCCGGGGCGTCGTCGAAGCCGCTCACCGGGCTCCGAGCCGGCGCAGGACCGCGGACGCGGAAGTGCCCGGGGCGGTGCCGGCCTGGACGGCGACGTGGATCCGGTCGCCCTCCGGGTCGCGGTAGAGCTCGGCCCGCAACCACCACCGGCGCAGGACTCCGCCGGGGGAAGGCGTGGCAGCAAGGATTATCGGTGCGGGCGGGAGGCGGCCTCGGAGCCGGTACGCGGGGACCGGCGAGCAGCTGAGCGACCGGGAGTGTGACGCGGTGCCGCCGGGCACGGCGCAGCCCCGCACGACGGGCCGGCCCGTCGAGGACGGCGAGGTTGCGGCTGCGGTCGGCTGCGAGCCGGCCAGGAGACGGTGGTGGGTCGCGGTCGCGGCCCGATGGCTCGTCCTGGTCGCCGCCCTCCTGGCCTCGGTCGCCTTCGCGGCCGCGCTGGCCCGGGTCACCCTGGTACCCGAACCCGGGGCGGTCGGCCACGTCCACGACAACCTGCGGCCCGGCAACTCGCTGCGCCACTACCTCCTGCACGCCACCGTGCTGGACGCCGTCCGGCAGGTGGGCGGCAACGTCCTACTCGGTGTGCCGTTCGGACTGCTGCTGCCGGTGCTCTGGCCCAAGGCCCGCGGCCTGTTCCGGGTACTGCTGGCCACCGCGGTTCTGATGCTGCTGGTCGAACTGGTCCAGGGCACACTCCTCACCGGCCGGGCCTTCAACGTCGACGACATCATCCTCAACACCACCGGCGCCGTCCTCGGCTACCTCCTCCTGGGACGCCGACTCGTCCGGGTGGTACGACAGGGCCGAACACCCCACGCCGCCCCGCAGCAACCGGAACACCCCGCCGCCCCCAATGGGCAACAGGTCCCGCCGGGGCCCGGGCACTGAGGCGGCGGGACCGGACCGAGTCCGCTGTTGCTGGGCGAAGCGCTGGTCGACCAGGTCACGCAGTTGCCCGCCCGGCCGCGTCCCGAACCGGACGCCGCCCAGCCCTGGCGCGACGCGCCTCGGCGCGGCAGCCACCGGACCGGCCGGGGCATCCGGGGCGGCAGTATCCAGGGCCGGGATTTTGTTGCCGCCACGGACCTGCGCGCCGCCTGTATCGGGCGCGACGGAAGCACCGGGGGCGGGAGTTTCGTCGCCCCCGTACGCCTGCGCGTCGTCCACGCCGGTGGGGCCGGATCCGATGTCGGCGCGCCAGCGGGTCACCAGCTCGTGCAGGCTCCGTCGGCAGCAGGGCAAGAACACGGGTGCGTAGATGGCGGCGCGGCGTGCAGCAGGCCATGGTCGTCCAAGTCCCACGTCAGCACGGTGCGGCCGGCCGGGACGGCAGACAACTCGTCGAGGGCTTCGGCGGCCGGGACGGCATCCGGAATCGGGGCAGAGGGTGTGGGGACCGGTCAGGCGCAGCGTGCGGCGGAACAGCACGGTGCTGCGGAGGTCGAGGGCGGTGATCGCGGCGGCGGCCCGGGCGCCGGGGAGTGGGAGGCGCGGGCGCCGACAAGGGCGGCACGGTGACGCTCGCGCTGGCGGCGGGCGTGGTCGTCGGCGCCGATTTCCGGGGTGCGGGCCTGGGCGAGCGCCTGAGGCCGAAGCGATTGGCCATGACCGAGGAGACGACTGCGTCACGGGTCAGCCGAGATGGCTGGTCAAGAGGAGGGGGCGTCGATCTCGGCCCAAACGGTCTTGCCGGAGGGGAGGGGTGTGGCGCCCCATCGGTCGGAGATCGTACGCACGATGTGGAGGCCGTGGCCGCCGGGTGTGCCGGGCTGGTGCGGCTCGCGCGGTACGGGTGTGCTCTGGGAGGAGTCGGTGACCTCGACGCGCAGGCGGGTGTCGGTGGCGTGGAGGACGAAATCCTGGGGACCGCCGGCGTGCAGCACGGCGTTGGCGACGAGTTCGGCGACCAGCAGGACGATGTCGTCGGTGCCGGGCCACGACCAGTCGGCCAGGGCACCGCGCGTGAACTCCCGCGCGCGGGTGACCGGCTTGCGCTGCCTGTCCATGACCAGGCGCCGTCGCTGGCCGCCCGGGGGCAGCGTCAGCACGGTGACGGACAGGCTGCCGTCCAGGGCCTCCCGGGTGGTGATCATTTGGTCGGCCCTTCGCGTTGGCGGTCCTTGCCGCTTCGCCTGCCCATTGCACTGCGGCTGATTCTTCGACTTGGCCGTGTGCCGTGCCCGGGCCCGGTGGAACACAGAATTCGCGGTCACGGCAGTTCGGCGATCGCGTCTTGGACGGTGGGGCGGACGTCGAAAGCGGCTGCGGCTCCGGTGATCTCCAGCAGCCGCTTCACGGGTTGCGACACTGCCGCCAGCCGCAGCACGGCACCGGTGGCGAAGGCGTCCGCGCGGGCCATGAGCAGCATGTTCAGCCCCGAGGAGTCGCAGAACGCCACTTGGGCCAGGTCGAGGACGACGAGCCGGTTGCCGCGGAGCACCTCGGCGAGGGCCTCCTTGACGGGTGCCAGCGATTCGATGTCCAGGTCTCCGGCGATCCGGCAGACGATGATGCCGTCACCGCCGGACCGCACGTCGATGCCGACACTGTCCTCGAGCGCGACAGCACCCACCTGGGCGGACGTGACGTGGTCGTGCGACTGCACTCTCATACCCTCTCACCGTGCGGACGGCGTCCTGCGGCGGGCGTTGGTTACTGATCGTCCTGCTCCGTGGTCCGACCCTCAAATCGCCTCAAGGCCTTGGCGCAGCTTCGCGAGTGCGCGGGAGAGGAGGCGGGAGACGTGCATCTGGGACAGGCCGAGGCGTTCGCCGATCTGGGACTGCGTCAGGTCCTCGGTGAAGCGCATGGACAGGATCAGGCGGTCGCGCTCCGGCAGGGCGGCGATCAGGGGCTGGAGCGAGACCAGGTCCTCGACCATGTCCAGGCGCTCGTCGGTGCTGCCGATCTTGGCGGCGAATGCGCCCGGGCCGTCGCCGTCCGGCCCGGCCGGTACGTCGAGGGAGTCGGTGCTGTGCGCGTTCGCGGCCTGAAGGCCCTCGATGACCTCTTCCTGCGTCATCTCCAGGTATTCGGACAGCTCGGCCACCGTCGGCGCCCGGTCGAGGGCCTGCGACAGGGCGTCCTGGGCCTTGGAGAGGGTCAGGCGCAGCTCCTGGAGGCGCCGGGGGACGTGGACGGCCCAGGTGGTGTCACGGAAGTGTCGGCGCAGCTCCCCGAGGATGGTGGGGATGGCGAAGGTGGTGAACTCCAGACCGCGCTCGGTTTCGAAGCGGTCGATGGCCTTGATCAGTCCGACCGCGCCGACCTGCATCAGGTCCTCGGTGCTCTCCCGGTGCGAGCTGAAGCGACGAAGGGCGAAGCGGACCAGGGAGAGGTTGAGCTCGACCAGACAGGCCCGCACGTAGGAGTACTCCCGGGTACCCTCCTCCAGACCGGCCAGACGCGCCAGGAGCACCCGGGTCAGGTCCCGGGCATCGGCCGGTGCGACCCCCGTCAGATCGCCGAGCTCCGCCAGCTCCGGTGCGATCTCCCGGGGGCCGCGCGGCGGTGCGGTGTGCGCGCGCTCGTTCACCGGATGGGGCACTGCTATCAGGAGCTGATCCCTGGTCACGGTTGTTTCCCTCCACACAGGCACGGTCCGCCCCTGTCTACCCCCTCGCAACGTGCACATGCCTTCTGATCGCGCGAAGGACTTGTTCGACCTTGGCATGCGGGACGGCAGCGTGCCCGCCCCGGCCCTCACGGCCCCACCGGGCGAGCAGTACCGTCCGGCTCCCGACTCTCGCCACGATGCGGCGGCAGACGCCCGATTGCGGAACGGGAGTCCCCGGCGCGGAGGTTCTCGGCCCGGTCCGGTGAAGGCCGGTGGGAAACGTAGAGGCCCCGCGTCCGGTGCGGACGCGTGGCCCCGATCGGCCTGGGTGCGGCGGATCAGACGGCGGTGCCGCCGTAGTAGCCGCCCACCTGGTTGCGGTAGGCCGGGTCGTCGGCGTGCTGGTCCTTGTCGTACTCGGGCGAGTTCTTCACCTCGTCCCGGGTGCGGTCCACCCACACGGTCTTCTCCTGGTCGTCGACCCGGGTGACAGTGCCGGCCGGGA
Source organism: Kitasatospora sp. NA04385 (assembly GCF_013364235.1). NCBI lineage: Bacteria > Bacillati > Actinomycetota > Actinomycetes > Kitasatosporales > Streptomycetaceae > Kitasatospora > Kitasatospora sp. NA04385. The sequence continues at coordinate 8,370,209 of NZ_CP054919.1, read as the reverse complement.
GCAGCACCTCGCGGCCGAAGATCCACGGGCCGGTGTCCACCACGACGTAGCCGGCGCCGATGTCCACGGTGTGCTTGTCGACCTTGCCGATGTGGCCGTTCGTCGCCTCGACCCGGTACCCGGTCAGGTCCGCACCCGCCGCGTAGCCCTCGGCACCCTCGTAACCCCACATGCCCTCGGTCATCCGGTGCCTCCTTGCGTCGAGCGTTCCCGTTCTCCGTACGGAAAGCCGCCTGCCCCGATACTGCGCGACCCTTCCGACCTTCACGATCGCAGCGCTGTCCTGGCAGGATGCAGGATGACGTCCATGACGTCCATGACGTCCATGACGGCCCGAAAGGCCCATGCCGCGTAGACGCCCAGACCGTCCCGCCCGACACCGGGGAGGCGTCGCCGCTTGCTCACGTCCGAGCCGCACGAGATACGGCTACCGAGGGCGGGCCGGGACAACCGGACGCCTTTCATCCGGCGCCCTCCTCCACGCCCGTACGACCCTGAACGTGGCGCCGCGCAGGATCGCCGCCAGTGCCGTTCGGAGGGCGCTTCTCGGACGGCGCTTCAATGCGCGGGCCCGATCCCCTCCGGCAGGCCGGCCACCACGAAGGCGACGGCCTCCTCCGGCGTCTCGAAGCGGGCGAGCACCTCGTGCACCTCCAATACCGCGTAGGACCCCTCGTAGCGCGGCCAGATCATCGGCCCGACCCCTGTCAGACGCCGATTCGCCGTGGTGCTGGTGGAGAACCAGAGGTTGTTGTGGCTGGTCACCGGCATCAGCCGGCGGAGCACCGGCTGGGCGTACGCCGCCACCAACAGCGCGTGCTCGCGCGGGAAGCGATTCATCGGCGGGGTGTGGAAGCGGTCGAGTAGGCAGCACCACTCCAGTTCGACGGTACCGAGCGGCTCCCGCTCGTGCGCGAGGGCCCAGGGGCGGAACTCGATGAACGGAGCCTGCGCCTTGGTCTCCGCGAGCCCCGCTCCGCCGGTCCAGGCCGCCACCGCCCTGACCATTTCGGCCGGATCGGCGGTCAACCCAGCGGCCAGGCGTCGGCCGTTGCCCTGGAGGAACATCCAGTAGAGCTGCTGCTGCTTCTCGTCCGGACGCACCCTCGCTCTCCGGTCGAACTCCGCGGCGACGTACACGGCCATGTCGCTCCACAGCTTTTCCGGCTCGGGCAGGACCACCCCGAGCTCCGTCGCCGCGCGTGCCAGGCTCTCCCCGAGTGTCATGCCGCCCCGATCGTTCTCGCCTGCTCCCGCCCCAAAGTTCATCCGGCCAGTATGCCGCTGGACGCGGCGACGGCCCAGGACGAGCAGGGGTCGGTCCTCCCACCAAACTCCGTCCGTCCGATCATGTGACTGCCACTCGCTCCGGCCTTGAACCGGAAATGGAGCGGGAGACCCCCGTGATCAACCCGAACCGTTCCGACTCTGAGTGCGTTCGCCGGGCGGGGCGGCGTGAGCGCATCAGGGTGTCCAGGACGATGTCCCCTTGAGGCCCTGCTTTCGTGCCGGACGACCGCCACGGCCACCCGGTCGGGCCCATCGCGGTATGCGGTCGGTACACGCCAGGGGTACGCGCGCAGTGTGCCCCTTTCCGGCACGCCCCGGTGCTCAACCGTCCGGTGCCCCCCTGCTTGGCGGTGGTGTACGGCTTCGAGGCCGACCGCGGCCCGGGATGTCGGATCCCGGAGTTCAGTCCGTCGAGGGCTCGTCGGCGACGAGGTCCAGGAGCTGATCGGGGGTGAGGGTGGCGAGGTCGACGGAGCGGTCCGCGTGCACGAGCCGTGCCGTCGTCTGCCCGGTGGAGAGCTGCCGGGCTCGTTCGATGAGCTCGACGGCCAAGTGCGCTCCTACCTGCGAAGAAAGTCGATCAGCCCCAGATGGCGCGCTTGCTGCTGGTGGCGCTGCAGGGCGGGCGGCCAGAGGGAAGAGATCAGACCGCAGCGCCCGGCCGAAGTCGGGGTCGGCCGGACCGCTCAGCGAGAACAGCACTCTGTGCAGCCCCGTCTCCACGGCGTCGAAGCCCCCGGGCGTGGCTCACGGTGGCCTGGAAGGCCACGGCTGCAGCCGATGCTCGGCAGCCGCAGAGCCCTTCGGTACCGCCCAGCAGTAGCGCTCCACGCTCTCCCGGCGCAGCGCGATCTTCCAGTCGGCGGCCAGCCCGGTGAGGACGTCGTCGACGGCGTCCCTGGCGGTGGCCTCGTCGCCCAGTTGAAGGCTGGCGCACTCCCACTACGCCTGGGCGTGCCGCACCAGGAGTCCGAGCAGATCGGCGAGCAGGGGTACGGGCTGTTGAGCCCGAGCGAAGCGGGTTCCCTGGGGTAGTGCGGAAAGCCCCGGGGGGCGGCCAGCTGTCCGTTTGCGCGCGCCGTCGATCGTCAGCGAGGCCACCCCGCAGCCGCAGCGCCGTGCATCGGCCGGTTGTCCAAGCGGTAGTTCAGGCCCAACGAACCTGTCGGCCCCGGAGATCTGCGGCTGCGCGGCCTGCGCCGGGTACGAGGCCGGCCGGTGCGGTCCTGACCACTGCGCCTCTGGTCCGGATCGGTCCGTGCAGGCGAGCGCTGGCAGTTTCACGACCGACTCGGGAGGCGGCCGGTCCGGGAGTTCCGCTCGTGCTGGATTCACGCTGTCAGTCCGTCCAACTACTGTTATTTCACGGGTATTTGACAGTAAATAACCCATATGTTCTATCTTGTGGGCCGCTTGCCCGCCGTCGACCTGGAGGACGCATGACGACGACCGCCCCTGCCCCGGCTCCGACCAAGCCGAAGCGCACCGACCACGGCCCATATCAGAGCGCCGACATCCTCGGTATCAGCAACTACCTCTGGGACCTCGGCCGAGAATCGGGCCTGATCCCGGGGCCCGACACCCCGGGCCGTCGGTGGTCGGACGGCCTCGTAGACGAACTGCGCGCTGCCCTTCCCGACCTCCTTCCCCAACTCGACGCGCTCCGCCCTCTCGGGGCCTGCCGGATCGCCGAAACCCTGCGCCAGGTCACGGGCCTCAGCGATGTCACCGCGGACTGTCGACGGTCAGCCAATTCCCCAGGTCAAACGCCAGACAATTCCCCACCCTCTCGCGTCTGGCCGGTGATCTGAACGCGTCCCGGAGGCGCTCAGTCGTCCTCCGCGCCTGCACTGGCTTCCCATGCGGCAGTGACACATCCTTCTTCCCAGTGCCACCAACCTTTCGCGTCGCCGTGTTCCAACAGCGTTCGGATCCGCTGGATGTCCGCTTCCGGCGGGACGTCCAGCGCGACCATCCCGAACTGCTCGATGCCTCGCCGGTCGCGCCAAGCCGGTGGAAGGTCTCCAACACGGTCTGCCGAGCCGCCGTCCTTCAGCACGATCAGCCGGATGGTGCAGTTCTCCGAGGCCTGCACGGTCTCTCCCGACACGTGTCGGCGGGTCGCCCCGGCCCGTACCGTCGCGGCCTGTGCCGCTCCAGCCCCCAGCGGACCACCACCAACGTCCCGGCACAACACAGCTAGGTCGTCCAGGTCCTCGGCCTGGCGCGCCTGGATCTCATCGCCCGCTCGCGGAAGGCGTCCGCTGCCGTCAGGTGCGTGGGAGCAGTATGCCAAGTTCGACCATGGCGGGTGAGGCTGGGCCGCCTTGGGATCGTTCGGTCTTGTCGCCTTTGATGGTGGGGGCGATGGTGCGGGGGTCGATGGCTTCGGAGGGGGCGCCGGTGGCGTAGAGGCTTTCGGGTTCGGTGTCGCGGTCGTGGGGCAGGAGCCAGAAGACGCGGCGGCGGAAGGTGCCGGAGACGCGGGACGATGGGAAGTGATCTTTGAGACGGACGACAGTGCGGAGGTACGCGCCTGCCTGGGCCGCCTTCAGACCGAAGGGATCGATGCGTCGATGATCCGGATCGACACACTGTGCGGCCGCTTGGAGCATCCGTCCGGGTATCGCGTGAGCCGGTTCATTACACACCCTCCGTCCGAGTCGGGTACCGACCACGCCGACAATTGATCTCGTGGCAGGTCGAGGTGAGTTGACGGACACGGCGTGGGGGGGGATAGAGCCCTTGCTGCCCCAGGTGGACGGGCGTGGCCGTCCATGGCGTGATCACCGGCAGGTGGTCAACGGTGTGCTGTGGAGGCTGCGGACCGGGGCCCCATGGCGTGACCTGCCCGAGCGGTACGGGCCATGGCTGATTTTGTCGGGTCATATGAGAGCCACTGCTTCGGTGTCAGCGGGAGCCAGGTCTAGGCCGTTCGTGGCGGTGGTGTACTCGACAGCGGCGCGTGTTCTTCGGTGAGTTCGGGAGCCGTTTCGGCGAGATCCGGAGCCACTGACCGGGTGACCTGGTGGGGCTGGGCGGAGTGTCCGTAGGGGCTGAGGACGGGGCGTCGGTAGCTTGTGATCGTGGGCCCGGGTCGCCTCCCTGACAAGTCGCGGCCGAGGCCTCGCTCATGGACGTTCCGGGGGGGCTGGACCCGTGGGTCCAGCCCTCACAGGCTGACTACCTGACGCTGTTGGTCAGACCGTGGTTCCCGCAGGCGCCGTGGCAGTGCTCAGTCGTGGATCTCCCAGGTGTCCCTCGGCAGCCAGTGGGGGAGGTCGTCGAGCGCCTCGGTGGGGAAGAACACCGGCCGGGTGAGGAGGCGGTCACCTTCCCGTTGCACGTTGATCACCACGCCCAGGGACTCCGAGCCGGGAACGCCCGCGCTCATGTAGGAGAGCTCGTCCTCGGGTGAGCGGGCCTCGGCTCGATCCAGCATCCACTGCTCCAGCACGGAGGGCACCCGGCCGACAAGTGCCGCACCGTCCGCGGAGACCTGCGGTCCGCACAGAGCGTCGACCGCAATGCCCGCGAGCTGTTCATCCCGGTAGTACCCGGTAGTAGAGGTGCAGGCCGAACTCCGGGTACTTGCCTTCCACGACTGTGTAGACGTTCGCGTCTACCTCGCGCCGACGGGTGTGTCGCTCGACCTCGGCAGTGAGGCCGCTCATGGCGTCCGCCACCTCACCGGGGCTCATACCGAAGCGCAGTGGCCCAACACCCACGAACGGTTCCAACAGCCACTGCTGCCGCTCTTCATCCGGCACGACATGCCACCAGCCCCTGAACATGATCACGGAGTCTATGACAGCCGCGGACGCTCACGTGCTGCGCAAGGTCTGCCGTCCACCCGAACGCACGACCATCAAGATCCCGACGGCGTCAGGTAGTCAGTTCGGGGCGGGGAAGAGGGATTCCTGAGTGGCCTGGTAACGGTAGGACTCGGTGCCGGTCTGGATCAGCGTGCAGCGGAAGGTGATCCGGTCGGCGATGGCCGCGCAGAGGCGGGCGTGTGGCTGCCGGGGTGGTGGGGGTCTTGGTCGGGGCCTTGGTGGTGGGCGCGGCCGGGTGGACGATCGGCAGGACCAGGTGCGCGTCGTGGTCGGGCTTGACGCCGCCGGAGAGGCTCTTCATGCCGACGCGGATGTCGACCTGGGACTGCGAGGCGTCGGAGTGGGCGGTGACGGTGAGCCGGAACAGGAACCGGGTGGCGCGGCCGGCCTCGACGTCCTTGGCCAGGAAGGCGGTGTCGGCGCGCAGCACCAGGTCGCAGCCCGGCTTGAGCGGGAGAGTCTTCCACCGACCCCCGTCGGTCACCTCGAGGACCAGGTCCTGCGGCTTCAGAGCTCCGTGGATGCCATCGCTGCTGGCCTCGTTGTAGAAGGTGGGGAAGGGGAGGACTCCCTTGGCCGTTCCGGGCCCCGCGTTGTAGATCTCCACGCCGAACTCGACCGGCGCACCGCCCGCGGTGATCTCCTTCTCCGGCACCGGAAGCAGGCCGACCGTCGCGTTCTGCAGCTCGTCGACGGTCTCCGCAGCGGGAACGTCCGCGGTCGGAGTGCTCACCGCGGCCGCGGCGGTCGGCTCGTCGCCGCACGCCCAGGCACTGGAGGCGCCGGTCAGGACGGGGACGGTAACGCCGAGGACGACGGCGGCGGCAGCGATGGAGGCGAGACGGGCCAGGCGGGTGCGGACGGACATCGGACTGGTCCTTCGGAAGCAGATGGGTGAGCGGCTGGGTGCGCGTCCTTGTCGGTTCGGGCCGGTGGGCCCGTCGGATGCTGCAGGAGAATCATGTCGAGCGGACATCCCACACCCGTGCACGACCCGTCACCGCCGCGTAACAGCCGACAGCACACCAACCACCCGGTACTGCCAAGGCATGTGACGTACCGTTCGGGCACCCCCAAAGCCTCCGAGATCCACCTCAACCGGACACGACGGGATGCTGCGCGCGGAGCAGGCCGGCGAGGATCGGGCCGGGACGGCAGCGAAACGGCCCGCTGCCTTTCGAGCGGGCGGTGTCGCGCCGGCCGCACTCCCCGACACCGGCTCCCGGCCGAGGGCAGCCGAGCCGGGAAAAGCGTGAAGGCGCGCTCCGGGGGCATCCGCGCGGTGCGGCGGACGAAGGGCCCGGCCGACTCCCCCCTCAGACCGGGCCCCCGCCGCACCGGCGTGGCGAGGCGCCGACTGGCGGGGAGCATCATTCCCGCCATGCCGTATTCCCTCGGGGCTTCCCGCACCAACCGGTGTCGGAGGCGGGCGCTACGGTGCGCTGCCATGGACATTGACGATCTTGAGCAGCGGTACCGGACCGGCTCCGGGAAGAAGGAACGATGAGCCGGCAGGGCGGTCCGGGTGTTCCCGCTCGCTGGGATGAGGGCGGCAGGGCTTTCCACGCCGGGACCGTGGAGGATGTGCGTTTCGTCGTCGCCCCGATGCCAGCTGCGGCGAAGGACGGCTTCGACTACGGCGCCGCGCCCTGGGACCGCTTCCACCACTCCTACGGGCCCGGCACCGACGTCCCCGCCGCACTGGAGCAGGTCCGTACCGGCGACGAGCGCAGTGTGCACATGGCATTCCACCGGTTGTGGAGCAGTCTGCTGCACAGCGATACCGGTTGCGCGGCCGGCGCGCTGGCCGTTCCGTTCCTGATCCGCATCGCCCTCATGCGCTCCGACCACCGCGCCGAGATCCTGGCGGGCCTCGCCGGCTTGGCCCGCCGTCAGCACTTCGGCGACGGCAGCCGCACCGGCCTGCTCCGCGCGGCGCGCGCCGACGACCAGCTGGTCTTCGAGGCCTCCGGCTACCTGGGGACCTGGTCGGTGCAGGCCGCCCGTCAGGCCCTGGCCGCGGACGCCGGCCTGCTGCTGCCGCTGCTCGGCGATCCCGACCCGGAGGTCCGCCAGAACGCCGCCCACGCCCTGGCCGCGGCCGCGGGCCCGTGCGAGACGCTCGTACGATCCCTGCACGTCCGCCTGCGGGCTGAGGACGATCCCGCGGTGCGCGCCTGCCTCGTCCTGGCGATCGGCCAACTCGCCTGGGAAGAGCGCCATGCCGCCACCATTGAGCAGATGCGCGCCTGGTGGCAGGACCCCTTCCGTCCCATCGAGGTCAGGGTATGCGCGGCCCTGTCCTGGCTCTGCCTCACCGACGGCCCCGTCCCCGGCGACCTGCGCGCCTTGCTGGACATTTCGGCTACCGGAGACCTGGCCGCCCTCCTCGGCCCGACCCCGTGGATGATCCGTGTCGACGACGAAGGCAACGGACTGCGCAAATGCCTCGACCAGATGTACAACCCCGAGAAACACCCCCACTTCACCAGCAGCCTTGGCTGAAGAAGCCGCACAACCCCTCCCCCGACAACCTTCTTCCCGCCGAAGCCGTCTCAACTGCCGTCGAGCCCGCCTGTGAACCAGCGGATGGCCATCCATCGGAGGCGGGTGGCCCGCGCTGTGCAATGCGGGCCACCCGCCTTTCCTGCCCACGAGTCCGAGCCGTTCAGGGGTGCAGCCCCCGGAACCGATGAGATCGACAGGTCCAGTAATGATTCTCAGCATTATCCATAAAGGCTCCCGAAGGCATGCCGAAAGCCTCCAGGAAAAACTTCTGCTCGCGTCCCAGATATTCGAGGCCGAGGATCCCGGCCAGGCGACCGATGACTCATGCCCACCGAGAGAAGTTTTCGAACTCTCGATCACCGATGACCCCCATTGGGAAAGATGCCCTCCCGACAACTGCCTCGTTGTTGCGGTGAACCGGTCGACGGGCTACGGCGGGCTGGCATGGTTCGTAACCGGCAGGAATCCCAAGAAAGGCGGAGTCTACGACCACGTCTGGGTGTCCGACAATCCCGAACCTCCCGACTCCGACCCCCGCGTGGTATCGGAATCCTACTACCCCCATTACCACGACCGCGCAAGCACATTCCCGCTCGACCGAATTCGCGCCGCCGTGGAGGAATTCTGCAGGGCCGACAACGGCGACCGCCCCGAGTCCATCACCTGGATCACGGGCAATGCGAACGGAATGCGCAGCGACCGAGAATATCCCGACGACACAGTCGAAAGCCCTTGGTAGGAAATGCGGCAGGCCGTTTCTTCCGAGTCGGGCTACGATCGGTGGTGACCCGCCGGCGGGTCACCACCGACTGCGCCTCACGGCCCGAATTGCGAGCCGGTGTCGGTCCGTTACCCGATGGTCGGCAGACCGTCAGCGGGGCTGACCGGCGGAGGCGCGGGCATGTCGCGCTTGCGTTCCTGGGCTGTGGTGCGGGCCTTCAAGTAGGCGGTCCAGTCGGTGGCCGCACGCCCGCGTCACTTGACGGCGATGGTGATGTGCAGGCCCAGCAGCGGCACGAGGGCCGCTGGCGGCATGTCCTGGGCGAGCTGGACCAGCGCGGCGGCGCGGGCAGGCCGTCGAGGCGGCCGATCTCCTCGGGGTGCAGGGCGATGTAGCTCTGCTACTGCTCGGGCGTCAGGGACTTCCACCACTCGGCGCTCTGCTCGGTGTCTTTGTTTTCCGGGATGCAGGGGGCGGCGAGGCCCAGGTTCTCGGCGACGTCCTGGACGTCCTTCGCCGTCTCGCTCGCGGCTCCGTCCACTCGGATCTGGGTGAGGACGCCGGCGCTGAGGCGTCCGAGCGTATGGGCACCCCGATCGCTGGCCTCGCGGGCGGCGGTGAGCGCGGCGTTGATGCGGTCCTGGACCTGGTCACGCAGGCGGACCTGGTCCTGCCGCTCCTCCCGGGCGTCCGGGCCTGCGCGGTCGGGGTGCCGCAGACGGCCGGGGTCGGGTGCAGAGCGAGTGCCAACTCCAGTGCGCTGGTGGAGAGTTCGCGCAGCACGCCGGTGACGGTGGAGGACAAGTGCCACATCGCGGCGGTGCGCAGCAGGGTCGGCCGCTCCGGGACGGCCAGCTCGGCGCAGAACGGGGCCAGCACGGCCCGGACGGCATCGACCACGAAGGCGTGCCCGGCCGCAACAGGCCACCGACAGACGGACTTCCCCACGAACCCGACCCGAGCCGCTTCGCGCCGGAGCGGCCCCGCACAGGAGCCGCCGCAGAAGGGCGGGGACGGGGGCGGACCCCGCCGAGCGGGGACGGGGGCGGACCCCGCCGAGCGGGAGCGGTGGCGGACCGCTTCGCACCGGGGCGGCCCGGTGCAGGGGCCGGACCTCGGCGGGCCGGGGCGGGGGCGGGCCGCCCCGGCGGGGTCCGGTCGCCACCGGGGCAGCAACTCCTCCCCGGGCCGCTTCGCGCCGGAGCGGCTCGGTGCAGGAGAGCGTGCGCGGGGCCGGACCCCGCCGGGGCGGGGGCGGGCCGTCCCGGCGGGGGTGGGGGTCAGTGGGGCAGTAGTTCCTCCAGGACGTCCGCCGCCCTCGAGGCGCCGCCCGCTGCGCGGACGATCCGGCTCAGGGCTGCCGCCCGGGGGCGGTAGGAGCGGGCCGTGCGGACCGCGTCGCGCAGGTCCTGGACGGTGGGGTCGGTGAGTGTCGTGGCGACCTGCAGGTCCTGGGCACGGCGGGCGATCGCCTGCTGTTCCGGGATCTGCGGCAGGGCCACGATGGGCACCCCGTGGTAGAGGGACTCCATGGCCGAGTTCATCCCGGCGTGGCTCAGGAACACCTCGGCGTGCCGCAGCACCGCGACCTGCGGCACCTGCGCGTGCACTTCGACGTTGGCCGGGACCGGGCCCAGCGCGTGCCGGTCCAGGCCGCCCACGGCCATGACGACCTGCCAGTCGCTGTCGCCGAACGCCTCGATGCAGGCCCGGTAGAACTCGGGCCGGTCGTTGAAGACGGTTCCCAGCGAGATCAGCAGCACCGGGCCCGGCGAGCGGGGGCTCCACCGCCCCGAGATCTGCCGGCTGCTCAGCGAAGGCCCGACGAAGTGGAAGCGCTCGTCGAAGGTGTCCCCCGCCGGCTGGAACTCCCGGGGGACGAACACCACGCTCGTCGGGGGCACGTGGCCGAACATCAGGTTCGGGCCGTCCAGGAAGCCGTGGTCCTGCGTGAACTTCCCCATGTCCTGGACCGCGGCCAGCAGCCGGGGGTGGGTGTGGTCGAAATCGGCCGGCAAATACACCTGCGCCGCCGAGAAGGACTCGTTCTCCGCGAAGGTCGGCACCAAGGAGACCTCCCGCACCCCGAGCAGGCCCGCCAGCATCCTCCCGGTGAAAGTCACCGAGTCGTAGCACACCACCTGCGGCAAATCGGCCGCGAAGTGTTCGGCCAGGACGGGGAAACAGGCCCGCGCGTCGTCCAGGTAGTACTCCATCGTCACGGCGAGCTGCTCCGCCGTGAACCCTCCCCGCGCCGCCAGGCCGGGCGGCAACTGCGAGGGCAGGACCACCGGCGACGCCCCCGCGGCGACGGCGTCCTCCACGGTGGCCGGCCCGGTGGCGTAGCTGACGCGGTGGCCGCGCCGGACCAGTTCCTCCACCAGCGGCAGAGTCGGGTTCACGTGCCCGGACGCGGGCGCGCTCACGAAGGCGAAATGGGCCATCAGCTCTCCTCCAGGACGACCGGCAGGCTCTTGTGGCCGTTGGTGAAGAACGAGCCCAGCGGTTCGAGCGCGGACGGCGGGACGGCCAGCCGCAGCCCGGGGAAGCGGGAGAACAGCGCGGACAGCGCCGTCACCGCCTCCAGCTTCGCCAGCGGGCTGCCCAGGCAGAAGTGCACGCCGTGCCCGAAGGCGAGGTGGTCGGCCCGCGAGGGCCGGGTCACCCGGAAGTCCTCCGCGTCGGCCCCGTGCCGCGCCGCGTCCCGGCCCACCGCGCCGAAGGACAGCAGGATCGCCTCGCCCTTGCGGATCCGCACACCGTCCACGAGGACGTCCTCCACGGCGTACCGCAGCGGCAGGTTCGGCACCGGTGCCTGCCAGCGCAAAGTCTCCTCCACCACGTCCTCCCACGTGCCGGCCCCGGAGCGGACCAGGGCGAGCTGGGAAGGATGGGTGGCCAGCGCGAGGACGGCGTGGTCGAGCAGGTTGACGGTCGTCTCGAAACCGGCGGAGATCGTCAGCAACAGGGTGTCCAGCAGTTCCCGCTCGGACAGCCGGGTACCGTCCGCCTCCCGCGCCGCGATCAGGTCACTGGTCATGTCGTCACCGGGATCACGCCGCTTGGCGGCCACGAGTTCCTTGAGCAGCAGGTACAACTCCCCGGAAGCGGCCTGCACCCCCGCCGGGTCCGCGTCCAGACTGAACACCGCATCCACCAGCCGCCGCAAGTCCGCACCCGTCCCCGCACTCACCCCGAACAACTCGGTGATCACCCGGACCGGCAACGGAAACGCGAACCGCGCACGCAGATCCACCGGCTCCCCCGGCGGCACCGCGGCCAGGTCGGCGATCAGGGCGGCCGTGATCTCCTCGATGCGCGGCCGCATCGCCTCGATCCGGCGCGGGGTGAACGCCTTGGCCACCAGGCTGCGCAGCCGGGTGTGGTCGGCCCCGTAGGCGGTGAACATGTTCTGCATCGCGACCCACATGATCAGCGGCCAGTCCGGCGGGACGTCGCCCTCGCGCCACATCGGCCAGTGCTTGTTCGGATCCTTCGACACCTTCGGGTCCAGCAGCAGCTTCTTCGCCAGGTCGTGCCCGGTGACGGCCCAGGCCGGCACGCCGCCGGGCAGCTCGACGCGGGTGGCCGGGCCCCGCCCGCGCAGGGCGGCGGCCTCACCGAAGATGTCACGCCCCAAGGCGTCGATGACGTACGCGCCGGCCGGCGGGGCCTGCACACGCACCGACTCGGCGGAAGCGGAGACGGCGGTGGCGGTACGGGGCGTGGGCGGCTCGGTGACCTCCAGCAGGGCCGCGGTGAACCGCGAGCCCATGCCGAGGCCGATCGACATGATCGTGTCGCCCGGCTTCAGGCTCTCGTCGTGCAGCAGGTGGTCGATGCCCAGCAGTTGGTCGCACGGCCCGACGTGGCCGAGTTCGCGCAGCATCGGCCAGGTGGTGCGGCCCAGGTCGATACCGAGCGGCTCCAGCACGACGACCTCCAACTGCGCCAGGCCCAGGCCGGTCACGACGAACCTGGTGATGTCGCCGACGGCGACACCGCCCTCCTTGGCCGCCTGCTCGACCGCACCGACCAGCGCCCCGCTCATCAGCGTCAGGTACGGCGCCAGGCCGGTGACCTCGATCGGCGTACGGTTGCGGTGGCCCGCCGGGTCCGGGATCGTCGGGGTCGCGAGGACCTCCATCTGGGTCGCGGAACTGTTGGCCGTCGCCACCAGCCGCGCCCGGCCGCCCTCCCGGTTGAGCACGGCCGCGACCGCGCCGTCGGCCAGGAAGATCCCGATGCTGGGCTGCCAGCGCTCCCACCGCGGCGGCAGGAACCGGGCCGTGGCCGTGACCAGGGTCGCGGTCGCGGCCGGATCGGCCACCAGGTGCGCGGCGGCCGACTGCAGCGCGGCCGAGCCGCCGTTGCTCGTCGCCTCGACCTCGTAGACCAGGGCGTGACCGAGGCCCAGGACGCGCTGCAGGTGGCAGGAGGACGCCATGTGGTCCTGGTGGTCCATCTGCGCGTAGGCGGCCATGGAGATGTCCGCGCCGGTCAGACCGGACTCGCGCAGCGCCCCGATCGCCGCGTGCACGGCCATCGCGTGCTCGGTGACGTCCTCGGAACTGGTGAACGACACGAAGTCCGACAGCGCGAGCAGCCGCCGCATGGTCTCGGTGTCCGGCACGGCCTGCGGGGCGGGCGTACGGGGCGGCAGGTACCGCCCCGTACCGCCGATGTACACGTTGTCCCAGATCATGCGTGGTCCTTTCCCCTGAGTTCGGACAACCCGGCGCCGTAGCCGGTGAAGTCGAGCAGCCAGGTGCTGATCGCCAGCGCCGTGGCCGCGGAGTGCTCCTCCATGACGGTGAAGTGGTCGCCCGGGACGGTGAGCACGTCCTGGGCGGTGGTGGACAACCGGGGCCACGCACGGTTCCCGGTACCCACCAGCAGCACCGGCGCGGTAACGGGCTGCGGAGCGACGGCCAGATCGAGGTAGCGGCCCATGGCCACCAGCCGCTCGTCGTCGACCGGCTGGACCTGGTGCCCGGCCTCCAGCATCCCGGTCAGCACGCCCGCCAGGCCGTCGGAACAGCCGCCGACGCAGCCGTCGACATAGCCGTCGATGAGGACCACGGCGCCGGGCCGGGCCCCCCGCCGCTCCAACTCCCCGGCGACCGCCAGCGCCAGCCACGCCCCCACCGAACGGCCGACCAGCACCGGCCCGGCGACCGCCGACGCGGCATCGGCCAGTGCCCCGACCAGGACGCCGGCGTCCGCGGGCAGCGGACCGCCGGCGAAACCCGGCAGGGTGAGCGCCGTGACGTCACGGGCGGCCTCCAGCGCCGCACCGAACCGCCGGTACTCCTCGACGCCGCCGGACGCCAGCGCGGACGGCAGGCACACCAGCGACGGCTGGAGGAAGCCGGCCGCGAGGGCGACCGCCTCGACCTCGGGCGCGCCGGTGGCCTCGCCCAGCCGGGACGCCGTGGCCAGCAGGTCGAGGCCGTCCTGCACCCGGCCCACCTCGACGGCCTTGCGCAGCAGGCGCTCCATCGGCCCCGCGGCCCGGTTCTCCGGCGAGCACAGCTGCCCGTACAGGTGGTTGACGAGCTGTTCGGGCGTCGGGAAGTCGAAGACCAAGGTCGCCGGGAGCTGGAGCCCGGTGGCCGCGTTGAGCCGGTTGCGCAACTCGATGGCGGTCAGCGAGTCGACACCGTGATCGCGGAACAGCCGACGCGGGTCGTCGATCCCGCCGGGGGCCATCCCGAGGACGCTCGCGCTGTGCCGGACGACCAGATCGAGCAGCAGGGCCCGCTGCTCGGGCTCGGGCAGGGCTTCGAGCCCGGCCCGCAGCCCGCCCGGGCCGCGGGTCGGGGCCGGCGCACGCCCGGGCCGGACGAGCGTACGCAGCAGCGCGGGCGGGGTGTCGATCGCCGCGAGATCGAGACGGACCGGCACCAGCGCCGGGCTCTCGCCGGCCAGGGCCGCGTCGAACAGGTCGAGGGCCTGCCCGGTGGCCAGCGGCAGCATCCCGGCCCCCGCCAGCCGGCGGTGGTCCGCCTCGGTCAGGCTCCCGGTGATACCACTGGACTCGGCCCACTGACCCCAGGCCAGCGAGGTGACCGGCAGGCCGCGCGCGTGCCGGTGCTCGGCGAGCCCGTCGAGGAACGCGTTCGCGGCGGCGTAGTTGGCCTGCCCGGGAGCGCCGAACACCCCCGACGCCGAGGAGAACAGCACGAACGCCCGCAGGTCCAGATGCTCGGTGGCCTCGTGCAGGTACCACGCGCCATCGGCCTTCGCGCGCAGCACCGCATCGACCTGCTCCGGCGTCATCGACCCCACCAGGGCGTCGTCGACGACCCCCGCAGCGTGCACGACGACCCGCAGGTCCGGGATCGAGGCGACGAGATCCCGCACCGCCTCCCGGTCACCCACGTCACAGGCCACCACGGCCAAAGCCTCGCCCAACTCCTCACGGAGCCCGGGCGGCTCGACCCCACGCCGACCGGCCAGCACCACACGCCGAACCCCATACCGGGCCACCAGATGCCGGGCGACCAGCACACCCAGAGTGCCGGTACCACCGGTGATCAGCACCGCACCGCCCAACGGCACACCACCCAGAAACCCAACCGGGGCCACCGGAACGGCCGACCCGGTCGGGGCGGCCCTCACCAACCTCGGCACCAGAGCAGTGCCGTCGCACAGCCGGATCTCGGACTCGCCCTCGCTCACGGCGGCGCGCACCGCGGCGGGGACCGCCCGTCGGGACGCGGCCGTGCCGTCGTGCCCGACGGTCAGGATCCGCCCGGGGTCCTCGTGCTGCGCGCTGCGCAGGAAACCGCGGGCGGCGGCCGAGGCCAGGTCGTCACCGGTGAGAACCACCAGCCGGGCCGGCGTGTCAGTGGCCAGGAACTCCCGTACCGTGCCCAGCAGTTCACGGGTCACCGCGTGGGCGGCGGCGACCGGCCCGCCCTCGCCCGCGACCTCGTGGAGGACCGTCTCGATGCCTGGTCCGTCCGGTGCCGCCAGCGGGGTCCAGTCGACGGCGAACAGCGTGTTCGGCCGGCGCCCGGCCCCGCGCCCCGCCGCTTCGACGGGCCGCAGGACGATCTCGTCGATACTCGCGACCGGTACCCCGGCGGTGTCGGTGATCCGCACCGCGTAGGCATCCGGCCCGGTCGGGTGCAGCACCACACGGACCGTCGCGGCCGACCCGGTCACCGACACACCGGAGAACGAGAAAGGCATCCGCGCCGAGCTTTCGCCACCGTCCCCGGCCGCAAGGCTCGCGAGCAGGGTCAGCGGCTGGATGGCGGCGTCCAGGAGCGCGGGGTGGACGCGGTAGCCGGTGAGCTGCCCGAGCTCCGCCGGGAAGCCCACCTCCGCATGCAGATCCTCCCCGTGGCGCCGGATGGCGGTGAGCCCCCGGAAAGTCGGCCCGTAGTCGTAACCCGCCTCGGCCAGCCGGTCGTAGAACGAACCGAGGTCGATCGGCACACCCCCGCCGGCCTCCAGGCCGGGCACCTCCGTCCGGTCGGCCCGGTCCACCGGCGGGCTGAGCACGCCGGTCGCGTGGCGGGTCCACTCGTCGGGCTCGGCGGAGGTGCGGGAGTGGACGGCGACGGGTCGGCGTCCGGTGTCGTCGGGCGCGCCGACGGTGACCTGCACGTGCACCCCGTCGTGCTCGGACAGCACGAGCGGCGCCTCCAGGACCAGTTCGGACAGGACGGGACTGGCCGTGTGCTCACCGGCGTGAACGGCCAGGTCCACGAACGCCATCCCGGGCAGCAGGGGCGAGCCCGCGATGACGTGTTCGGTGAGCCACGGGTGGGCGGACCCGGAGAGCTTCCCGGTCAGCACCACGCCCTGCCCGTCGGGGAGCTTCACCAGGGACCGCAGCAACGGGTGGTCGGGCGTGTCGGGGCCCTCCGACAAGGTGGTGGGCTGGAGCCAGTAGTGCTGGTGCTGGAAGGCGTACGAGGGCAGCCGCGCGCCCGGCTTCCCGGCCGGCGGAGTCCAGTCCGCCGCGCCGTCGGCCCACAACCGCCCCAGGGCCGCGAACAACCGCTCGAAGGAGTCACCCTGACGGCGCATCAAACCGTTCGGCACCAGCGACGGGTGCGGGCCCACCTCCACGAACCCCGTGACGCCCTGGCCCGTCAGCCACTCCATCGCATCCGCGAATCGCACCGGCTCCCGCACCTGCCGCACCCAGTACCCCGGCTCCCCCATCTCCACCGGCTGTCCGGCCACCGTGGAGACCACCGGGATCACCGGCTCGCCGAACGACAACCCCTTTGCACAATCGGCGAGTTCATCCAGCACCGGGTCCATCCGCGCCGAGTGGAACGCGTGACTGACCTCCAACCGCCGCACCCGACGCCCACGACCACGCCACACCTCGGCAACCGCCAACACCGCCGCCTCGTCACCCGACACCACCACCGCGTCCACCGCGTTCACCGCCGCCACCTCCACACCCGGCACCAGCGAACCCACCACCTCCTGAACCGACGCCTGGAGCGACACCATCGCCCCACCACCGGGCAGCTCCTGCATCAACCGGCCCCGCGCGCCCACCAACCGCGCGGCGTCCTCCAGGGAGAACACCCCCGCCACGTGCGCCGCCGCCACCTCACCCACCGAATGCCCCACCACGAAGTCCGGCCGCACCCCCAACCACTCCACCAACCGGAACAGCGCCACCTCCAACGCGAACACCCCGGCCTGGGTGAACCGCGTCTGCCCCAACACCCCCTTGGCGTCCTGGAACAGCACCTCCACCGGCAACCCGAGCAGCCCACAGACCTCGTCCAACACCCGCGCGAACACCGGGAACACCTCGTACAGGCCCCGCCCCATCCCCGCCCACTGACCACCCTGACCGGAGAACACGAACGCGGACTTCCCCGAGTCGCGGACCTCGCCGGTCACCAGCCCGGAATGCGCCTCCCCGCGGACCAGGGCCGCCAGGGCCTCCGGTCCGGTCACCACGGCGCGGTGGGCGAACCGGGCCCGCGCGGCGAGCGCGGCACCGATTCCGTCCGCGTCAGGGGCCTCGGCCGCGTACGCCTGGAGCCTGCGGGCCTGGGCCCGGAGCGCCTGTTCGGACTTGGCCGACAGCAGCCACGGCACCGGCCCGACGGCCGCGGGCGCGGGATCGTCGGCGGGCGGCTCCGGAGCCTCCAGGATCAGGTGGGCGTTGGTGCCGCTGATGCCGAACGCCGACACACCGGCCCGGCGGGGCCGCCCGGTCTCCGGCCACGGCCGGGCCTCGGTCAGCAGCGCGACCCGGCCCGCCGACCAGTCCACGTGCGAACTCGGCTCATCGACATGCAGCGTCCGCGGCAACTGCCCGTGCCGCATCGCCATCACCATCTTGATCACACCGGCGACGCCCGCAGCGGCTTGCGTATGGCCGATGTTGGACTTCACCGACCCCAACCACAGCGGCTCGGAACGGTCCTGACCGTACGTCGCCAACAACGCCTGCGCCTCGATCGGGTCACCGAGCGTCGTCCCGGTGCCATGGGCTTCCACCGCGTCCACCTCGGACGGCGCCAACCCCGCATTGGCCAGGGCCTGTTGGATGACGCGTTCCTGGGAGGGGCCGTTCGGCGCGGTCAGGCCGTTGGACGCACCGTCCTGGTTGACCGCCGAACCCCGCACCACCGCCAGCACCCGGTGCCCGTTGCGCCGGGCATCGGAAAGCCGCTCCAGCAGCACCAGGCCGACGCCCTCACCCCAGGCCGTGCCGTCGGCCGCCTCGGCGAACGCCTTCACCCGGCCGTCGACCGCGAGCCCCCGCTGCCGGGAGAAGTCGATGAAGGCGGCGGGTGTCGCCATCACCGTCACCCCGCCCGCCAGCGCCAGCGAGCACTCCCCCGCCCGCAGCGCCTGGGCTGCCAGGTGGATCGCCACCAGCGAGGACGAGCACGCCGTGTCCACCGAGACCGCCGGACCCTCCAGCCCCAGCAGGTACGACACCCGCCCCGAGGTCACACTCGTCGCCGTGCCGGTGGCCACGTAGCCGTCCGCGTCGCGGGAGATCTGGTCCACTCCGCCCGCGTAGCCCGACGCCCAGATGCCGGTGAACACGCCCGTCCGGCTGCCCCGCAACGACGTCGGATCGATCCCCGCGTCCTCGAACGTCTCCCACACCGTCTCCAGCAGCACCCGCTGCTGCGGATCCATCGCCAACGCCTCACGCGGCGAAATACCGAAGAACCCGGCATCGAAGCCGCCTGCGTCCGCAAGGAACCCGCCCGAGCGCGTGTAGGACCTCCCCGGGCCGCCCGCCGGATCGTAGAGACGACCCACATCCCAGCCACGATCCGACGGGAACCCCCCGATCGCGTCCGCCCCGTCCGCCACCAGGGACCACAGCTCCTGCGCCGAGCCCACCCCACCCGGGTACCGCGCCCCCAGCCCGACCACCACCACCGGATCACCCGACACCACGGCCCCGACCGGCACGACGGGCAGCGCCCGACGCTCCCTGCCGAGGACCACCTCGCGCAGGTGCTCGGCCAACCGGGCCGGGGTCGGGTGGTCGAAGACCATCGTCGCCGACAGCCGAGTACCGACCGCCGCGGACAGCCGGTTGCGCAGCTCCACCGCGGTCAGCGAGTCGAAGCCCAGGTCCTTGAAAGCCAGGTCGGCGCCGACGGCGTCGTTGCGGCCCAGCACCGCCGAGGCGTGGGTGCTGACCAGGTCGAGCAGGATCTCGCGCTGCCGGGCCTCGGGGAGCGATCCGAGCTCGCCCGCCGGTCCGGTGGTCCGCACCGGTTTGCGGGCGCGTGCCAGCGCGCGCAGCACCGGCCGGTCGCCCAGTGCGGACGCCTTGAACCGGGCCGCGACCACCACCGCTTCCGCGGTGTCCAGGCCGCCGTCGAACAGTCCGAGCCCGTAGTCGGTCGCCATCGGCAGCACCCCCGCGCGGGCCAGGCGTTCAGCGTCGGCCTCGGACATCCGCCCGGTCAGCCCGCTGGCCTCGGCCCACTGTCCCCAGGCCAGCGACACGCCCGGCAGCCCCAGGGCGCGCCGGTAGGCGGCCAGGCCGTCGAGATAGGCGTTCGCCGCCGCGTAGTTCGCCTGCCCCGCCGCGCCGAGCGTGCCGGCCGCCGAGGAGAACAGGACGAACGCCGTCAGGTCCGCCCCCCGGGTGAGCTCGTGCAGGTTCCACGCCCCCCGCGCCTTGGGCTCCCAGACCGCCGCCAGCCGCTCGGGCGTCAGGGATTCGACGACACCGTCGTCGAGCACACCGGCCGCGTGCACGACCGCCGTCAGCGGATGCGCGGCCGGGATCGAGTCCAGCACGGCCGCCAACGCGTCCCGGTCCGCCACATCACACGCCGCGACCGTCACCTCCGCACCCAGCCCGGCCAACTCCTCCCGCAACGCCGCCCCGCCACCACCACGGCTCACCAACAGCACGTGCCGCACACCCCGCTCCACCACCAGATGCCGCGCCACCAAACCACCCAGCGTCCCCGTACCACCGGTGACCAACACCGTCCCAACCGGATCGAAACCCACCGGAACAGTCAGGACGATCTTCCCCACGTGCGCGGCCCGGCTCATGAACCGGAAGGCGTCCCGCGCACGGCGGACGTCCCAGGTGGTGAGCGGCGGCAGGCGCAGCTCGCCCGCGCCGAGCAGCCGGACGGCTTCGGCCAGGATCTCCCCGAGCCGCTCCGGTCCCGCGTCGGCCAGGTCGAAGTCCAGCACGCCGGGCCGGACGTCGGCCTTGCCCATCTCCACGAACCGCCCGCCGGGCCCGAGCAGCCGCAGCGAGGCGTCCAGGAACTCGCCGGACAGCGAGTTCAGCACCACGTCGAAGGGCCCGAACCGGTCGGCGAACTCCAGGGTCCGGGAGGAGGCGATGTGGTCCTCGTCCAGCCCCAGCGCGCGCAGGGCGTCCCACTTGGCGGGGCTCGCCGTGGCGAACACCTCCGCGCCGAGCCGCCGGGCCAGCTGGATCGCCGCCGTGCCCACACCGCCCGCGCCCGAGTGGATCAGCACCCGCTCGCCGGGGCGCAGTTCACCGAGGTCGAACAGCCCGTACCAGGCGGTCATGAAGGCGATCGGCATACTGGCGGCCCGGGTGAACGTCCACTCGTCGGGAATGCGCACCAGCGCCCTGTGGTCGGCGACGGCCACAGGGCCGAACGCGCCGGGCAGCAGCCCGGCGACCCGGTCGCCCGGCCGCAGCCCGGCGACCTCGGTGCCGACCTCGGTGACGACGCCCGCGCCCTCGCTGCCGAGCAGCGCCGGGCCCGGGTAGACGCCCAGGGCGATCAGCACGTCGCGGAAGTTCAGGCCGGCCGCCCGCACGGCGACCCGCACCTCCCGGGGGCCGAGCGGGGCCTGCTCGTACGGCAGGAAGGCGAGGTCGTCCAGGCTGCCCGTGCCCGTCTGCGTCAGCCGTCCGTCGAACGCCTCCTGCGGTGCGGAACGCACGAGCCGGGGCACGTAGACGGCTCCCCCGCGCACCGCCAGCTGGTCCTCCTCGCCGACGGACACCCCGTCGGGCAGCTCGTCGGCGTCCACGAGCACGAACCGGCCGGGGTGCTCGGACTGCGCGGACCGGACCAGGCCCCAGACCGCCGAGGCTTCCGGATCGCTCACCGCGTCACCGGGAACGACGGCGACCGCGCCCCGCGTACGCACCACGAGCCGTTCGCCGGGCCCGGTCAGGAAGTCCTGGACGGCCGTCAGCGCCTCGGCGACCGAACCGGGCGAGACGACGGCGTCGCCGAGCACGCCCTCGGCGGGGGGCAGCGGAATCCATTCGAGGGCGTACAGCGGACCGCGTTCGGCCACCGGACGGGTGGTCAGCGCCTCGACGGTCGCCACGGGCTCGCCGGAGCGGTCCGCCAGGTGGACGGCGTACGTGCCGGGGCGCACCGCCGTCAGCCGCACGCGCGCGGAGGTCACCCCGGTGCGGTGGACCGCGACCCCGCCCAGCGAGAACGGCAGCCGCACGTCGCCCTCCGGGCCGGCCAGCAGCGCCAACGGTTGCAGGGCTGCGTCCAGCAGGGCCGGGTGGACGGAGAACCGGGCCGCGTCCGGGACGGCGACCTCGGCGAACACCTCGTCACCACGGCGCCACACCGCCTGCACGCCCTGGAAGGCCGACCCGTACTCGTAGCCCGCCGCGGCGAGCGTGTCGTAGAGCCCGGCGACCGGTTCCGCGCCGGCCGGCGGCCACTGCGTCAGCTGCTGTCCGACCACGGGTTTGCCGCTCACCGTGCCGGTGGCGTTGCGTACCCAACCGTCCGTACGGGACCGGACGTCGACCGTCCGGCGGCCGGTCCCGTCCGGCTCGCCCACGACGACCTGCACGTCCACCGCGCCGTCGGCGGGCAGCACCAGCGGCGCCTCCAGGACCAGTTCCTCCACTGCCGCCCCGGCCGCGTGCACCACCAGTTCCACGAACGCCGCCGCGGGCAGCAGCACCGTCCCGAGCACGGAGTGGTCCGCGAGCCAGGGGTGGGTGGCCAGGGAGAGCCGGCCCGTCAGGACCCGCTGCCCGCCCACCTCGACGGCGGCACCGAGCAGCGGGTGGTCCACCCGGTCGAGCCCGGCCGCGGACACGTCTCCCGCACCGCCGGTGAGCCAGAACCGCGTCCGCTGGAAGGGGTAGGTGGGCAGCGCCACCGGCTCCCCTCCCGGGGACGGCCACCGCACCGGCACGCCCGCGACGAACAGCCGGGCCGCGGCGGCCAGGAACTCGGCCGGGGTGCCGTGGTCACGGCGCAGCGTCCCGGTCACCACACCCGTCTCATGCTCCGCCAGCGCGGGCGTGAGCACCGGGTGCGGGCTGACCTCGGCGAAGACGGTGTGGCCGTGGTCGAGCAGCGCACGGGTCGTCCGGTCGAACAGCACGGGTTCGCGGAGGTTGCGGTACCAGTAGGCGGCGTCGAGGGTGGCGCTGTCGATCGGCTCGCCGGTCACCGTGGAATAGAACGGGACGGCCGCCTGACGCGGCGTGATGTCGGCCAGGTCGGTGAGCAACTGCTCGCGGACCGCCTCGACCTGCGCCGAGTGCGCGGCGTAGTTGACCGGGAGGCGGCGGGCGCGGATGCCGTCGGCCTCGCAGACCGTCAGCAGCTCCTCCAGCGCGTCCAGGTCACCCGAGACGACGACCGAGCCGGGGGCGTTGACCACCGCGACGGTGATCCGGTTGTCCCAGCGGGCCGCGAACTCGGCGGCCTGCCCGTGCCCGAGGCCGACCGACACCATCCCGCCCTGGTCCGCCAGCGCGACCAGCGCCCTGCTGCGCAGCGCCACCACCTTCGCGGCGTCCGCCAGGGACAGTGCACCCGCCACATACGCTGCGGCGATCTCGCCCTGCGAATGCCCGACGACAGCGTCCGGCTCCACACCGTGCGCCCGCCACAGTTCGGCGAGCGCCACCATCACCGCGAACAGCGCGGGCTGCACCACATCCACCCGCTCCAACGCCCCACCGCCGGACAGCACTTCGGTCAACGACCAGTCCGTGTACGGCGCCAACGCCGCCTCACACGCGTCGATCGCCGCCCGGAACACCGGCTCCGAGCCGTACAACTCCCCACCCATACCGACCCACTGCGCGCCCTGCCCCGGAAACACGAACACCGACCGACCCGACGCACCAGCCACGCCGGTCACCAGACCCGGCACCGACCGACCGTCCACCAGCGCCTTCAACGCTTCCGCGCCGTCCACCACCGCCCGGTGCTCGAACACCGTCCGGGCCGCCAGCGCGCCCCCGACCGCCGCCGGACTCACCTCGGGGTGCGCGGCGACGAACGCGCCCAGTCGGCGGGCCTGTTCGCGCAGCGCCGCGTCCGACTTCGCCGACAGCACCCACGGCACCACCCCGTCCGTGGGCCCTGCCGCAGCCCCGACCGGCTCTGCATCGGCCGCCTCGATCACCACGTGCGCGTTCGTACCGCTGATGCCGAACGCCGAGATGCCCGCGCGGCGCGGGTGGCCGCTGTCGGGCCAGGGACGGGCCTCGGTGAGCAGCCGGATGTTTCCGGACTCCCAGTCGACGTGCGAGGTCGGCGCGTCGACGTGCAGCGTCGGCGGCAGTTCGGCGTGCCGCATCGCCATCACCATCTTGATCACACCCGCCACACCGGCCGCCGCCTGGGTGTGGCCGATGTTGGACTTCACCGACCCCAGCCACAACGGTTCCGCCCGCCGCTGACCGTAGGTCGCCAACAGCGCCTGCGCCTCGATCGGGTCGCCGAGCGTCGTCCCCGTGCCGTGCGCCTCCACCGCGTCCACCTCGGACGCTTCCAACCCCGCGTTGGCGAGGGCCTGGAGGATCACCCGCTCCTGCGACGGACCGTTCGGTGCCCCGAGGCCGTTGGAGGTGCCGTCCTGGTTGACCGCCGTGCCCCGCACCACCGCCAGCACCCGGTGCCCGTTGCGCCGGGCGTCCGACAACCGCTCCAGCAGCACCAGCCCCGAGCCCTCGGCCCACGCCGTACCGTCGGCCGCCTCGGCGAACGCCTTCACCCGGCCGTCGGGGGCCAGGCCGCGCTGGCGCGAGAACTCGGTGAACCCCAGCGGGGTCGCCATCACGGTCACGCCGCCGGCCAGGGCCAGCGAGCACTCCCCCGAGCGCAGCGCCTGGGCCGCGAGGTGCAGGGCCACCAGCGAGGACGAGCAGGCGGTGTCCAGCGAGACCGCCGCGCCCTCCAGCCCCAGCAGGTAGGCGATCCGGCCGGAGGTCACGCTGGTCGCGGCGCCCGTACCGAGGTAGCCCTCGGCGTCGGCGGGTGCCTGGTCGCCGTAGCCGGAGGACCAGATGCCGGTGAAGACTCCCGTCCGGCTGCCCCGCAGCGACGTCGGGTCGATGCCCGCGTCCTCGAAGGTCTCCCACGCGGTCTCCAGCAGCACCCGCTGCTGCGGGTCCATCGCCAGCGCCTCACGCGGCGAGATGCCGAAGAAATCGGCGTCGAAGCCCGCCGCGTCCGCGAGGAACCCGCCCGACCGGGTGTACGACGTCCCGGGGCCGCCGGCCGGATCGTAGAGACGGTCCACGTCCCATCCGCGATCCGACGGGAACCCCCCGATCGCGTCCACCCCGTCCGACACCAGGGACCACAGCTCCTCCGGCGACCCCACCCCACCGGGCAACCGGCATCCCATGCCCACGATCACCACCGGGTCCTCCGACACCGGCACCACGACCGGCACCACCGTCGCCACGGCCCCGCCGAGGATCTCGGTCAGCAGGTGCCCGGCGAGTTGCTGCGGGGTGGGGTGGTCGAAGGTGACGGTGGCCGGCAGGCGCAGGCCGGTGGCGGTGTTGAGGCGGTTGCGCAGTTCGACGGAGGTCAGGGAGTCGAAGCCGAGGTCCTTGAACGGCTGCCGGTCCCATCCGGACCCCGGTTCGCGGTGGCCGAGCACGGCGGCGGTGTGGGCGGTGACCAGGTCGAGTGCGGCTCTCAGCCGTTCGGCCTCCGGCAGTGTCCGCAGGCGTTCGGCGATCGCGCCGCGCCGGGCCGGGCGCCGGGCCGCCTTGCGGGAGACGAGGCCCTTGAGGGCCGCCGGGGTCGCCGGGGCGCCCGCCATCACGGACAGGTCGAGGCGTACCGGCACCAGCGCGGCCCGGTCCACGGCCAGGGCCGCGTCGAACAGCGACAGGGCGTGGTCGGTGGCCAGCGGCACGACCCCGGCTCGGGCCATCCGGTCCTGGTCGGCCTCGGTCAGGTGCCCGGTCATGCCACTGGCCTCGGCCCAGTAGCCCCAGGCCAGCGAGGTCGCCGGCAGGCCGAGGGCGCGCCGGTGCAGGGCGAGCGCGTCGAGGAAGGTGTTGGCTGCGGCGTAGTTGGCCTGTCCGGGGCTGCCGAGCGTGCCGGCCGCCGAGGAGAACAGGACGAACGCCGTCAGGTCCGCCCCCCGGGTGAGCTCGTGCAGGTTCCACGCCCCCCGCGCCTTGGGCTCCCAGACCGCGGCGAGACGCTCCGGGGTCAGCGACTCCACCACCGCGTCGTCGAGCACACCGGCCGCGTGCACGACCGCCGTCAGCGGATGCGCGGCCGGGATCGAGTCGAGCACGGCCGCCAACGCGTCCCGGTCCGCCACATCACACGCCGCGACCGTCACCTCCGCACCCAGCCCGGCCAACTCCTCCCGCACCGCCGCCCCGCCACCACCACGGCTCACCAACAGCACGTGCCGCACACCCCGCTCCACCACCAGATGCCGCGCCACCAAGCCACCCAGCGTCCCCGTACCACCGGTGACCAACACCGTCCCAACCGGATCGAAACCCACCGGAACAGTCAGAACGATCTTCCCCACGTGCGCGGCCCGGCTCATGAACCGGAACACGTCGACCGCGTCCCGGACCCCGCGCACGTCCAGCGGCAGCGGCACGAACCCGCCGTCCGTGAAGGCCCGTACGACGGCGTTCAGGATCTCGCCGAGCCGTTCCGGCCCCGCGTCGGCGATGTCGAACGCCCGGTAGACGAGGTCGGGATGGTCGGCCGCGTCGCGGATGTCGGTCTTGCCCATCTCCACGAACCGGCCGCCGGGCACGAGCAGCCGCAGCGAGGCGTCGACGAACTCGCCGGACAGCGAGTCCAGGACGACGTCCATCCGCGGGAACTTCTGCTCGAACTCCAGGGTGCGCGAGGAGGCGATGTGGTCCTCGTCCAGCCCCAGCGCGCGCAGGGTGTCCCACTTGCCCGGGCTCGCGGTGGCGAACACCTCCGCGCCGAGCCGCCGGGCCAGTTGGATCGCCGCCATGCCGACGCCACCCGTACCGGCGTGGATCAGCACCCGGTGACCGGCCGCCAGCGCGCCCAGGTCACGCAGGCCGTACCAGGCGGTCAGGAACACCACGGGCACCGACGCGGCCCTGGCGAACGACCAGTCGTCGGGCATCCGGACCAGCAGCCGCTGGTCGGCGACGGCGACCGGGCCAAACGCGCCGGGGACCAGGCCCATGACGCGCTCTCCGGGCCGGAACGGGCTGTCCGGGCCGGTTTCGAGGACGACGCCCGCGCCCTCACCGCCCATCAGGGCCGCGCCGGGGTAGACGCCGAGGGCGATCAGCACGTCCCGGAAGTTGAGCCCGGCCGCGCGTACGGCGATCCGGACCTGCCCGGGCCCGAGCGGCTCCGTGAGCTCCGGGCGGGGCACCAGTGCCAGGCCGTCGATGCTGCCGGTGCCCGTGTCCTCCAGCCGCCAGGCCCCGTCCGGCGGGGTGAGGCTCGCGCCGACCCGGACCAGCCGGGGGACGCGCAACGTCCCTTGCCGGACCGCCAGTTCCGGTTCGTCCGTGCCGGCGATCAACGCGGGGTCCCAGGTCGGGTCGGCGTCGACCAGGACGAACCGGTCGGGGTGCTCGGCCCGCGCGCTGCGGAGCAGGCCCCAGACCATCGCGTGGTGGAGGCCGACCACGTCACCGGGCGCGGCGGCGACGGCGTTGCGGGTGACGACCGCCAGCCGGGTCCGCTCGCCCGCCAGGTGGTCCCGGATCACGGCGAGCACGCTCCGCGCACTCGCGTACGCCGCCTCGACGGGGTCCGCCTCGGGTTCCGGCCCGGGCACCTCGTGAACGACCAGGCCCGCGGGGTCGCCGACCGTCGACGCCGGTTCGACGGGGACCCAGTCGAGTGCATACAGGCTGTCCGGGACGGCGGCGGTGTCCCGGACGGTCAGCGAGGTGATGACGGCGACCGGGGTGCCGTCCGGCTCGGCCACGGCCACGGTGTAGGTGTCCGGCCCGGTGGCGGACAGGCGCACCCGCAGCGGCCCGCGGCCGGCGGGCCGGATCGCCACTCCGGTGAACGCGAACGGCAGGCCGGTGCGGTCGGTGAGGAACGCCATGGGGTGCAGGGCGGCGTCGAGCAGCGCGGGGTGCAGGGCGAACGGTTCCTCGGCGGGAAGCTCCACCTCGGCGTAGACGGTGTCGCCGACCCGCCGGGCCGACATGACGCCCTGGAACGCCGGCCCGTACTCGTAGCCGAGCGCGGCCAGCGCGTCGTAGAGCCCGTCGACGTCGAGGGGTTCACCGGCCGACGGCCAGTCCCAGGCGTTCAGCGCCGGGGCCTCGCCCAACGTCCCGGTGGCGTGCCGCACCCACGCGTCACCGTCGTGCGAGTACACCGTGAGCGGGTGGCGGCCGTCCTCCTCGGGGCCCACGACGACCTGGAGGTGCACCGGCGTGTCGTCGAGGACGAGCGGCGTTTCGAGCACCAGCTCCTCGACCGCCCGGCCGAGCCGGCCGGCCGCGTGGACGGCCAGCTCCGCGAACGCGGTGCCGGGCAGGAGGACGGCGCCCCGCACGGCGTGGTCGGCCAGCCACGGGTGGGTGGTGAGCGAGATCCGTCCGCTGAGCACCGCGCCGTCGGGCAGTTCCACGAACGTGCCGAGCAGCGGGTGGTCGCCCGACGCCGTCGGGACGGGCCGCAGCCAGTACGGCTCGCGCTGGAAGGGGTACGTCGGCAGGTGGACGGGCTCGGTGTCGTCCGGGAACCGCCAGTCGACCGGGACGCCGTGGACGTGCAGGCGGCCGAGCGCGGCGAGGAAGTCGTCCTGGTCGCGCCGGAGCGTGCCGGTGACCAGGAGGTCGGAGCCGTGCCGGTGGCCGGTCTCCTCGACGGCGGCGACCAGGACCGGGTGCGGGCTGACCTCGACGAAGACGGAGTGGCCGTGGTCGAGCAGCAGCCGGGTGGCGAGGTCGAAGCGTACGGGTTCGCGCAGGTTGCGGTACCAGTAGGCGGCGTCGAGGGTGGCGCTGTCGATCGGCTCGCCGGTGACGGTGGAGTAGAACGGGACGGTGGTCTGACGCGGTGTGATGTCGGCCAGGGCGGTGAGCAGCTGCTCGCGGAGGGCCTCGACCTGCGCCGAGTGCGCGGCGTAGTTGACCGGGAGGCGGCGGGCGCGGATGCCGTCGGCCTCGCAGGCCGCCAGCAGGTCGTCCAGCGCGTCCAGATCACCCGACACCACCACGCTGTCGGCCGAGTTGACCACCGCCACCGTCAGCCGACCGTCCCAGCGGGCCACCAACTCGGCGGCCCGCTCGTGCCTGAGGCCGACCGAGACCATCCCGCCCTGGTCGGCCAGGGCGACCAGGGCCCTGCTGCGCAGCGCCACCACCTTGGCCGCGTCCTCCAACGACAACGCACCCGCCACGTACGCCGCCGCGATCTCCCCCTGCGAATGCCCGACGACGGCGTCCGGCTCGACGCCGTGCGCGCGCCACAGTTCGGCGAGCGCCACCATCACCGCGAACAGCGCGGGCTGCACCACATCCACCCGCTCCAACGACCCACCGCCGGACAGCACTTCGGTCAACGACCAATCGGTGTACGGCGCCAACGCCGCCCCACACGCGTCGATCGCCGCCCGGAACACCGGCTCCGAGCCGTACAACTCGCCACCCATACCGACCCACTGCGCACCCTGCCCCGGAAACACGAACACCGACCGGCTCGGCGGACGGACGACCCCCGTCACCAGACCCGGCGCCGTGCCGCCCTCGGCCAAGGCGTCCAGCGCCTCCGCACCGCGCACCACCGCACGGTGCTCGAAACGCGACCGCCCCGCCAACGCCCGGCCCACCGCCACCGCGCCGACTCCCGGCTGCTCGGCCAGGAACGCGCCCAGCCGACGGGCCTGTTCGCGCAGCGCCGCGTCCGACTTCGCCGACAGCACCCACGGCACCACGCCGCCCGCGGACCTCGCCGCAGCCCCGACCGGCTCTGCATCGGCCGCCTCGATCACCACGTGCGCATTGGTCCCGCTGATGCCGAACGCCGACACGCCGGCCCGGCGGGGCCGCCCGGTCTCCGGCCACGGCCGGGTTTCGGTCAACAGCGCGACCCGGCCCGCCGACCAGTCGACGTGCGAGGTCGGCGCGTCCACGTGCAGGGTTCGCGGCAGCTGCCCGTGCCGCATCGCCATCACCATCTTGATCACACCGGCGACGCCCGCCGCCGCCTGCGTGTGCCCGATGTTGGACTTCACCGACCCCAACCACAGCGGCTCGGTGCGCCCCTGACCGTACGTCGCCAACAGCGCCTGCGCCTCGATCGGGTCGCCGAGGGTGGTGCCGGTGCCGTGGGCCTCCGCCGCGTCCACGTCCGCCGGGGACAGTCCGGCGTTCGCCAGCGCCTGCCGGATGACGCGTTCCTGCGACGGACCGTTCGGCGCCGCGAGCCCGTTCGACGCGCCGTCCTGGTTGACCGCCGAACCCCGCACCACCGCCAGCACCCGGTGCCCGTTGCGCCGCGCGTCCGACAACCGCTCCAGCAGCACCAGACCGGCGCCCTCGCCCCAGGACGTCCCGTCCGCCGCCTCGGCGAACGCCTTCACCCGACCGTCCGCCGCGAGCCCCCGCTGCCGGGAGAACTCGACGAACCCCGACGGCGTCGCCATCACCGTCACCCCACCGGCCAGCGCCAGCGAGCACTCCCCCGCCCGCAGCGCCTGGGCGGCCAGGTGGATCGCCACCAGCGAGGACGAGCACGCCGTGTCCACCGACACCGCCGCGCCCTCCAGCCCCAGCAGGTACGACACCCGCCCGGACGTGGCGCTGGTGGCGGTGCCGGTGGCGAGGAAGCCTTCGAGGTCCGGCGGCGGCTGGTGGCCGTAGCCGGACGACCACAGGCCGGTGAAGACGGCCGTGCGGCTGCCGCCGAGCGTGGTCGGGTCGATGCCCGCGTGCTCGAAGGTCTCCCAGGCGGTCTCCAGCAGCACCCGCTGCTGCGGGTCCATCGCCAGCGCCTCGCGCGGCGAGATGCCGAAGAACCCGGCGTCGAACCCGGCGCCGTCGGCGAGGAACCCGCCCGACCGGGTGTAGGTCGTGCCCGGCCGGTCCGGGTCGGGGTCGTGGAGGACGTCCCAGCCGCGGTCCGGCGGGAACTCGGTGATCGCGTCGGCGCCGTCCGCGACCAGCCGCCACAGGCCGTCCGGGGACTCCACCCCGCCCGGGTAGCGGCAGCCCATGCCGATGATCGCGATCGGCTCGCGCGCGGCCTCCTCCAGGTCGGCCAGGCGCCGGCCGAGCACCCCCAGGTCGGCCGTGGCGCGCTTGAGGTAGGTGCGGAGCTTCTCTTCGTCAGACATCGCTACTCCTCAGCGTGGCGGGACTCGCCCGAGCGGATGACCTCGGTCCTGCGGTGCGCATCGTCCAGAAGGCTGAACAGTTCGTCGTCGCTGGCCTCGTCGACACCGGCCGCGGAGCCGGTGCGTCTGGCGGTCCAGGACGCGAGCAGTGCTTCGAGGCGGGCCGCGACGGTGTCGTGATCGGCGTCTTCGGCTGCCGCGTCCAAACTGGCCTTGACTCGGTCGAGTTCGGCGAGCAGGGGGTCCGGGCCGTCGGTGCCGTGCAGTCGCGTGTGCACGAAGGCGGCGAGGCGGGCCGGGGTCGGGTGGTCGAAGACGAGCGTGGCGGGCAGGCGCAGGCCGGTGTCCGCGTCGAGCTGGTTGCGCAGTTCCACGGCGGTCAGCGAGTCGAACCCGATGTCGGCGAACGCCTGGTCGGGGTCGACCGCGTCCGGCGACGCGTGGCCCAGGACCAGGGCGACCTGGCCCACGACCAGGTGCAGCACGTCGGCCGCCGTCCACCCGCGCTCGGCGGCCTGCCGGCGCCGGGGCCGCACCAGCTCCCGCAGCAGCGCGGGCGGGTCACCGGCCCGGCGCAGCGCCGGCAGGTCGAACCTGACGGGGGCCAGGGTCGGGGTGCCCGCGGTCAGCGCGGCGTCGAACAGGGCGAGCGCGTCCGCCGTCGGCAGCGGCCGTACGCCGGCCCTGGCCAGGCGGTGCCGGTCGGTGGCGGTCAGGCCGCCGGTCATGCCGCTGGCCTCCGCCCAGTAGCCCCAGGCGAGCGACACGGCCGGCTGCCCCTGGGCGTGCCGGTGCGCGGCGAGGCCGTCGAGGTACGCGTTCGCCGCCGCGTAGTTCGCCTGGCCCGCGCCGCCGAGCACGCCGGACGCCGAGGAGAACAGCACGAACGCCTCCAGGTCGGCGGTCAGTTCGTGCAGGTGCCGCGCCGCGAGGGCCTTCGGCTCCCACACCCGCGCGAACTGCTCCGGGGTGAGGGACTCCACGACGGTGTCGGCCAGCGTGCCCGCGGCGTGGACCACCGAGGTGACCGGGTGTGCGGCGAGCAGCCGGGCCAGCGCCGCGCGGTCGGCCACGTCGCACGCCACGATGTCGGCGGTCGCGCCCAGCGCGGCCAGGTCGGCGGTCAGCGCGGCCGCGCCGGGGGCGTCCGGGCCGCGGCGGCTGACCAGCAGCAGGTGCCGCACGCCGTGCTCCGCGGCGAGGTGGCGGGCGATCGTGGCGCCCAGGGTGCCGGTGCCGCCGGTGACCAGCACCATGCCGTCGGGGCCGAGCAGCGAGGGCAGCGGTTCGAGGCGGGCCGGTTCGAGGCGGGGGACGTGGACGGCGCCGCCGCGGATGGCGAGCTGGGGCTCGTCGCCGGCCAGCCGGACCTGGTCGCCGTCGCCGTCGCCGTCGCCGTCGGCGGTGTCGACCAGCACGAACCGGCCGGGGTGCTCGGTGGCGGCCGACCGGACCAGGCCCCAGACGGCGGCGGCCTGCGGGTCGACGTCCTCGCCCGGCCGGACCGGCACGGCGTTGCGCGTGGCGACCACCATGCGCGGGGTGTCCGTGCTGAGGAAGTCCTGGATCACCCGCAGGGTCTCGACGGGCGAGGTGGCGTGGTGGACCGGAACGTCCGGTTCGGTGGTCGCCGCTTCCAGCACCGGCCACGCCACCTGGTACGGCACGTCCTGCGTGGTGGCCGTGGTCGGCCGGCGCAGGGTCAGCGAGGCGATCTCGGCGACCGGTGCGCCCGACCGGTCGGCGAGGCCGATCGCGCAGCTGTCCTCGCCGGTCATGGTCAGCCGGACCCTGGCGTGCTCGGCGCGGCGCCACGAGGAGATCCCGGCGAAGGAGAACGGCAGCTTCGGCCGGTCGTCGGCGACGGTCACGAGCTGGATCGCGGCGTCGAGCAGGGCGGGGTGCAGGGCGAACCGGGTGTCGCCGGGGGGCGCGGCCACCTCCGCGTAGAGCGTGTCGCCGTCGCGCCAGGCCGCGCGCAGACCTTGGAAGGCCGTGCCGTAGACGAACCCGGCGTCGGCCAGGTCGTCGTAGAAGGCGTCGAGGTCGACCGCTTCGGCCTGCGGCGGCCACGGCCGCGCCCAGGTCTCCCCCGGTGCGACGGGCGCGGCGCCCAAGGTCCCGGTGGCGTGCCGCACCCACGCGCCGTCCGCGCGCGAGTGGATCGCGACGCTGCGCCGACCCGCCCGGTCGGGGCCGACGGTCACGGACACCTGCACGCCGTCCGCGACCACCAGCGGTGTCTCCAGCGTCAGGTCCTCGACCGCCGGGCAGTCGACGTGTTCGCCGGCCCGGAGCGCCAGGTCGACGAACGCCGCGCCGGGCAGCAGGGGCGAGCCCGCGATGACGTGTTCGGTGAGCCACGGCTGCGCGGCGGTGGTGAGCTGACCCGTCAGCACCACGCCGTTGTCGTCCGGGAGTTCCATGGCGTCCCGCAGCAGCGGGTGGTCGATCCGGCCGTCACCGGTCGGCGCGGGGGCGCCGGGGTGCAGCCAGTAGCGCTGGTGCTGGAAGGCGTACGAGGGCACTCGCGCGCCCGGCTTCCCGGGCGGCGGGGTCCAGTCCGCCGCGCCGTCGGCCCACAACCGCCCCAGGGCTGCGAACAACCGCTCGATGGAGTCACCCTGACGTCGGATCAAACCGTTCGGCACCAGGGACGGGTGCGGACCCACCTCCACGAACCCCGTGACACCCTGGCCCGTCAGCCACTCCATCGCGTCCGCGAACCGCACCGGCTCCCGCACCTGCCGCACCCAGTACCCGGACTCCCCCATCTCCACCGGCTGTCCGGCCACCGTGGAGACCACCGGGATCACCGGCTCGCCGAACGACAACCCCTTTGCACAATCGGCGAGTTCATCCAGCACCGGGTCCATCCGCGCCGAGTGGAACGCGTGACTGACCTCCAACCGCCGCACCCGACGCCCACGACCCCGCCACACCTCGGCAACCGCCAGCACCGCCGCCTCGTCACCCGACACCACCACCGCGTCCACCGCGTTCACCGCCGCCACCTCCACACCCGGCACCAGCGAACCCACCACCTCCTGCACCGACGCCTGGAGCGACACCATCGCCCCACCACCCGCCAGCCCCTGCATCAACCGGCCCCGCGCCCCCACCAACCGCGCGGCATCCTCCAGGGAGAACACCCCCGCCACATGCGCCGCCGCCACCTCCCCCACCGAATGCCCCACCACGAAGTCCGGCCGCACCCCCAACCACTCCACCAGCCGGAACAACGCCACCTCCAACGCGAACACCGCACCCTGCGTGAACCGCGTCTGCCCCAACACCCCCTCCCCGTCCTCGAACAGCACCTCCACCGGCAACCCCAGCAGCCCACACACCTCGTCCAACACCCGCGCGAACACCGGGAACTCCCGGTACAGACCCCGCCCCATCCCCGCCCACTGACCACCCTGACCGGAGAACACGAACGCCGACCGACCAGGGGAGGCGGCAGTGCCTGTGACGGTTCCGGGCTCTGCGTCGATCAGCGCGTCCAGGCCGGCCGGGCCCGTCAGCACGGCTCGGTGCGGGAACCGGGCCCGCGCGGCCAGGTCGGCGGCCACCTCGGCCGGTGTGACCTCGGGGTGCTCGGCGAGGAACCCGCGCAGTCGGCGGGCCTGTTCGCGCAGCGCCGCGTCCGACTTGGCCGACAGCAGCCACGGCACCGGCACGGCGACCGCGGGATCGTCGGCGGGCGGCTCCGGGGCCTCGATCACAACGTGCGCGTTGGTGCCGCTGATGCCGAACGCCGAGATGCCCGCACGGCGGGGCCGCCCGGTCTCCGGCCACGGCCGGGTTTCGGTCAACAGCGCGACCCGGCCCGCCGACCAGTCCACGTGCGAACTCGGCTCATCCACGTGCAACGTTCGCGGCAGCTGCCCGTGCCGCATCGCCATCACCATCTTGATCACACCGGCCACACCCGCCGCCGCCTGGGTGTGCCCGATGTTCGACTTCACCGACCCCAACCACAGCGGCTCGGAACGGTCCTGACCGTACGTCGCCAACAGCGCCTGCGCCTCGATCGGATCGCCCAGCGTCGTCCCGGTGCCGTGCGCCTCCACCACATCCACGTCCGACCCCGACAAACCCGCATTGGCCAGCGCCTGCCGGATCACCCGCTCCTGCGACGGACCGTTCGGCGCCGTCAGCCCGTTCGACGCACCGTCCTGGTTGACCGCCGAACCCCGCACCACCGCCAGCACCCGGTGCCCGTTGCGCCGCGCGTCCGACAGCCGCTCCAGCAGCACGACACCCGCACCTTCACCCCACGCCGTACCGTCCGCCGCCTCGGCGAACGCCTTCACCCGACCGTCCGCCGCGAGCCCCCGCTGCCGGGAGAACTCGACGAACCCCGACGGCGTCGCCATCACCGTCACCCCACCGGCCAGCGCCAGCGAGCACTCCCCCGAACGCAGCGCCTGCGCCGCAAGATGGATCGCCACCAACGACGACGAGCACGCCGTGTCCACCGACACCGCCGGACCTTCCAGCCCCAGCAGGTACGACACCCGCCCGGACGTGACGCTCGTCGCCGTGCCGGTCGAGAGGTAGCCTTCCAGGTCGGGCGGCTGTGCCCCGGCGCCGTAGCCGGAGGACCAGATGCCGGTGAACACGCCCGTCCGGCTGCCCCGCAACGACGTCGGATCGATCCCCGCGTCCTCGAACGTCTCCCACACCGTCTCCAGCAACACCCGCTGCTGCGGATCCATCGCCAACGCCTCACGCGGCGAAATACCGAAGAACCCGGCATCGAAGTCTCCGGCCGAGCCGAGGAAGCCGCCCCAGCGCGTGTAGGACTTCCCCGGACCACCGGCCGGATCGTAGAGACGACCCACGTCCCACCCGCGATCCGACGGGAACTCGCCGACCGCGTCGACCCCGCCCGCCACCACATCCCACAGCTCCTGCGCGGAGCCCACCCCACCCGGATACCGGGCCCCCAACCCGACCACCACCACCGGATCACCCGACACCGCGGCCCCGACCGGCACGGGCGCGGCGGGGGCCTGGCGCCGGGCGCCGAGCAGGAGGCCCCGCAGGTGGCCGGCCAGGGCGTCGGGGGTCGGGTAGTCGAAGACCATCGTCGCGGGCAGCCGTACCCCGGCCACCGCAGCGAGGCGGTTGCGCAGTTCCACCGCGGTGAGCGAGTCGAAGCCCAGGTCCTTGAAAGCCAGGTCGGCGCCGACGGCCGAGGTGTCGGTGTGGCCGAGGACCGCGGCGGTCTGGCCGGTAACCAGGGCCAGGACGCGGCTGTGCTGCTCGGTCTCCGGCAGGGCCGCGAGGTCCCGGCCCAGGCCCGGGCGGTCCGTGCGCCGGGCCGGCATGGTCCGGGTGAGGCGGCTGAGCAGGGGGCGGGCGGACGCCGCCGACAGGTCGAGGTGTGCGGGGACCAGCGCGGGTTCGTCGGCTCCCAGGGCCAGGTCGAACAGGGCGAGCGCCCGGTCCGTGGGCATCGGCAGCACGCCGGCGCGGGCGAGGCGCTTGAGGTCGGTGTCGGTGAGGTGTTCGGTCAGCCCGCTGGCCTCGGCCCACTGTCCCCAGGCCAGCGACACGCCCGGCAGGCCCAGGGCGCGCCGGTGCCCGGCGAGGGCGTCCAGGAAGGCGTTCGCGGCGGCGTAGTTCGCCTGGCCCGGGCCGCCCAGCACACCGGCGGCGGACGAGAAGAGCACGAACGCGCCCAGGTCGAGGTCCTTCGTCAGCTCGTGCAGGTGCCAGGCGGCGTCGGCCTTGGGCCGCAGCACCCGGTCGATCCGGTCGGGCGTGAGGGATTCGACGACGCCGTCGTCGAGCACACCGGCGGCATGCACGACCGCGGTCAGCGGGTGCGCGGCCGGGATCGCGTCCAGCACGGCCGCCAGCGCGTCCCGGTCGGCCACGTCGCAGGCCACCACCTCGGCGTCGAAGTCCACCTCCGCGCCGGTCCGGCTGAGCAGGAGCAGGTGCCGGATGCCGTGCCGCTCGCGCAGGTGCCGGGCGACCAGGCGGCCCAGGGTGCCGGTGCCGCCGGTGATCAGCACGGTGCCGTCCGGGTCGAGCGGGCCGGGCACCGGGGACGCTTCGGCCCGGACCAGCCGGGCGGCGCGGGCGACGCCGTCGCGGACGACGAGCTGCGGTTCGTCCCCCGCGACGAGGACGCGGTCGTCGGTGTCGACCAGCACGAACCGGTCGGGGTGTTCGGCCTGGGCCGCGCGGACCAGGCCCCAGACGACGCTGGCCGGCAGGTCGACGGGGTCCGGCCCGACCGCCCCCCGGGTCACCACGGCCAGGCGGCCGTCCCCGTCGCGCAGGAAGTCCTGGAGCACGCCCAGCGTCTCGGCGGCGACGGTGTGCGCGGCCGCCACAGGGTCCCCCGCCGGGGGCGTGACGCGGTGGACGGCCGGAGCTTCGCCGGTGCTCTCGACGGGCGTCCAGTCGAGGCGGAAGAGCTGATCCGTCCCGGCGGCCGGCCGGCCCGGCGGCCGGTGGCGCACGGTCAGCGCGTCGATGACCGCCAGCGGCCCGGCTTCGTCGGCGAGCGCGACCCGGAAGGTGTCCGGGCCGGTGGGCGTGAGGCGGACCCGGGCCGTGGAACCGGCCTTGCGCATCGACACCCCGGCGAAGGAGAACGGCAGGCGGCCGGCCGCGAGCAGGGTCAGCGGCTGGAGTGCGGCGTCGAGCAGCGCCGGGTGGAGATCGAAGCGGTCGCGGGTGTCGACGGGCAGTGCCACCTCGGCGTAGAGCTCGTCGCCCTGCCGCCTGATCTCGCGCACGCCCGCGAACACCGGCCCGTACTCGTAGCCCTGGTCGGCGAGGGTCTCGTAGAAGTCGGTCAGGTCGACGGGTTCACCGGCCGGCTGCCAGGGCTCGCCGGTGTCGTACGGGTGGGGGCGGTCGGCGGTCGCCAGCGTGCCGGTGGCGTGCCGCAGCCAGCTGCCGTCCGTCCGGGAGTGCACGGTGACGGGGCGTCGGCCCGTCCCGTCCGGTGCGCCGACGACGACCTGGACCGGCACGGAACCGTCCTCCGGCAGGGCCACGGGGGCTGCCAGCACCAGGTCGTCCAGGACGTCGCAGCCGACCTGCCGTCCGGCGTGCAGGGCGAGTTCGACGAACACGGTGCCGGGCAGCAGCACGGAGCCGAGGACGACGTGGTCGGCCAGCCACGGGCAGGTGGCCGTCGAGAGGCGACCCGTGAGCAGGACGCTCTGGTCCCCGGCCAGTTCGACGACGGCCCCGAGCAGCGGGTGCCCGGCCGGGTCCAGTCCGGCCGCCGACACGTCGGCCTTCCCGGCGGCGGAGGTCAGCCAGTACGGCCGGTGCTGGAAGGCGTACGTCGGCAGCGGCACGTGGTGGGACTCGCCGGGGAAGACCGGCGTCCAGTCGACGGCCACGCCGTGCGTGTGCAGGCGCGCCAGGGCGAGGTGGAACTCCTGCCTGCCGCTGTCGCGGCGCAGCGTGCCGGTGGCGGCGACGCCGTCCAGCACCGGGGCCAGGACGGGGTGCGGGCTGACCTCCACGAACACGCCGTGCCGGTCCTGCGTGAGGGCCTCGACGGCGAGGTCGAAGCGGACGGGTTCGCGCAGGTTGCGGTACCAGTAGGCGGCGTCGAGGGTGGCGCTGTCGATCGGCCCGCCGGTGACCGTGGAGTAGAACGGGATGGCTGCCTGACGCGGTGTGATGTCGGCGAGGTCGGTGAGGAGTTGTTCGCGGATCGTCTCGACCTGCGCCGAGTGCGCGGCGTAGTTGACGGGCAGGCGGCGGGCGCGGATGCCGTCGGCCTCGCAGACCGTCAGCAGCTCCTCCAGCGCGTCCGTATCGCCCGAGACGACGACCGAACCGGGGGCGTTGACCACCGCCACCGTCAGCCGACCGCCCCAGCGGGCCGCGAACTCGACGGCCCGATCGTGCCCGAGGCCGACCGAGACCATCCCGCCCTGGTCGGCCAGGGCGACCAGGGCCCTGCTGCGCAGGGCGACCACCTTGGCCGCGTCCTCCAACGACAACGCCCCCGCCACGTACGCCGCCGCGATCTCCCCCTGCGAATGGCCCACCACCGCGTCAGGCTGCACGCCGTGCGCGCGCCACAGTTCGGCGAGCGCCACCATCACCGCGAACAGCGCGGGCTGCACCACATCCACCCGCTCCAACGACCCACCACCGGACAGCACTTCGGTCAACGACCAATCGGTGTACGGCTCCAGAGCAGCGGCACACGCATCGATCGCCGCCCGGAACACCGGCTCCGAGCCGTACAACTCCCCACCCATCCCCACCCACTGCGCACCCTGCCCCGGAAACACGAACACCGACCGACCTGCCGAACCGGCCACGCCCGTGACGATGCGGGGGTCTCCGTCGGCGAGGGCCGCCAGGTCCGCCATGAGGTCGGCCCGGGTGCTGCCCACCAGGGCCGCCCGGTGGGCGAGCGCGGTGCGGGTGGTGGCGAGGGCCCGGCCGACGGCGGCCGGTCGGAGGCCGGGGTGGGCGGTGAGGTGGTCCGCGAGCCGTCGGGCCTGGGCGCGGAGGGCGTCGTCCGTCCTGCCGGACAGCAGCCACACGGTGGGCTCCGCGGAGTCGTCCGCGGCGGGCTGTTCGGGGGCCTCCTCGGGGAACTGTTCGATGACAACGTGGGCGTTGGTGCCGCTGGCCCCGAAGGCGGAGATGCCCGCGCGGCGGGGGCGCCCCGTCTCCGGCCACGGCCGGGCCTCGGTGAGCAGCCGGATGTCACCGGTGTCCCACTGGACGTGCGGCGTGGGCTCCTGGACGTGCAGCGTCGGCGGCAGTTCGGCGTGCCGCATCGCCATCACCATCTTGATCACACCCGCCACACCCGCCGCCGCCTGGGTGTGCCCGATGTTCGACTTCACCGACCCCAGCCACAGCGGCTCGGTGCGCCCCTGACCGTAGGTCGCCAACAGCGCCTGCGCCTCG
Organism: Kitasatospora sp. NA04385; assembly: GCF_013364235.1. Taxonomy (NCBI): domain Bacteria; kingdom Bacillati; phylum Actinomycetota; class Actinomycetes; order Kitasatosporales; family Streptomycetaceae; genus Kitasatospora; species Kitasatospora sp. NA04385. The sequence goes on along the minus strand of NZ_CP054919.1, from coordinate 8,330,894 downwards.
ATCGGATCACCCAGCGTGGTGCCGGTGCCGTGCGCCTCCACCGCGTCCACGTCCGACCCGGACAACCCGGCATTGGCGAGCGCCTGCCGGATCACCCGCTCCTGGGAGAGGCCGTTGGGCGCGGTCAGCCCGTTGGACGCGCCGTCCTGGTTGACCGCCGAACCCCGCACCACCGCCAGCACCCGGTGCCCGTTGCGGCGGGCGTCCGACAGCCGCTCCAGCAGCACCAGCCCCGAACCCTCGCCCCACGCCGTACCGTCGGCCGTCGACGAGAAGGGCTTGCACCGTCCGTCGGGAGCCAGCGCGCGCTGGCGGGAGAACTCCGTGAACTGCAGGGGCGTCACGCTCACGGTCACCCCGCCGGCCAGGGCCAGCGAGCATTCCCCCGAGCGCAGTGCCTGCGCCGCCAGGTGGATCGCCATCAGCGAGGAGGAGCAGGCGGAGTCGACGGAGACGGCCTGGCCCTGGAGGCCCAGCAGGTAGGAGACCCGGCCGGAGGTGATGCTCGGCGAGATGCCGGTGGCGAGGTAGCCCTCGGTGTCGGGCGGTGCCTGGTCGGGGCTGCCGACGTAGCCGGAGGACCAGATGCCGGTGAACACACCTGTCTGGGTGCCGCGCAGCGACGTCGGATCGATGCCCGCGTCCTCGAAGGTCTCCCACGCGGTCTCCAGCAGCACCCGCTGCTGCGGATCCATCGCCAGCGCCTCACGCGGCGAGATGCCGAAGAACTCCGCGTCGAAGCCCGCCGCGTCCGCGAGGAACCCGCCCGACCGGGTGTACGACGTCCCCGGGCCGCCGGCCGGATCGTAGAGACGGCCCACGTCCCACCCGCGGTCCGACGGGAACTCTCCCACCGCGTCGACCCCGCCGGCCACCAGGGACCACAGCTCCTCCGGCGACCCCACCCCGCCCGGCAACCGGCATCCCATGCCCACGATCACCACCGGGTCCTCCGACACCGGCACCACGACCGGCACCACCGGGTCGACACCCCTGGGCGCACCGGAGAGTTCGGCCGTGAGGTGGTCGGCGAGGTCGGCGGGGGTGGGGTGGTCGAAGACGAGGGTCGCGGGCAGCCGCAGGCCGGTGGCGCCGGCGAGGCGGTTGCGCAGTTCGACGGCGGTCAGCGAGTCGAATCCGAGGTCGTTGAAGGCGAGTCCGGGACTGATGGCGGCGGCGTCGGAGTGGCCGAGGACGGTGGCGGTGTGGGCGACGACCACGGACAGCAGGTCCGTTGCGGGGGTCTTGGGCGGCGGCGGGGTCTGCGGCACCGAGAGGTCGGCGGTGGTCAGCGCGGGGCGTCCGGAGGCCAGCGCGGTGTCGAACATGGCCAGGGCGCGTTCGACGCCGATGGGGCGGACGCCCTTGCGGGCGAGGCGTTGCCGGTCGGCCGCGGTGAGGTGGGCGGTCATGCCGCTCTCCTGCTCCCAGTAGCCCCAGGCCATCGACACGGCGGGCAGTCCGAGGGCCTGGCGGTGCACGGCGAACGCGTCGAGGTAGGAGTTCGCGGCCGCGTAGCCGGCCTGCCCGGCGTTGCCGAGCACACCCGCGGCCGCGGAGAACAGCACGAAGGCGGCGAGGTCGTGCTCGCGGGTCAGCTCGTGCAGGTGCCAGGCGCCGTCGACCTTGGGGCGCAGCACTCGGTCGAGCTGCTCCGCGGTCAGCCGTTCCACGACGGTGTCGTCGAGCACGCCGGCGGCGTGCACGACCGCGGTCAGCGGGTGCGCGGCCGGGATCGAGTCCAGCACGGCCGCCAGCGCGTCCCGGTCCGCGACGTCGCAGGCCACGACCCGCACGTCGACGTCCTCCGGCGTCTCCAGGTGCGGCGCCGTGCCGCCGCCGCGGCTGAGGAGCAGCAGGTGCCGCGCCCCGTGGCGGGTCGCCAGGTGCCGGGCGACGGCCCGGCCGAGGGTGCCGGTGCCGCCGGTGATCAGTACGGTGCCGTCGGGGTCGATCGGCTGCGGGACGGTGAGGACGATCTTGCCGGTGTGGCGGGCCTGGCTCATCAGCCGGAAGGTGGCGACGGCCTGGCGGAGGTCCGCGGCGGTGACCGGCAGCGGTTCCAGCGTCCCGTCGGCGACCATCGCCACGGTCCTGGAGAGGATCTCGCCCTGGCGCGCGGGGTCGACGTCGTTGAGGTCGAAGGCCCGGTAGATCAGGCCCTCGGGCGAGCGGACGTCCGTCTTGCCCAGTTCGACGAACCGTCCGCCGGGCGCGAGCAGCCGCAGGGAGGCGTCGGTGAGTTCTCCCGCGAGCGAGTTGAGGACGACGTCCACGGCCGGGAACCGGTCGGCGAACCGGGTGTCGCGGGAGGAGGCGATGTGGTCCTCGTCCAGTCCCAGGGCGCGCAGGGCGTCCCACTTGGCGGGGCTCGCGGTGGCGAAGACCTCCGCGCCGCTGTTCCGGGCCAGCCGGATCGCCGCCGTGCCCACGCCGCCCGCGCCCGAGTGGATCAGCACCCGGTCGCCGGGGCGCAGTTCGCCGAGGTCGAACAGCCCGTACCAGGCGGTGGTGAACGCGACGGGCAGCGACGCCGCCTCGGTGAAGCTCCAGCCGTCGGGGATCGCCGTCAGCAGCCGGTGGTCGGCGACCGCGCGCGGCCCGAAGGCGCCGGGCATCAGGCCCGTGACGCGGTCGCCGGGCCGCCAGGCCGTGACGCCGGGGCCGACCTCGACGACGGTGCCGGCCGCTTCGCCGCCCAGCGGCGGCCGGTCCGGGTACATGCCGAGGGTGATGAGCACGTCGCGGAAGTTCAGGCCGGCCGCGCGTACGGCGACCCGGACCTGACCGGGTTCCAGCACGGGCTCCGGGCAGGGCAGCAGGGCCAGGTCGTCCAGTTGACCGGTGCCGGACTCGCTCAGCCGGTACGCGCCGTCGGGGGCGGTCAGTTCCGGCGCGTACCTGGCCTGCCGCGGGACGAGGACTCCTTCGCGCCGCAGGGCCAGTTCGGGTTCGTCGCCGGCCGTCGCGGCGGCCCGGACCGCGTCCTGCTCGGTCGCGTCGCCCACGTCGACCAGCACGAACCGGCCGGGGTGCTCGGCGGCGGCGGTGCGGACCAGGCCGCGGACGGCCGCGCCGGCCACGCCGCGGGTCAGGACGGCCAGGCGGGCGGCCGTCCGCTCCGGGTGCTCGGCCAGGAAGTCCTGGACGAGCGCGCGGGCCCGCTGGACGAGGGCGTGCACGGACGCCGCGTCGGCTCCCGCGGCGAGCACCGGGCTCGGCACCACCTCGGTCGGTGCGCTCGCGGCGAGCGGCGCCCACCGGGTGTGCAGCACCGCGGCCCGGACCTCGGCGGCCGGACGGACGGTCAGCGCGGTGATGTCCGCGAGCGGGTGGCCGGACAGGTCGGTCAGCGTCGCGCGGTAGGTGTCGGTACCCGTGCGGGCCAGGTGGACCCGGGCGGAGGACGCACCGGTGGTGTGCACGGCGACGCCGGAGAAGGAGAACGGCAGCCGGACCCGGGTGTCGGGGCTGAGCAGGATCAGCGGCTGGAGCGCGGCGTCCAGGAGCGCGGGGTGGATGCCGAAGCGGGCGCCGTCGGGGACGGACACCTCGGCGTACAGTTCGTCCTCGCCCTGCCACAGCTCCCGCACGCCCCGGAACGCGGGCCCGTACTGGTAGCCGAGTCCGTCGAGGAAGGCGTAGAACCCTTCGGGGTCCACGGGTTCGGCGTTCCTCGGGGGCCAGTGGAGGCGTCCGGCCGACACCCGGCCGCCGAGGGTTCCGGACGCGTGGCGGACCCAGCCGTCGCCGCCCTTGGAGTGCACGGTGACCGGGCTGCGACCGGCGTCGTCCGGGGCGCCGACCGAGACCCGGATGTCCGTGGGGGCGTCGGAGAGCGCGAGCGGCAGGTGCAGGACGAGGTCGTCCAGGGTCCCGCCGGTCGGGGTGGCGAGTTCGAGGAAGGCGGTGCCCGGCAGCAGGACCGTGCCGTCGACGGCGTGGTCGGCCAGCCAGGGGTGGGTGCGGGTGGAGACGCGGCCGCTGTGCACGGTGGTGCCGTCGGGCAGTTCGACCGCGGTGCCCGCCAGCGGGTGCCCGGTGCCGTGGTCGTCGGCCGCGGGGGTGAGCCAGTAGGTGCTGCGCTGGAAGGCGTAGCCGGGCAGCCTGACGCCGTGCGGGCGCTCGTGCGGCCAGGTCACGGCGACGCCCTGGACGTGGAGGCGGGCCAGGGCGGTGTGGAATTCCCCGACGGCGCCGTGGTCGCGGCGCAGGGTGCCGGTCGCCACGCCGTCCAGGTCCTGCACCAGCACTGGGTGCGGGCTGACTTCCACGAACACCTCGTGGCCGTCGGCGGTGAGCCGGGCGGTGGCGAGGTCGAAGCGCACGGGTTCGCGCAGGTTGCGGTACCAGTAGGCGGCGTCGAGGGCGGCGGTGTCGACCGGCCCGCCGGTGACGGTGGAGTAGAACGGGACGTCCGCCTGACGCGGCGTGATGTCGGCGAGGTCGGTGAGCAGTTGTTCGCGGACCGCCTCGACCTGCGCGGAGTGGGCGGCGTAGTCGACGGGGATGGCGCGGGCGCGGATGCCGTCCTCGGCGCACGCCGCCAACAGTTCGTCCAGGGCCCCGCGCTCGCCGGACACCACGACGGTGGAGGCGGAGTTGACCACCGCGACGGTGATCCGGTCGCCCCAGGGGCTGAGGTAGTCGGCGGCGGCGTCCGCGGACAGCACGACCGAGACCATGCCGCCGTGTCCGGCCAGGGCGACCAGGGCCCTGCTGCGCAGCGCCACCACCTTCGCGGCGTCCTCCAACGACAACGCGCCCGCCACGTACGCCGCGGCGATCTCGCCCTGCGAATGCCCGACGACGGCATCCGGCTGCACGCCGTGCGCCCGCCACAGCGCGGCGAGCGCCACCATCACCGCGAACAGCGCGGGCTGCACCACATCCACCCGCTCCAACGACCCATCACCGGTCAGTACGTCCACCAACGACCAGTCGGTGTAAGGCTCCAGAGCAGCGGCACACGCGTCGATCGCCGCCCGGAACACCGGCTCCGAGCCGTACAACTCCGCACCCATCCCCACCCACTGCGCGCCCTGCCCCGGGAACACGAACACCGACCGGCCCAACGGACGGACGACCCCGGTCAGCAGACCCGGCGCCGTACCCCCCGCTGCCAGGGCCTCCAGCGCCTCCGCACCGCGCACCACCGCCCGGTGCTCGAACACGGTGCGGGCGGCCAGGGCGCCCCCGACCGCCGCCGGGCCCACCTCGGGGTGCTCGGCCAGGAACGCGCCCAGCCGACGCGCCTGCTCCCGCAACGCCGCCTCGGACCTGGCCGACAGCGGCCAGAGAACCGGGTCGTCCGCGCGGCCCCGGGGAGCGGGTACGGCGGGGTCGGCCTCGGCGGGCTGTTCGGGGATGCTCTGCTCGATGATGACGTGCGCATTGGTGCCGCTGATGCCGAACGCCGACACGCCGGCCCGGCGGGGCCGTCCGGTCCCGGGCCAGGCGACCGGTTCGGTGAGCAGGCGGACCGCGCCGGACTCCCAGTCGACGTGCGAGGTCGGCTCGTCCACGTGCAGCGTCCGCGGCAACTGTCCGTGCCGCATCGCCATCACCATCTTGATCACACCGGCGACGCCCGCAGCGGCTTGCGTGTGGCCGATGTTCGACTTCACCGACCCCAACCACAGCGGCTCGGAACGGTCCTGACCGTACGTCGCCAACAGCGCCTGCGCCTCGATCGGATCACCCAGCGTCGTCCCGGTGCCGTGCGCCTCCACCACATCCACGTCCGACCCCGACAAACCCGCATTGGCCAGCGCCTGCCGGATCACCCGTTCCTGCGACGGACCGTTCGGCGCGGTCAGCCCGTTCGACGCACCGTCCTGGTTGGTGGCGGAGCCCCGGACGACCGCCAGCACCTCGTGGCCGTTGCGGCGGGCGTCCGACAGCCGCTCCAGCAGCACCAGCCCGGCGCCCTCGGCCCAACCCGCCCCGTCGGCCGCGGCGGCGAAGGACTTGCAGCGGCCGTCGGGCGCGCTCGCCCCCTGCCGGGACATCTCGGTGAACAGCGTGGGCGCCGAGTTGACGGTGACACCGCCGGCCAGGGCGAACGAGCACTCTCCCGAGCGCAGCGCCTGCGCGGCCAGGTGCAGGGCCACCAGGGACGACGAGCAGCCGGTGTCCAGGGACAGCGCCGGGCCGAGCAGGCCCAACTGGTACGCCAGCCGGCCCGATCCCACGCTCGACGCGGTGCCGGTGACCTGGTAGCCCTCCAGGTCGTCGGGGACCGGCCCGGCGGCGTAGCCGGTGGACCAGATGCCGGTGAACACGCCGGTGGAGGTGCCCTCCAGCGTGGTCGGGTCGATACCGGCGTACTCGACGGTCTCCCACGCGGTCTCCAGCAGGAGGCGCTGCTGGGGGTCCATGGCGAGCGCCTCGCGGGGCGAGATCCCGAAGAACGCCGCGTCGAAGTCGCCGACGCCGTCGAGGAAGCCGCCCCTGGACGTGCTCGACGTGCGGGGACGGCTCCCCGTCGGGTCGTACAGGCGGTCGATGTCCCAGCCCCGGTCGGCCGGGAAGTCGCCGACCGCGTCCACGCCGTCCGCGACCAGCCGCCACAGGTCCTCGGGGGTGCCGACGCCTCCGGGGTAGCGGCAGCCCATGCCGATGACCGCGATCGGTTCGTCCGTCGCGGCCGGGGCCGGGGCCTGCGGCGCGTCCCGCTCGCCGGACAGGTGGGCGGCCAGCCGGGCCGGGGTGGGGTGGTCGAAGACCAGGGTGGCAGGCAGTTTCACCCCGAGCGCGGCGGTCAGGCGGTTGCGCAGTTCCACCGCGGTCAGCGAGTCGAAGCCCAGGTCCTTGAACGCCTGCCGGGGGTCGATCCGTGCGGGGGTGGCGTGTCCCAGCACCCCGGCGGCGTGGGTGGTGATCAGCTCCAGCAGGTCGGCGCCGTCGGCGGCGGGCGCGGGCCGGGGGGCTTGCGCCCGGCTGTGGGCCTCGGGCAGGTCCCGCAGCAGTCGGCTCGGCCGGGCGTGGGTGTAGGCGCGGGCGAACTGGGCCCAGTCGGCCTCGGTGACGACCGCGAGGGCCTCGTCGTGGTCGAGGACGTCCTGCAGCGCGTCGAGCGCCCGGCCTGGGTCCAGTTCGCCGAGGCCGAGCAGGGTGCGCTGGCGCTGCACGGACTCCAGGGCCGCCATGCCGCCGTCGGCCCAGATGCCCCACGCGACGGAGGTCGTGGCGCGGCCCCGGGCGCGGTGCTGGGCGGCCAGGGCGTCGAGGAAGGCGTTGCCGGCGGCGTAGGCCGCGCCGTGGCCGTCGCCCCACACGCCCGCGGTGGAGGAGAACAGGACGAGGGCGTCGAGGTCCGGCAGGAGTTCCGCCAGGTGCGCCGCCCCGGCGACCTTGGCCGTGACGACCTCGGCGAACTCCGCCGCTGTCGTGTCGGCCAGCCTGGTCGGCCTGATGACGCCGGCGGTGTGGAAGACGGCGCGGATGTCGCCGACGCGCTCGACGAGGTCCCGCAGGGCGTCCCGGTCGGCCACGTCGCACGCCGCCACGGTCACCCGTGCCCCGGCCGCCTCCAGTTCGTCGCGCAGGCCGACCGCGCCGGGTGCGTCGGGGCCCCGTCGGGCGGCCAGCACGATGTGCTCCGCGCCCTGCCGCGCGAGGCGGCGGGCCACGTGTCCGCCGAGCGCGCCGGTGCCGCCGGTGACCAGCACGGTGCCCCGCGGCCGCCAGGGCCGCGCGGCCGGGCCCGGTGCGGCCCTGCGCCGCAGCCGCTTGGCGAAGCGCCGGGCGCCGCGGATCGCCACCTGGTCCTCGCCCGTGCCGGCGAGCACCCGGAGCAGCGCGTCCACGCTGTCCGCGTCGGGCACGGCGGGGAGGTCGACCAGGCCGCCCCAGCCCTGCGGGAACTCCAGCGCCGCGGACGCGCCGGCGCCCCAGGCCAGGGCCTGGGCCGGGCTGGTGACCGGGTCGGTGCCCGAGGTGCTGACGGCGCCGCTGGTCGCGCACCACAGCGGGACGGGCGCCGTCCGCACCCGGTCCGGGCTGCGCGCCGGGTCGAGGGTGCGGATCAGGTCCAGGGTGCGGACCAGGCCCGCCGGGAGCACCGGGTGGTCGGGGTGCGGCGCCTCGTCCAGCGCCAGCAGCGACAGCACGCCGTCCGGCCGGGCGTCCCCGGGGCCGGTCGCGGCCCAGGCGTCGGCCACCGTGCAGCCCCGTGCGCGCAGGGCCTCGGCCCACGGGTGCCCGGTCGTGGCGAGGACGAGCCAGCGCGCCGGGTCCACCGGGGTCGCGGCGTCGCGCGTCGGCGTCCAGGCCACCTGGTAGCGCCAGTCGTCGCGGGGCGCCGGCGGGCTCGCGGCCACCCAGTAGGGCTCGCGCTGGAAGGCGTACGTGGGCAGGTCCGCCGCGGGTGCGGTGCGGGGCAGGACCGGAGTCCAGTCGACGTCGACCCCGGCGGCGTGCAGGCGCCCCGCCGCGGCGAGGAACTCGGTGAGGCCGCCGTGGTCGCGGCGCAGCGTTCCGGTGGCGGTGACGTCGTCCAGCGCGGGCACCAGCACCGGGTGCGGGCCGACTTCCACGAACACCTCGTGGCCGTCGGCGGTGAGCCGGGCGGTGGCGAGGTCGAAGCGCACGGGTTCGCGCAGGTTGCGGTACCAGTAGGCGGCGTCGAGGGCGGCGGTGTCGACCGGCCCGCCGGTCACCGTGGAGTAGAACGGGACGGCCGCCTGACGCGGCGTGATGTCGGCCAGGTCGGTGAGCAGTTGCTCGCGGACGGCCTCGACCTGCGCCGAGTGGGCGGCGTAGTCGACGGGAATGGCGCGGGCGCGGATGCCGTCCTCGGCGCACGCCGCCAACAGTTCGTCCAGGGCCCCGCGTTCGCCGGACACCACGACCGCCGCGGGTCCGTTCACCACGGCGGTGGTCAGCCGCTCGCCCCAGCGGGCGAGGTGGTCGGCGGCCTTCTCGGCGGACAGGGCGAGGGACACCATGCCGCCCCGGCCGGCGAGGGCGACCAGTGCCCTGGACCGCAGCGCCACGACCTTGGCGGCGTCCTGCAGCGACAGCGCGCCGGCGACGTACGCGGCGGCGATCTCCGCCTGGGAGTGGCCGACCACGGCGTCCGGCCGCACGCCGTGGGAGCGCCACAGGTCGGCCAGCGCCACCATGACGGCGAACAGGGCCGGCTGCACCACGTCGACCCGGTCCAGCGCGCCGTGGCGCAGTTCGTCGACCAGCGACCAGTCGGTGTACGGGGCCAGGGCGGCGGCGCAGGCGTCGATGCCGGCGCGGAAGACCTCGGACTGCTCGTACAGGTCACGTCCCATGCCCGCCCACTGCGCCCCCTGCCCGGGGAAGACGAACACCGTTCCGCCGGTCCGGCGCGGCAGTCCCGGCGGGAGCGCGGCCAGGCCGGACAGCAGGTCGTCCCGGTCGGCGCCGACCACCGCGGCCCGGTGCTCGAACCGGGTGCGGGCGGCCAGGGCGCGGCTGATCGCGGCGGCCGGGAGGTCGGGGCGGGCGGTCGCGTACGCGTGCAGCCGCTCGGCCTGGGCCCGCAGCGCGGCGTCGGTCTTCGCGGACAGCAGCCAGGCGGTGGGGGCGGCCCGGTCGGCGGGTTCGGGGCGGCGGCCGGGGTCGGGGGCGGAGGGCTGCTCGATGATCAGGTGGGCGTTGGTGCCGCTGATGCCGAAGGCCGAGATTCCGGCGCGGCGCAGGTGGTCGTGGTCCGGCCAGGGCCGGGCCTCGGTGAGCAGGCGGATGTTCCCGGACTCCCAGTCGACGTGCGGGGAGGGCGCGTCCACGTGCAGGGTCCGCGGTAGTTCACCGTGCCGCATCGCCATGACCATCTTGATCACACCGGCGACGCCCGCCGCCGCCTGGGTGTGCCCGATGTTGGACTTCACCGACCCCAACCACAGCGGCTCGGTGCGCCCCTGGCCGTAGGCGGCCAGCAGGGCGTGGGCCTCGATGGGGTCGCCGAGGGTGGTGCCGGTGCCGTGCGCCTCCACCGCGTCCACCTCGGACGGCGCCAACCCCGCGTTGGCGAGGGCCTGCCGGATCACCCGCTCCTGCGACGGACCGTTCGGCGCGGTCAGGCCGTTGCTGGCCCCGTCCTGGTTGACCGCCGAGCCCCGTACCACCGCCAGCACCCGGTGCCCGTTGCGGCGGGCGTCCGACAGCCGCTCCAGCAGCACCAGACCGGCGCCCTCGCCCCAGCTGGTGCCGTCGGCCGCGGCGGCGAAGGGCTTGCTGCGGCCGTCCGCCGCGAGGCCGTGCTGGCGGGAGAACTCGGTGAAGCCGAACGGCGTCGCCATGACCGTGACGCCGCCGGCGAGCGCCAGCGAGCACTCGCCCGCGCGCAGCGACTGGGCGGCCAGGTGGACGGCGACCAGGGACGACGAGCAGGCGGTGTCCACGGACAGCGCCGGACCGCGCAGCCCGAGGTGGTAGGCGACCCGGCCGGACGTGACACTGGTCGCCACGCCGGTGAACAGGTAGCCCTCCAGGTCCTCCGGCAGGCCCGGCCCGGTCGCGTAGCCGGACGACCAGAGGCCGGTGAACACGCCGGTGCGGCTGCCGCGCAGCGAGGTCGGGTCGATCCCGGCGTGCTCGAAGGTCTCCCAGGCCGTCTCCAGCACCAACCGCTGCTGCGGGTCCATGGCGAGCGCCTCGCGGGGCGAGATGCCGAAGAACGCGGCGTCGAAGCCGGCCGCCGCGGCCAGGAACCCGCCCCGGTCGATGGACGTGGTGCCCGCGCCGCGCAGTTCCGGGTCGTACAGGCGGCCCAGGTTCCAGCCGCGGTCGTCCGGGAAGTCGCCGATCGCGTCCACGCCGTCCGCGACCAGCCGCCACAGGTCGTCCGGCGAGGCCACCCCGCCGGGGAAGCGGCAGCCCATCCCCACGATGACGACCGGGTCGTCGTCGTGGGCGGCCGGGGCGGCGGGGGCCGACCGGTCGCCGGGGCCGGTGCGCAGCCAGTCGATCAGCTCGGCGGGCGTCGGGTGGTCGAAGACGAGGCCGGAGGGGAGCTTCCGGTCCAGGGCGCCGGCCAGGCGGTTGCGCAGTTCGAGCCCGGTGACCGAGTCGAGGCCGAGTTCCTTGAAGGTGAGCGCGGGATCGATGTCCGCGGGGTCCTCGTGGCCCAGCACGAGCGCGAGCTGGGCGATGACCTCGGCGGCTACGTCGACCGTGTCGGCCGCGTCGGCCTCGCCGGTCGGCTCGATGGTGCCGCCCGCCCCGGTGTCGCCGGTCGCCGGGGCGCCGTCCGGCCGGCCGGGCGCGGCGGTCTCCGCCGGGTGCGCCCCCGGGTCGGCCGGGGTCCTTTCGCCCGGCCCGGCCGTCGCGCCGGGCAGCCAGTACGAACGGCGTTGGAAGGCGTACGTGGGCAGGTCGACGGGCCCGGCACCGGCCACGGCCGGGGACCAGTCGACCGGCACGCCGGCCACGAACAGCCGGGACAGCGCGGTCAGGAAGACGTCCGGTCCGCCCCGGTCGCGGCCCAGCGTGCCGGTGGCGACGCCGGGCGCGCCGGTCCGCTCGCGGGCCTCCTCCAGGCTCTGTTCGAGGGCGGGCAGCAGCACCGGGTGCGGGCTGACCTCGATCACGGCACCGTGCCCGTCCGCCAGTAGGGCGGCGACGGCCAGGTCGAAGCGGACCGGCTCGCGCAGGTTGCGGTACCAGTAGTCGGCGTCGAGCACCGTGGTGTCGTCGAGGAGGCCGCCGGTGACCGCGGAGTAGTAGGGGACGGTGCCCTGGTGCGGCCGCACGCCGGCCAGTTCGGTGTGCAGCCGCTCGCGGACCGCCTCGACGTGCGCGCAGTGGGAGGCGTAGTCCACCGGGACGACGCGTGCGCGGACACCGTCCGCCGCGCAGGCGGCGACCAGTTCGGACAGGGGCTGCGTGTCGCCGGACACCACGACCGAACCGGCGGCGTTGACCACGGCGACCGTCAGCGCGCCGCCCCAGCGCGACACGTAGTCCGCGGCCCGCTCGGCGGACAGGGCCACGGACACCATGCCGCCCCGGCCGGTCAGCGCCACCAGCGCGCGGCTGCGCAGCGCCACGATCCGGGCCGCGTCGGACAGCGACAGCGCGCCCGCGACGTACGCCGCGGCGATCTCGCCCTGCGAGTGCCCGACCACCGCGTCGGGCTCGACGCCGAAGGAGCGCCACAGTTCCGCCAGGGACACCATCACCGCGAACAGGGCGGGCTGCACGACGTCCACCCGGTCGAGCGGGGCGCCGTCCAGCACCTCGGCCAGCGACCAGTCGGTGTGCGGGGCCAGCGCCCGGGCGCACTCGTCCATGGCGGCCCGGAAGACGGGGTACTCGGCGTACAGCTCCCGGCCCATGCCGACCCACTGCGCGCCCTGGCCGGGGAACACGAAGACGGTACGGCCCGGGGTGCCGGCCCGGCCGGCGGCGACCTGGACGGAGTCGAGCAGGACCGCGCGGTGCGCGAAACGCGTCCTGGTGGTGGCCAGCGCGTGCGCGACCTCGGCGGCGGTCAGGTCCGGGTGGCTGCGCACGTGCTCGTGCAGGCGCGCGAGCTGCGCCCGCAGCGCCTGCTTGGTCCGCGCCGTGACGATCCACGGCACCGGGCGGCCCTCGGCGGGGGCGGGGCGGCGGACCGGAGCGGCCGCGTCGGACGCCCGCTCCACGTTGGGCGCCTGCTCGACGATCACGTGCGCGTTGGTGCCGCCCATGCCGAACGACGACACGCCGGCGAGCAGGGGCGCGTCCGGCCGCGGCCACGGGGTCAGCGCGGTCTGGACCCGCAGCGCCAGTGCGTCGAGCGGGATGCCGGGGTTCGGGGTCTCGTGGTGCAGGCTCGGCGGCAGGGCGCGGTGGTGCACGCTGAGGACGGTCTTGAGCAGGCCGACGATGCCCGCGGCGCCTTCCAGGTGGCCGACGTTGGTCTTGGCGGAGCCGACCCGCAGGGCGCTGTCGGCGCCGCCGGACCGGGCCGGGTCGCGGTAGGCCGCCGCGAGGGCGGCGGCCTCGACGGGGTCGCCGACGGCGGTGCCGGTGCCGTGCAGTTCGACGTACTGCACGTCCCCGGGACGCACCCCGGCCCGGGCCATGGCTGCGCGGATGACCTGTTCCTGGGCCTGCGCGCTGGGCAGGGTCAGGCTCCGCGTGGCGCCGTCGTTGTTGACCGCGCTGCCCCGGATGACGCCGTAGACGCGGTCCCCGTCGGCCAGGGCCCGGTCCAGCGGCTTCAGGACCAGGAAGGCGCCGCCCTCGCCGCGGACGAAGCCGTTGGCCCGGGCGTCGAACGTGAAGCAGCGGTCGTCCGGGGACAGCCCGCCGAACTCCTCCGCTCCCTCCTCCCGGGCGGCGGTCAGGTTGAGGTTCACCCCGCCGGCCAGGGCGAGCGCCGACTCGCCGCGGCGCAGGCTCTCGACCGCCAGGTGCACCGCGACCAGCGCCGACGACTGGGCCGTGTCGACCGTCATGCTCGGTCCGCGCACCCCGAGGAAGTGCGAGACGCGGTTGGCGATGACGCCCCGGCTGGTGCCGGTCAGCGTGTGCGGCGTGATGTGGCCGGGGTAGGTCAGGGACGTGTAGTCCTCCCACATCGAGCCGACGAACACCCCCGTCGGTCCGCCCGCCAGCGTGTCCGGCACGATCCGGGCGTCCTCCAGGGCCTCCCAGGCGAGTTCGAGCATGAGCCGCTGCTGCGGGTCCATGCCGGCGGCCTCGCGGGGGGACACCCCGAAGAACGCCGCGTCGAAGCCGTCCACCCGGTCCAGGTAGCCGCCGTGCCGTACGCCCTGCCTGCCCTCGGGCGGCGCGCTGATCGCGTCGGTCCCGTCGCACAGCAGTCGCCAGAACGCCGCCGGGTCCGGGGCTTTCGGCAGCCTGCCCGCGACGCCGATGACGGCGACGCGGTCGGCGTCCGGGTCCAAGGGGAAGCGCATCACATCGACACCTCGTGAGCCGGGGGGGATGGGGAGGGGCGGGTGTTCCCGTAGCGGTCCCGGTGCCGAGGCTCCGGCCGCGCACGAGGCCGGAGCATCGAGCGCACGGGCAGCCCGGCGACCCGGTGGTGTTCGAACCCGGACCTGACCGCGCTTCGAGCGTCTGGATCAGTGGAGCGGAGCTCGAAGGCGACAGCGCCTGCGACGCTCTTCGAGGAAGGAGCACTGGTGGGCTGAGCGCTGGGCACAGCGGCCGGGACGATGATCGTCCGGCTGCGCACACGAGCATGGCAGTAACGTCACACCGTCGCCATGGGTCAATCACAGGCTGTCTCAAACGGAAAACGTCGCACTGTCACATGCCGGCGAAGCAGCGGGCATTGTGGTGAAATCCCGTCCCGCGCGCTCCACGAAACGCGTCGTTCCTCACAGGCCACCCACCGAAAATCCGCCAACGGACCGTCCGCCCGGTCGCGGACCCGCGTCCGCCCACCGCGCCGCCAGCACCGCGCCGCCGCCATCGGGCCGGGTGCACGGGCACCGTCGACGCCGCCGGTGACGACGCCCTAGACTCCCGTCCGCACTCGCGCAGAAGAACGTCCTCGACCATCGTCCGGCCGTCCGGGAACACCTCCGCACGGCGCTCACCATCCGGTGCGGGCGAACCGACCACCGGCGCCGCCGACCGCTCCGGTGACGCCCCGTCAGGAGGCAGCGATGCAAGCCACGTTCCCTTTCGCCACACCGCACCACCTCGACAACGAGCCCGAAGCCGAAGCGCTGCTCGCGCAGGCTCCGGTCGTCCGCGCCACGATCGGCCCCGCGAACGTCTGGCTCGCCCTCTCCTACCGGGCGGTGCGCCAGGTGCTGAGCGACGGCCGGTTCAGCCGGGAGGCGGCCACCCGTCCGGGCAGCCCGCTGCAACTCTCGGTCGCCACCGACCCGCTCCTGGTCACCAGCCTGGACGGCGAGCGCCACGCCCGCCTGCGCAAGCTGATGTCGCAGGCGTTCAGCCCGCGCATGGTCGATCAGCTCGAACCCCGCGTGCAGTCCGTCGTGGACTCCCTGCTCGATTCCCTCGACTCCCTCGACTCCACCGGCTCCACCGCGGACCTGGTGGCGGGCCTCTGCGCCCCGCTCCCGCTGATGGTCATCTGCGAGCTGCTCGGCGTGCCCTACTCCGAGGCGGAGGCCATCCGCAGGTGGACCAGGCGGCTGTTCGTCACGAACATCACGGCGGACGAACTGCGGGCCGCCCAGGGCGAGATGCAGGCCTGGCTCGCCGACCTGGTCCGCCACAAGCGCGCACGGCCGGACGACGGGTTGATCTCGGCGATGGTCGCCGCCAACGACGAGGGCGACCACCTCACCGAACCCGAACTGCTGGCCAACCTCGAAGGCCTGCTGATCGCCGGCCACGAGACGACCGTCAACCAGCTGGGCAACTCCTTCCTGACCCTGCTGCGCCACCCGGACCAGCTCGCGCTGCTGCGCTCGTCACCGGACCTGATCGCCCCGGCGGTCGACGAACTGCTGCGCTACAGCAGGCTCTTCAGCTCGGCCGAGGTCCGGGTCACCACCGAGCCCGTCGAGCTGGAGGGCGTCGGGCTCGGGGCGGGCGAACCGGTCCTGCCGGTCATCGTCGCGGCCAACCGCGACCCCGGCGCGTACCCCGACCCCGGCCGCTTCGACATCACCCGCGAGGGACCGGCCGCGCACCTCGCCTTCGGCCACGGGCCGCACTTCTGCCTCGGCGCGGTACTGGCCCGTCGCGAGATGCGGGTGGCGATCGGGTCCGTGGTGAAGCGGTATCCGGGCCTGCGCCTCGCCGTCGACGAGTCCGAGCTCACCTACGTACCGGAACTCGTCTTCCGCGGTCTCCAGTCGCTGCCCGTCACCTGGTGACAGCCCCCTTCCCGGCCCGCCGGGACCCCGGCCCCCGGCGCCCGACCGCCGACGGGTCGGGGGTCCGGGCACGGCACCCGTCCGCAGCCGGACCCGCGGCCGGACCCGCGGCATGTCTCGCCGCGGCGAAGGCCAGCACGACCGGTCAGGGTGTCAGGCCGTCGGACCCGACGGGGTAGCGGGCGAGGATCCTCTTCCTGACGTCGGCGGACGGCCGGTGGAAGTACACCAGCTCACGCGTCGTCCCGGCGCACTGCGCCGGCCCGGCCAGCACCGCCCGCTCCGTGTCGTCCAGGACCAGCAGGTCGCGTTCGGCGGCCAGCCCGGGCAGCCGGGCGAGGACGTCCCGGGCGTTGTCGTCGTCCACCTCCAGCAACGCGTACGAGGTCGGTTCGGGCAGGCGGCCGGCCAGCGCCCGCGCCGCGTACTCCATCCGGACCGTGCACTCCAGCCAGCCGAGGCCGCGCTCCGCCGCCACCTCCGCCGGGTCGAACGCCCGGCAGATGACCTGCTGGATCGCCACGTCCGCCGCCCCCGCGTGCCGGGCGACGAAATGGTCGAGGTTGCGGCGCCACTGGTCGAGCATCTCCGCCGTGACCTCGCGCCGCGTCTGGTAGGACAGCGCCTCCGGCTGGAACGCGAACGCCAGCCCCCGGCGCCGCAGCCGGTAGCCGAGCTCGGAGTCCTCCAGGCCCCAGCCCAGGAAGCCCTCGTCGAAGCCCCCGACCGCGAGCAGGTGCTCGCGGCGCACCGACAGGTTGCAGGTGAAGGCGTAGTGCCAGCAGGTCTCCAGGTTGTCGAAGTTCTCCGAGAACTCGGCCAGCAGGAACTCCCGGCCGTCCCATCCGACGATCTCCGGCATCGCGTCGAGCGAGAACTCCCGGGCCAGGCGCTCGTCGTCGATCTCCCCCTCGGCCATGTCGCCCCGGGGGCCGGCCACGACCAGATCGCTGCGCAACCGGTGGTACCGGGCGTGCGCGGCCAGGAAGCCGGGTTCGACGACCTGGTCGGCGTCGACCAGGACGACCACCTCGCCACCGGCCGCACGGATCCCGGCGTTGCGCGCCGCCGCCCGGCCGGAGGCCGCGGTCCGCGGCAGGAACAGGTACTTCAGGGAATAGGGCAGCGCCAGGGCCGCGAGGAGCTCCCCGGTGCCGTCGTCGGAGCCGTCGTCCACCACCACGACCTCGAACGAGTCCCCGGCGTCGAGCTCGCACAGGGCCAGGCACGACAGCAGTCGCCGCACCTGCGGACCGGCGTTGTAGGACGGGACGACCACGCTGATGTTCATCGCGACCCGACCAGGCGTGCACTCACTTCGACTCCCCCGTCCCGGTGTTCCACCACGGCCGCACCCCACTCACGCCAGGGTCCCACGCGTCCGGCGGTCCGGGCTAGTACGCAACGGCGCTCGCCCTGACGGGACTTCAACTCCGTTACTCTGCAACCGTTTCTTGCAGTAGCGGTCCGGGCCCGGCGGGACAGGTGATCAGCCGGCGGATCTCGGGGACGGTACGGGGCACCAGGTCTGGCAACGGAACACATCGGCCTGCTCCAACTCGTAGCGCCAGCCCTCGCTGTAGCCGTCACCCGCGTTCGCGGACACCCGCCGGAACCGGATCTACTTCCGCGGACACACGGGTGTCCCGTGGCGGGACCTGCCCGTGCGCTACGGTCGGTGGAAGACCGCCTACGAGTGACACCGGTGCTGGTCGGCGGACGGCACGTGCGAGCCCGGACGCTGAAGGCGGTACGGGCCCCGGCCGATGCCGAGGGCCGACTGGACTGGGGCCGGGTCGGCCTCGGCTCCACGACCTGGCGCGCCCATCAGCACACCGTCGGCGCTCGAAAGGCCGCCTCGACGAACGGGCCCAAAAAGGGTGGCGCCTGCACGGCACCGTGCCGACGAAGGGCTCGGGCGCTCGCGTGGTGGCCTGACCAACAAGATTCACCTGGCCAGCGAAGGCGGCCGACGGCCACTCGGCCTGCTCGTCACGCCCGGCCAGGCCCCCGACGGCAGCACGTTCGAACCGGCCATGGCCGAGATCCGCGTTCCGCATCGGGGCGGCGGCCGTCCCCGCACCCGCCCCGACGTGCTCAGCGCAGACAGAGCCCACAGCTGCAAGCTCATACGAACCTACCTGCGCAGACGCCAGATCCCTCAGAAGCCGTTGTCTTTCCGATTGTGGCGGGTGCGTTTCCGCTGCTCAGGCATAAGTGCCGGTGCCTCGGTGGCAGAGGCGGAGTGCCGTGTCGCCTCTTCGGTGGAGGTGCCGGATGCCGTCGGTGATGGGGTTGTTAAAGGAGCGCGAGCGTGCTGCCCGGCAGCGGGTGGAGGTCCTGCAGGCCGAGCTGCGGGAGGCGGAGGCCGTGTGGGAGCGGTTCGTGATCGCCCGTCAGACGGTGGCCGAAGTCCTGGCAGAACCTGTTGCGGGCGAGGAGGTGCCGTCGGCCGGGGCAGCTGGTGGACGGCCTGCGCGGGTCGTCGGTGCCGTGCCCGGATCGGTGGTGCCGGTCTGGAGGGAAGTGCTCGCTCCCGACTCGCTTGCGCCGGACCACCAGCGACTCGGGGAGGTCCTGGCAGGAAGCGGGGAGGAGATGGACTGTCGGCAGCTCGCGGCGGCCCTGGGTCTGGAGGTGGTCGCGGCGAAGGTGGAGGGAGTGCGGTCGAAGGTGAAGCACCTGGCCGTGCGGGGCTGGCCGGCTGGCCGAGGAACGCCCGGGGATGTTCCACGTACTTGCCGGGCGAGCCGACGGCTCATGACCATGCTCATCGACCACCGGATCATCGCCTCGGAGGTGTCGATGCGGGTCTCGTAGTCGCGGGCCAGGCGGCGTGAGTGCATCAGCCACGCGAACGTCCGTTCCACCAGCCACCTTTTCTGCAGCACCACGAAGCCCGTGGTGTCGTCGGTGCGTTTGACCACGGTCAGGGCGATGTTCAGGACATTGCGGGCGAGGTCGACCAGGCGTCCGGTGTAGCCGCCGTCGGCCCGCACCGGCGAGATACGCCAGCGTCGTTGACGCAGCCGCTCCAGCAGCGTCCCGCCGGCTTCGCGATCGGTGACGGAGGCTGCGGTGACCAGCACCGTCAACAGCAGCCCGAGGGTATCCACCGCGATGTGTCGTTTGCGGCAGTTGACCTTCTTCCCGCCGTCGAATCCCCGGCTCGCGCTCGGAACCGAGGAGGCGGCCTTGACCGACTGCGCGTCGATGATCCCTGCGGTCGGCTCCGGATCGCGGCTTGCCGCCTCGCGGGCCCGGTCCCGCAGCCGGTCGTGGAACTCGACGACCAGTCCCTTGTCACGCCAACGCCGGAAGAAGGCGTAGGCGCGGTCCCAGTCGGGGAAGTCGTCCGGCATCGCCCGCCAGGTGATGCCGCCCGCGACCAGGTAGCACGCTGCGTCGACCAGCTGCCGGTGGCAGTAGCCCTCCGGCTGCCCGCCCCGACTTTCCAGCCGGGCGGGGATGGGCATCGCGTCACGTACGACCGCCCACTCCGCGTCACTCATGTCCGAGGGGTACCTCGGCCGCCTGTGCGGCCGGTCGCCGGCGTTCCCGAACCGGTGAGCGAGACAGTCGCACGTGCGGGTCGCGGAGTTGAAGCCGACCGGTGTGAGGGCTCACAACGGCGGCAACCAGGCCTCCTGGCGTGCTCAAGGTCTTCGACAGACCCGAGCTGCACCAGAGGCCATGTCTTGTCACCGAGCCGGAGCCGCTCGGAGCCTGCCGTTGACCGTGTCCGGGGGCTCACTCCCGATGGTTCTTCGACCAGTCACCCCGAAGACGATAGGCACGGCCATCACCAACCTGCTTCGTCCCGCCGGGAACGACGTCCCCGTGGTACGAATACTGTTCCGTCACCGCCGCCAGCAGGAAATCCAGGAAGCCGCCCTCGAACACGTCCCACTCCCACATCGAGTGGAACTTGGCGGCTACCGGCCACCGGTCGGGGTCCGGGCCCCGCATCAGCCAGAAGAAGTGGTCGGAATTGTAGTTGTTACCCCACTTCAGCAGGCCGCCCTCGGCCGGGAACAGCGGATACGGGCACTCCCTGTAGTTCCCGTCCCGGTAGCACTCGGCCAGCCAGGCACAGTATCCGTAGGGCTCCGTCGTGTGGTACAGGAACCCCTCGAAGCCGGACGGCACCGCGGCGTGGGGACTGGGGACTTCCGTCGGTGTGAAAATGTGCAGCTCGTCGCTGATGCTGACCGACCCGTACCGATCGGCGAACGCCCGGTAGTCCGAGGGCAGTTGGAAGCCGATCGCCGCGGGTGCGAGCTCCCGCGGGACCGGGGTCACGCCGTCCGCGGGCGGCGGTCCGATCACCACGCCGAGTCGATCCAGCGTCTCCTCGATGTCCATGCCCACTCCCGTCGGTCGCCCGTTCCCGCCGGAGGCTGTTCGTCTGCAGTGACACCGCAGGCGGCCGGGCCCAGCCCCGCAGCGTCCCGGCACCCGACCTGCGCGGGAGGCCCCACTTCCATGCCCAGACGACCAGGGGATCATCCGACCGAGGCAGCAGACTCGAACTCACGATCACCAAGCTCGATTGAGCAACGGATTCTCATAGCATCCCCGAGAAGAAGGACCAGATCGGTCAGCGCCCGACCCGCGGCTCTGCCGGTGGCCGCCCGCCCGGCTTCGACCGCGAGGCGTACAGCCGCGTCCCCAACCTCACAGGACAGAACATCTAGGGCTGCGCTGCGGCGGAGGCGGAGGGGGGCATGAGGCAGCGGGTGCTGACGCTGATGGAGAGCCAGTGGACACCACCCGTGGTGCCGACGTCGATGAAGTAGCGGCCTTCGTCGTGTTTGGCGTACAGGAGCACGTCGGGCTGGCCGTCCACCGTCTCGCGGTAACCGGTGATGCGGAAGCCCTCCTTCTCCAGGGCGGCCCGGATCTTGCGGACGGCTTCAGGGTGCTGATCCACCGGGACTGTGCTGGCGGCGTGGTAGGCGAGGGTGTACCGGCCGTCCTCGACGACCTCGCCGTTCTTTCCCTCGCAGTTGCTGAAGTAGGGCTTGACGGACTCCGGCGCCACGGTGACACCGCCGACCTCGGCCAGGTGCTCGGTCATGCGCTGCGCCCACGCCTGGGCCTCGCTCTTGGCCATGACGGGCAGCGGCTCGTTCGGATCCGGGCTGTTCACGCAGCCTCCCAGGAGTAGTGACAGGAACAGGACCGTGGCGGCGTTCAGGTGACGGCGCACGCGGAATTTCGGTCGAGGCATGGAATGCGGGTCTCTCTGCGGCAGCCGGGCCTCAAAGGCCGGGCACGATGGCGGGAGGCTCGTCCCGGTGGTTGTCGACGGTGTTCGGCCGCCGTCCGGCGATGATCCGTCCCTGGTTGTTCAGGCTCTCGCTGTCGGGGTCCCAGTAGCCGCTGTGCCCGTGGGTGTCGATGGCGAGGGTCTGCCCGCCGAAAGCACCGAGGGTGGGGTCGGGCCCGAGGGTCGCCCCGGTGACGAGGCTGATGTTGTCGTCGGCCGCGGTGCCGGCCCAGACGTGGCCGGGGTCGATGTGGAGGTCCGAAGCGCTGGGTGCGGTCATGCCGGGGCTGGCGATCGCGACGATGTCGTCGGCCTGCAAGCCCTGTCCGCCCGCTGCGGCGGCCCCGACGGCGGTGGTGCCGTAGCTGTGTCCGATGACGGTGAGATTGCTGTGGTGATCGCCTTGGGCGGTGCGCACGCCGTCGGTGAAGCGGCGCATGTCCTCGGCTCCGTCCTCGGCCCGGCCGGGGGTCAGGACGCTGCCGCTGAACTCGGGTGCGTCGTAGCCGAGCCAGGAGATCACCGCGACTTTCGTCCCCGGGTCCGCTCTTTCCGCCGAGTCCTGCAGCCTGCCGATGCGGTCGATCTGGCCCGATGTGGAGGTCATCGTCGTGCCGGTACCGGGGACCAGGACCGCGGTGTGGTCGGCGGTGTCCGGGTTGCCGGTGGACACCACCGCCTTGCCGTCACCGTGCGCATCCACCTGGAGCAGGAACAACTGGTGCTGCTCGTCCAACCCGTCCTTCTTGTCCAACGCCTCCTTGAGGGCGTGGAGGTTGGTCTGCTGCTGGTTCCACTCCTCGTAGGTGGTGTTCCCGGTGGGGGTTCCGG
This sequence comes from Kitasatospora sp. NA04385, assembly GCF_013364235.1. Taxonomy (NCBI): domain Bacteria; kingdom Bacillati; phylum Actinomycetota; class Actinomycetes; order Kitasatosporales; family Streptomycetaceae; genus Kitasatospora; species Kitasatospora sp. NA04385. The sequence goes on along the minus strand of NZ_CP054919.1, from coordinate 8,309,000 downwards.
CCTTCAGCATGTCGAGCTGCTGCTCCACGACGAGGCGGTTGGCCTGGTCCCGCACCGTGGCGGGCAGGCCGTCGAGGCGGCCGATCTCCTCGGGGTGCAGGGCGATGTAGCTCTGCTGCTGTTCGGGCGTCAGGGACTTCCACCACTCGGCGCTCTGCTTGGGGTCCTTGTTCTCCGGGATGTAGGGGGCTGCGAGGCCGAGGTCCTTGGCGACGTCCTGGACGTCCTTCGCCGACTCGCTCGCCGCTCCGTCCACCCGGATCTGGGTGAGGACGCCGGCGCTGAGGTGCCCGAGTGCGCGGGCGCCCTGGTCGCTGGCCTCACGGGCGGCGGTGAGCGCGCTGTTGATGCGGTCCTGGACCTGGTCGCGCAGCTGGACCTGGTCCTGCCGCTCGTCGCGAGCGTCCGGGTCGTGGCGGTCGGGTGCCGTCTGGGGTGGCAGGCCCACCGTTCCGTCGTCCGCCACCGGCAGGTGCCACTCGTCGGCCCGTAGCAGTGCGTTCGACAGGTTCGTCCTGGCCTGCTCCATCCGGTCGGCGACGGTGTCCAGTACCAGCGCCACCGACTCGGCCTCCACCCGTACGACTTCCAGCTTCTGCTCGTTCGATTCCATCGTGAAGAACGCGCTGTCGGCGTCTTTGCCCTGCCAGTGCTCCCGCAGGGGCCCGTTGACCCGATGCCGGTGCTGGCTGTTGGCGTCCTCCGCCGCGGCCGACAGCCGGCGCCAGCCCTCGGCCGTCTCCCGCAGCCCGGAGGGGTCGAAACGCCGCAGCAGCGCGAAGTCCCCGCTCACCGCTGTCCCTGCCTCTGCCACGTCTCGGCGATCTGGTCGTTGTTCCACTCGTGCCCCTGCGCGCTGGCCTCCAGCGCCGAGGCGGTGTCCGCCAGACGCTCCGACAGCCTGCCGAGAGCAGGAGCCCATCCGTCCGCGAGGCTCTGCAGCTCCGCCCCCACCGACCACCCCGCCAACTCGCCCGCGGTCGTACGGCTGGAGTCGGTCGCGCCGGTGGCCGGCGGCTGCAGTTCCTCGCCGATGCTCCGTACGGCCGCCGCCGAAGCCCTCAGCTCGGCCGGGTCCACCCTGATCTGTTCGCTCACTGATCCCCCCCGGTCGGTGACACAGTCAGCGATCATACGGTCACCGATCGGTACGGGGGTATCCGTACGAATACTCAGATCACCGACCACACGGGCCGGACCGCAGACGGAACGGCAAGGCCGAAGAAGCCAACCGCCACGCTCACGCATACGTCGATCGGGGACGTTCTGGCCGCCCCCGGCGTGGTGACGGGGCTCATCTGATGTGGTTCTGACCACAGTCCGGTGAACGATCGGAAGGAGGGAGCTCTGAACGGCCGTCGGATCGAGAGCGCGTACTGCGCGGCCTGTCGTCGCACCCGAGGCGACGCGCAGTCAGTCGAAGTACACCACGAGCCTGACGCCGTCGTCGCCGAAGCGGCCGGCCAGTGCCGCCATGACCGCGAACACGTGCTCCCAGCCGGTGCCCGGCCCGATCGCGTCCCCGTACGTGAACCGGCGGTACGACACCTGTGCGGTGCCCACCGACCATTCACCGAAGGGCAGTTCCGCCGGGCTCCGGCCGTCGACGTGGGGTCCCATCCGCTGCACCAGCTCTTCCGAGTTCCACTGCTCGCCGACCCAGAACCAGCTCTCCAGGTGCGGGTGCGGGCCAGGCAGCACGACCACGCCCCGCAAGCCCGCAGGCGACGCCGTCAGGTCGACCCGCGCCAGTTCCGCCCAGCTCACCCACGTCGGGCCGTGCACAGCCGCATCCATGCGCTCGGACTCCTCGAAGTCCGCCCGCATCGCCGCCGAGACATCGACCGGCAGCCCGCGCTGCCCGGCGAGCGGCTCCCAACCTTGGTAGTTGCGCACCCCGAACAGCAGGGCGAACGCCTCGTACTCGCCCTTGCCGAACAGCGGTTGCAGATCCATGCACCGCTGCCAGGGCTCCCATTCGAACCAGTCCTCGTCGGCGTTCGGATCCCTGATCTCGATGCAGCCGTACATGTCGGTGCCTATGACCGCGAGGCTAGGACACGGCTTGTGGTGATGACCAGCCAATTCCTCCTCGCGCAGGCCCCCGCCCCGCCCCGCCGTGAGGTTCACGGAAATCCGGCCAGAGCCGTTTTCATGAAGCGGTTGTGGACGCTCGGGGCCGGGTCCACCGGTGTTGTGGTGGGCCCGGCCCCGGGCGGTGCGGTGCGGGGTGTCGGTGTCGGGTTACCAGCGGTACCAGCGGTGCCGGCCGCCGGACGGGTGTGCGCCGCGGGCCACGAAGCCGAGCAGCCAGAACACCAGGACGACCACGGCGGCCAGCCAGAGGATCTTCAGCGCGAAACCGGCGCCGAACAGCAGCAGGGTGAGGAGCAGGACCAGCAGAAGGGGAACCACGACGACCTCCCGGGACTCGATTGTCGCGGCCTCTGCTGCCCGGGACCGCGCCGGATATTCGGGGGAATCTTCCGGCGGCCACGGGGCACCCGACTGCCCGTCGGCGAGCGATCGACAGCCAGGAGGCGAACATGGGGACGGGCGACAAGGCCGAGAACACCGGCGAGAAGATCGAGGGCGCCGTCAAGAAGAACGTCGGCAAGGCCGTCGGCAACGAGCGCCTGGAGGCGAAGGGCCGGGCCGAGCAGGCCGCGGGCGACCTCAAGCAGGCCGAGGAGCACGTCAAGGACGCCTTCCGGAACTGAGCCGCCTCCCCACCCACCACACACAGGCCCCGGGACACCGCACCCCCTACGGGTGACGTGCCCGGGGCCCTGCCACGTCCACGTCCACGCACTGCTCCGCCCCCCGCCGGGCCGGGCCCGCGCACCGGGTGTCTCCGGCGCGCTTCGACTCGGCGCAACGGGGCAACCGGACGGTGCCCCCAGGGCCGCGAGCGGAACGGACCCACGACCATGAAGATGCCACCGGGACTGCGTGTCGTCACCACCGGCGCTGCCGACGGAATCCGCCGTCGGCTGCTGGTGCCCCCCGAGGCCGCCCCGACCGCGCCCGCGGCCGATCCCCCGCCGTCCGCGGCGCCCGGCCGGCGCTCCCCCGCGGCCCGGCTGCCCGGGTTCTCCACCGGCCTGCGGCTGGCGCTCGGCGCGCTCACCGGCTGGTTCCTCTTCCGCCAACTGCTGCGGCTGGAGGAGTTCCTGACCCTGCTGCTGCTCTCCGTCTTCCTCGCGGTGAGCCTGGAGCCGGTCGTCGCCGCGCTGTGCCGGCGCCGGTTGCGGCGCGGCTGGGCGGTGGCCGCCGTGCTCGGCGTCTTCCTGCTGCTGGTGGCGGGCTTCCTGCTGCTGGTGGTCCCCCCGGTGGGGCAGGAGGCCGGTGTGCTGGCCCGGCGCGTCCCGCTCTGGCTGGACCAGGTGCACGACCACCACTCGGCGCTCGGCCGGATCGAGGACCGCTTCCACCTCGCCGAACAGGCCAAGAACGCCCTCGGCGGCGACGGCGGACCCGGCCTGATGGGCGGTGTGCTGGGCGCCGGCCGGCTGCTGCTCGACACCGTCACCTCGGTCACCGTGGTCGCCACCGTGACGCTGTACCTGATGGCGGGGATGCCCGACATCAAGGAGTTCTGCTACCGCTTCGTGAAGGGCAGCCACCGCGTCCGGGCCCGCGAGCTCACCGAGGAGATCCTCGCCCGCACCGGACGCTACATGCTCGGCAACCTGGTCACCTCCGCGATCGCCGGCCTGGCCACCGCGGTGTGGTGCGCGGCGGTCGGTGTGCCGTACGCCGCCGCCCTCGGCGTGTTCGTGGCCCTGATGGACCTGGTGCCGATCGTCGGCTCGACCATCGGCGGCATCGTCGTCAGCCTGGTCGCCCTCGCGGTCTCCTGGCCGGTCGCCCTGGCCACGGCCGGTTTCTACATCGGCTTCCGGCTGCTGGAGGACTACCTGATCATGCCGCGGACGATGAAGTTCGCCGTCGACGTCCACCCCTTCGTGACCATCGTGGCCGTTCTGGTCGGCGGCGCGCTGCTGGGCATCGTGGGCGCCCTGGTCGCCGTCCCGGCCGCGGTCGCCCTCGGCCTGCTGCTGGACGAGTTCGTCTTCCCCCACCTCGACCACCGCTGACCGGCCGGACGCTCCCCAGCCACTGCGCACAGCTGCGGCCGTGGGTACGGCCGCAGAGCTGCGGGGCGGGGAGCCCCCGCCCGGCGGCGCCGGGCCGTCGCCGGACGGCCCGGCACCGCTCAGAGCCGCTCCTCCAGGCGGATCGCCTCGCGCAGTTCCCGGTGCGCCCGGTCGCCGTCGCCCGCGTGCTGCTCCAGCAGGGCGGCGGCGATGGCGTCCAGCTTGCGCTGCAGCGCGTGCTCCGCGCGGCGCTCCGCGTTCTTCAGCAGGGCCAGCAGCACCAGCGTGACGGCGGTCATCACGTCACCGGCGAGGATCTGCCACTCGGTGGGCAGGCCCAGCGCGTGCACCGCGAAGAAGGCCGCCACCAGCAGCAGGCAGAACACCGAGAACACCGGTGAGCTGCTCAGGTTGGACGCGGTCTCGGCCAGCCGCTCGAACCGGCCCCGCCCGTCGGTGCGCTCCGCGGGGTGCGGGAAGACGGTCACGAGGCCCTCCCCGCGCGGTGGTCCGCCGCCGCGTCGGCTGCGGTGACCGCAGCCGCGCTCACCGCAGCCGCGCTCGCCACGGCCGGGCTGCCCGCCGTCCGGGCCCCGGCGGCGGCCGCTTCCGGCCCGGCGCGGCCGGGGGCGATCGGGGCGGGCGCTCGCCGCGCCGGGCGAACGCCGCGACGCCCGGCCGCCCGGTTCCCGCACTGGCGCCGGTGGTCACCACGGCGCGTGAAATGGGTGTGGTCATGCCCTCTGGTGTGTCCGGTCCCCCGCAGCGCAAACCGCCCGAACCGGACACCGCCGCGAACCGCCCGCACCGGGACGCGCTCCAGGTGCGGGCGCCGCCGCGATGCCGACCCGGCGCCGACCCGGCACCGCCGCGGCCGTGCCGTCAGGCCGGGCGGAGGAAGACCTCGTCGACGTAGCACCAGGCCCAGTCCGCGCCGGGCCCGAGGGAGCGGGCGACGGGGTGGCCGCCGGCGGCGTGCGCGTGGCGGTACGCGTGCTGCCGGGGCGAGCTGTCGCAGCAGCCGACGTGCCCGCAGCCCAGGCACGCCCGGAGCTGCACCCACGTACTGCCTTCCCGCAGGCAGTCCTCGCAGCCGGCGGTCGTCCGGGCGGGTACTTCCCCCAGCCCGTCCAGGTGGTCGCAGGTCGGTTGGACGACGCGTCCCCGGTCCGTCGCCACCCGCCATTCGTGTCGTTCGTGCCGGTCGTTCACACGCTCCAGGGTAGCCGTCCGCCCTCCCGCGACGGCGGCCGTCCGCGGGGAGCGGGAGGGCCGTCGGTGGGAGCCCGCTCAGCCCTCGGGGAAGGGGGCGCGGGGGATGCCCGACGCCAGCCGGGCGCCCTCCTCGACCAGTGCGCGGGGGACGTGGAACTGCCAGTCCGGGCTCTCCGCGAGGCCCTGCCACTGGTCGAGGGGGACGGGCGGTTCGGCGCGGGTGGCGGCCTCCTTGTGCCCGTAGGCGTTGAGGGTCCCGGCGAACTCGGCGAACACCAGCACGTCGCCGTTGGGGCGCCAGATGGCGACCTGGTAGCCGTACAGGCCGGGCACGACGGCGTCGGTGGCCCTGACCATCTCCCAACTGCCGTCGGGGAGGAAGCGGTTCTGGCAGCTGAGCGGGCCCGGCGGGGGCCCGCTGGGGCGCTGGGGCCCGTCGTCGCAGCGCAGGGGGGTGTCCCGGGCGCCGGGGGTGTGGCCGTCGGTGGGGAAGGGGTGGGGCTCCTTGCGCAGGGTGAGCTGGAAGGTGGCCGTGCCGCGGCCGTCGTCGTAGCGGAGGAACGCGCCCAGTTCCTCGGCGGGGTCGTGGTCCCCGTACGGCTGCTGGTACTTGACGAAGGTCCCGCCCGCCGGGAGCCGGTCGGACAGCAGTTTGACCATGGCGTCCGGTGTCAGCTGGGCGTCCGCGCGCAGTGCGGACGGGGTCGGCGAGGTGGAGGGCGAAGCAGCGGTGGAGGGCGAAGCAGCGGTGGAGGGCACCGCGGCGGTGGAGGCCGGGTCGGCGGGTACGGGCCGCACCGGCCCGCCCTGGTCGCGGAGTTGGGACGTCACGACGGCGGTGCAGAGCACGGCGGTGACGGTCAGCGCGGCGCCGCCGACCCGCAGGGTGCGCCGCCGCCGCGCGCGGTGGCGTTCGCGGCCGAGCCGGGCGCTCTCCGCGACGATCTCGGTGACGGGGGGGTCGAGGTGCTTGACGCTGGCCGTGAGGACGTCGGCGAGGTCCTGGTCGAAATCCATCGGGTGTCTGCCTTTCCGGGGGCCTGGGGGTCAGTTCTGCAGCAGGGCGAAGCGCTCGGGCCCGAGCAGTTCCCGGAGCGTGGCCAGTGAGCGGGAGTTGAGGCTCTTCACCGCGTTCACCGAGCAGCCCAGGGTGTCGGCGACCTCCTCCAGGCTGTAGCCCTCCAGGTAGCGCAGCACCACGGCGGCGCGGTTGCGGGGGGCGAGGTGGTTCAGCGCGTCCAGAACGGCCAGCCGCAGCGTCACCTCGCTCTCCTCGCTCGGTCCGTGCGCGGCGCGGTCGGGGAGCTCGCCGACGGGGAGCTCGCCGGAACGCCGGAGCCTGCGTTGGGAGATGTAGCAGTTCAGCAGGGCTTTGCGCGCGTAGGCGTCGAGGCCGGCGATCCTGCCGCCCCGGGTCAGCCGTCCCCACGCGGGGTACAGGTTCGACAGGGCGATCTGGACCAGGTCCTGCGCCTGGTGCCAGTCCCCGCACATCAGGTAGGCGGTCTTGAACAGTTGCCCGGCCCGGCTGGCGGCGAACTCCTCGAAAGTGATCCGGTCGGACAAAGGGGCGCTCCTCGGGGCTGGAAGTCGGACGCCTTCTTACACGACTCGAACCGCCCGTCGGTGTCGGTCCCGGCCGGGAGTGGTGGCGGGGCGGCGCAGTTGCGCGTTTCACTGGGAGGAGAGGGGCGGTCCGGGTCCTGCGCGGTCCCCGGTCGGCCGCCCCGTCGGGAGGTCACCGTGAGCACCCGTGCGACGACGGGTTTCGACCCCGCCCGCGTACCGCACCTGTCGGGGCCCTTCGCCCCGGTCACCGACGAGGTGGACGTGGTCGACCTGGAGGTCACCGGCGCGCTGCCGGCCGGGCTCGACGGGATGTACGTGCGCAACGGGCCCAATCCCCGCTTCACCCCGATCGGCTCCTACCTGTACCCCCTCGACGGGGACGGGATGCTGCACGCCGTGCGGATCTCCGGCGGCCGGGCCGGCTACCTCAACCGGTTCGTGCGCACCCCCGCGCTCGTCGCCGAGGAGCGGGCCGGGCGGGCCCTGTGGGGCGGCCTGGAGTCGATGCTCCTCCCGGGCCCGGACGAGGTGGGGCCCGAACTCGCCGGGACGTTCAAGGACCTGCCGGACATCAACGTGGTCCGGCACGCCGGCCGCCTGCTGGCGCTGGCCGAGGCCGCCTGCCCGTACCGGGTCGACACCGCCCTGGCGACGCTGGGCCGCGAGGACTTCGACGGCGCGCTGCCCGCCGGGATCACCGCCCACCCCAAGATCGACCCGCGCACGGGCGAGATGGCCGTCTTCTGCTACGCCCTGGAGCCGCCCTACCTGACCTGGTCGGTGATCGGCCCGGACGGGAGGGTGAGCCGCGGGCCGACGCCGCTGGCCGGTGTCGACGAGCCCCTGATGATCCACGACATGGCGATCACCGCGCGCTACCTGGTCCTCGTCCTCGCCCCGGCCTTCTTCGACCTGGACGCCGCGATGGCCGGCGGCTCGTTCCTGGCCTGGCGGCCCGAGCGCGGCACCCGGGTGGTGCTCGTCCCGCGCGACGGCGGGGCACCGGTGTGGGCCCACGACGAGGCCTTCTGGATGTGGCACTCGGTCAACGCCTACGACGAGGGGCCCGGCCCGCAGGCCCCGGTGGTCCTCGACTACGTGGAGTGGAACCGGCTCACCGTCGGCCCGGGCGACGGGTCGGGGCCGGCGACCGCGCGCCTGGTCCGCGCCAGGATCGACCCGGTGGGCGCCCGACTGTCCCGGACGGTCCTGGACGACGCCCGGGTGGAGTTCCCGCGCATCGACGACCGGCTGACCGGTCGGCGGCACCGGATCACCGCCCTGGCCACCGGGACCGGCCGCGGCGACCTACTGGCCGGCGAGTACGACGCCGTGCGCTGGTACGACGTCGAGTCGGGCGCCACCGAGGTCTGGGACGCGGGCGACCTCGCGGTCGGCGAGCCCGTCTTCGCCCCCGAGCCCGGGCCGCGGGCGTCGGCGGACGACCGCGGCTACTGGATGACCTTCGCCACCGACCGCACCGACGGCACGAGTTGGTTCCTGGCCCTGCCCGCCGAGGACCCGTCCTCGGGCCCCGTCGCCCGGGTGCGCATCCCGGTCCGCGTCCCCCTGGGCCTGCACGGCGCGTGGCTGCCCACCGAGGAGCCGTGACGGGGGCCCGCCGGGCCCGCGGCCGCTACTGCGCCGCGGGGTTGAGGGCGGCGACGACCCGGTCGTAGTCGCCGCGGGCCTCGCCGTAGCGCAGGAACTTCACCCGCTCGACCTGGATCTCCTTCGCGTCCGGGCGGGCCTCGATCAGGCCGACCACCTCCGCGGTGAACTCCTCCAGCGGCATGGCCGCCGCGCTGTCCTCGTGCCCGGGCATGAGCGCGGTGCGGACGGCCGGGGGCACCAGCTCCACGACCTTCACGGAGGTGTCGGCGAGCTGCAGGCGGACGGACTCGCTGAGCATGTGGACCGCGGCCTTGGTCGCGTTGTACGTCGGGGTGGCCTTCAGCGGGGCGAACGCCAGACCGGACGAGACGGTCATGATGGTGGCGTCCGGCTGCCGCTGGAGGTGCTCGACGAACGCCGCGATCAGCCGGATCGTGCCGAGGACGTTGGTGGTGACCGTGGCCTCGGCGGTGGCCAGGAACGAGGAGGGGCTGCGCCAGTCCTCGGCGCTCATCACGCCGGCCATGGTCACCAGGACGTTCAGGTCGGGGTGCCGGGCGAGGACCTCCCGCGCCGCCGCGTCGATGCTCGCCGGGTCGGCGACGTCGACGCGCACGGTGTCGATGCCGGGTGCTCGGCCGCGATCCGCTCCAGCAGGTCGGCCCGCCGGCCGCCCACGACGACGGTGTTGCCCCTGTCCCGGAGCGCGAGGGCGAGGGCGAGTCCGAGGCCGCTGGTGGAACCCGGGATGAAGACGGTGTTTCCGGAGATGTTCATGCCTCCGAATATCGCCCTCCCCCGGGAGCGGCGGCAGAGACGCGTTGTCGGGGGATCGCCGGTCCCTGGCTGAGCGGCGGCGACCGGACGACAATCGGACGCATGGACCGTCCCGCACTCGCCGACTTCCTGCGCCGCCACCGCGAGGCCCTGCGGCCGCAGGACGTCGGCCTCCCCCTGGGCGCCCGCCGCAGGGCTCCGGGCCTGCGGCGGGAGGAGGTCGCCTCGCTCGCCGTGATGTCGACCGACTACTACACCAGGCTCGAACAGCGGCGCGCCCCGCAGCCCAGCGAGCACATCCTGTCCTCGCTCGCGCGGGCGCTGCGGCTGACCCGGGACGAACGCGACTACCTGTACCGGATCGCCGGCCACCACGCCCCCGCCGCCCTGCCCGCCTCGTCGCACGTCGCCCCCGCGCTGCTGCGGGTGCTCGACCGCCTCACCGACACTCCGGCGCTCATCCTGAGCGACCTGGGCGAGACCCTGGTGCAGAACGGCCTGGCCGCGGCGCTGTTCGGCGACGCCTCGCACCTGACGGGCCCGGCCCGCAGCGGGGTCTACCGCTGGTTCACCGACCCCGCCGCGCGGGCCCTCTACCCCGAGGAGGACCGCGACCGGCAGAGCCGCGCCCAGGTCGCGAACCTGCGGGCCGCCTACGGCGTGCGCGGCCCGCGCTCCACCGCGGGAGAGCTGGTACGGGCCCTGAGCAGGGTCAGCGAGGAGTTCGCCGACCTGTGGGCGCGGCACGAGGTCGCCCGGCGCTTCGAGGACCGCAAGACCCTCGTCCACCCGGAGGTCGGGCCGGTCGAGGTCGACTGCCAGGCCCTGTTCACCGAGGACCAGTCGCAGGTGCTGCTCGTGCTCACGGCCGCGCCGCGCAGCGAGAGCGAGGAGAAGCTGCGCCTGCTCGCCGTCCTGGGGCAGAGCCGCTTCGCCGCGCCCGAGCGCTGAACCGCGTCCGAACGCTGAACCGCGCCCGAGCGCTGGACCACCCGGCGGGCGGCTCGGCGGGCGGCTCGGCGGGCGGTGTCAGGCCAGGTTCTTGCCCATCAGGGTGCACATCGTCTCGTACCGCCGGAGCGAGCCGTCCTCGGCCTCCACCTCCCAGGAGTCGGGTTCCCGGCCGAAGGCCCGGTAGCCCAGGCGTTCGTAGAGGGCGCGGGCGCGCGGGTTGCCCTCCTCGACGCCGAGTTCGGCGCGGGTCAGGCCCCGGGCGCCGATCCGCTGCTCGGCGGCGCGGATCAGCAGCGTGCCGATCCCGCAGGACTGCAGCGCCGGGTGGACACCGAGCTGCCGGAGCGTGCCGGCCCCGGGCCTGACCGTGTAGTCGACGCCGCCGACCGCCACCGGCAGCCCGACCGGCGTGCAGACCGCCAGGTAGTCGATCTCGCCCGCCTCGGCGCGGCGGATCTGGTGGGCGAGCTCGCGCACGTGCTTGGGCGAACCGGCCCAGCCGCAGGCCGGCAGGTCCGCGTCGGTGAGGCCGCGCACCGACAGGTGCAGCCTGATCTCGCTCATCGCCGGGCCCCTTCCGCTCCGCCGTCGGCCGCCCCCCATTCCAGCAAGCCGGTCCCGGTGCCGTCCAAGGGGTTTCGGGCCGGCCCCGGCGCTGGCCGGTGCTGCCCGCGGGTGGGGCGCCCGATCGGCCGGCGGTCCTTCAGGGCGCGGACGGGTAGTCCGGGGGGAGCTCGACCCCCGTGCCCGCGTGCAGCCGTTCCATGTCGCGCCGGTCCTTGTCCGTGGGCTCGTAGCCGAGGTGGCACTGCACCTGGGTGGCCGCGTCGACGCACGGGACCGGGCGTCCGCCGATGGTCCCGGTCACCGGCGCCGGGTAGTGGAACCGTTGACCGTCCGGGAGGAGCTGCTGTCCGCCTTCGCGGAGGGACCCGACGACGGGGTGCAGGTCGATCTCCCGGCCCGCGCCGTCCGCGACGGCCAGCGAAGTGGGGAGCCAGTCCCGCAGGACCTCCGTGAACCCGGCCCCGGCCAGCGCCTCCCGCACCGCGTCGAGCTGGTCCAGCAGGACGACCAGGTCAAGGTCCCCATGGGGTCGGGTGGTCCGGCCGAGCAGGGCGTCCACGCCCCAGCCGCCGTCCACCCAGGCCGCCACCCCCGCTTCGTCCAGCAGGTCCAGCACGTCCAGTACGTCGGATTCGTTCAGCACCGGTGCACTCTGGCAGTTCTGCCGGCCCGTCGCCACCGAAATGTTCGCCGGGCCCGGCCCGACCCGGCGCGGTCGGCCACCGACCGCCGCCCGGCGCCGGTCAGCGCGCGTCCGGGCCCACCCGTTCGGGCACGGCGGTCGGCTCCGGGGCGACGGGGAGCCCGGCGGCGCGGCGCAGTTCCGCGGTGAACTGGGCGCCCGCCAGCAGGGCCAGGTTGGAGAGCCAGAGCCAGATCAGGAACACCACCGTTCCCGCCAGCGAACCGTAGAGGTGGCTGTAGGTCCCGAGCACGCTGGTGTACAGCGCGAAGCCCGCCGAGAAGACCAGCCAGAGCACCGCCGCCAGCACGCCGCCCGGCAGGCTGCCCCACCGGCGCCACGCCTGCTCGGGCCCCGTGCGGAAGACGATCAGCACCAGCGCCGCGGCCACCACCAGCAGGACGGGCCAGCGGATCGCCGACAGCACCAGCGGGGCCGTCCCGCCCAGGTGCAGCACCCGGCCCGCCCCCTCGGCGACCGGGCCGCTCAGGATCAGCGCCAGGGCGCTCACCGCCAGCAGCACCAGCAGCACCGCCGCGGTCACCACGATCCGCGGGACCTTGCGCAGCGGGGAGCGCCGGTCGCTGGTGCCGTGCATCCGGTGCAGCGCCCGCCGGAACACCGCGAGGTAGCTGCAGCACGACCACAGCGCGCTGCCGGCGCCCGCGACCAGCAGCGTCCAGCCGGCCGAACCGCCGCCCAGCGCCTGGGCCAGCACCCCGCCCACCTCCGCCCCGGCCTGACCGGGCAGCAGCGCCGCCAGCTGCACCGCCGCCTCGCGCGCCGCGGCCGGGCTGATCAGCGCGAAGCCCACCACCGTGGCCAGCAGCGCCGGAAGGATCGCCAGGACCGCGTAGTACGTCAGCGCCGCCGCGAAGTCGGTGATGTCGTCGTTCCACATCGTCAACGGCGTGCGCCGCAGCGCCCGCCACCACCGTCTGCGCCCCTCCGGCGACCCGGCCACCGCAGACCCCCCACCCACTGAGAACCCGAACGCGCCGCACCGGTCGCCCGAACCGGATGCCCGCCCCGCCCGCAGCGAAACCGCCCACCGCGAAACCGCCCACCGCGAAACCGTCCGACGTCACGGCCGGCGGTCGGCGCGGGACGGGCGGCGGAGGGCGCCCTTGGGGACGGCCTTGTTGAGCGAGCGCAGGGCCAGCAGCAGGACGCCGAGGTCGTCGATCAGGACCGGGTCGGGCAGTAGGTCCACCGGGGAGATCAGGTAGACGATGGCCCCCCAGAACAGCACCTTCTTCGACATCGGGATGCCCGTGTCGGCCAACAGCCGCCGGGTGCGCACCAGTTTGACCACCAGCACGATCGCCGCAACGAGCGTCACCGCCACCAGTACGGCGGCGCCGATCCACAGCAGCGCACTCGTCCCCTCGCTCATTCGTCCGCCTCTTCCCGCTCTCCCGCCGGTTCCGTCGGGACACGTCTGCCCCGCTTCGGGCCGGACGTTCCTTCCGGACGCGGAAAGTTGACGGGCGGACGGGGCGGGGCGGCACCGGGCGGCGCCGCCCCGGCGCTCATCCGCGGAGCGTCACCACCAGCGCGCAGGTGAACACGGCCGTCACCCAGGTCCACAGCACCGACAGGGCGACGTGGGCGGCGGTCCGCAGGCGGTCGCCGCGCCACAGTTCCGGGGAGAACACCGTGAACTCGAAGAGCCAGCGCAGGCCCCAGAAGAGCGTCTGCGCGGCCAGCAGGGCGGTGCCGAGCCGGCCCCCGGCGAGCAGGTCCGGGGCGAGCAGCAGGGGCAGCAGGCCGAGCAGGACGCAGGTCAGGGCGATGAAGAAGAGGTGGACGTAGGAGACCTGACGGGTCAGCAGGGTGGTGCCGGCGAGGTCGGACGGCCAGCCGATGAACCGCGGCAGGACGGCGTGCAGGGCGCCCATCGCGATCAGGGCGGCGCCCACCAGGCGCAGTTGGCCCTCCAGGGTGAGCAGGTGGGTCACGGTGCGGGGTGCTTTCCGGTCGGGGTGGTGACGGGCGGGGACGCGACGGGTGGGGCGGTATCGGTCGGGGCGGTATCGGTCGGGGCGGCGAGGACGAGTGCGGTGACCAGGCCGCCGATCCGGCGTTGCGCGACGAGGTGCAGGCCCGCGCCGTCCGCGGCCCGGAGCCAGGTCCGCCGGGAGAAGAAGTGCTGGGCGCCGGGCCCGTAGACCGCGGTGTTGGCGGCGTCCCGCAGGTGCTCGACCAGGACGAGGCGGCCGCCGGGGCGCAGGACCCGGGCGCATTCGGCGAAGAGCCCGTGCCGGTCCGCCGCCCGGCGCAGTTCGTGGGCGGCGAAGACGGCGAGGACGGTGTCGGCCGAGGCGGTCGCCGCCGGCAGGCGGTCGTGCCGTCCGGGGCGGGTGCGCGGGGCGGGCGGCACGTGGTGGCGGGCCCGGCGGATCGAGCCCTCGGTCATCAGGGCGGGGTCGTAGAGGTCCACCACCGTCTGGGGGTGGTGCGGCCAGCGGGTCGCCACCGGACGGCTGGCCTCGTCGAGGCCGGAGGAGAGGACCAGGTGCTCGCCCGGGCCGGTCGGCAGCAGTTCCTCCAGCCAGTCGAAGGTGCGCAGTTCCGAGCGGTCGTAGACCCACCAGGTGGCGGCCGTGCTGCTGGTCAGCAGGGCGGCGGCCGCGCCCGCGCCCGCCCGGGCGAGGGTGGCGGCGGGCCCGGGGAGCCGCCGCGCGAGCGCGAGGCCCGCTCCGGCGGCGAGGCAGCCCGCCGCGTACAGCGGCCAGTTGTAGCGGACGACCTCCCGCACTCCGGAGAAGCGGACCGGTTCCGGGGCGGCCGGGCCGTTGCTCCGCCGCCCGGCCGGGGCCCGCCTCATCGCTCGGCCCCGTTCTCGGCGCGGCGCCGGCCGGCCTCCCAGCCGTAGTCGAGGTCGGCGACGTGGAAGGCGTTGGCGAGGACGGGTGTCGTCCCGGCGAAGGGGCCGTGCGCGAAGAAGGTGGGCGGGGTGGGCAGTTCGACGGTCACCGGGGTGGGCTCCCAGTGGGCCCGGACGGCCTTGACCACGATCATCGACGCGGTCTGCGGCTCGTGCTCGAAGGTGTAGGGCAGCGGGCCGGCGAAGCGCCGGGCGTCCTTGGCTCCGGCGAACGGGCTGCCCGCGGGCAGGTCCGCGGGGGTGCCCGCGAGGTCGGCCCGCACGTGCAGGTCGGCCCGGCCGTCGCGGCTGAGGACCCGGAACTCCAGGGTGTCGCCGACGACCCGGCTGCCGATCCGGGCCAGCCGGTAGTGGTAGCGGGTGAGCAGGTTGCCGCCGACGGCCATGGCGCGGCTGTCGGTGTCGCTGCGGAGGATCTTCAGCCCGCGCATGGACCGGCCCCCGGGCGTGGGGAAGCGGGTGAAGATGCGGTACCCGGTGAGGATCCGGTCGGCGCCGAGGCCGGCCGGCAGGAAGGCGGGCCGCAGGTCCCGGGTGTCCACCAGGGCCGCGGCGACGAACCCGTGCTCGGTGCCGGAGGCGTCGGTGTAGGTGTCGAGGGCGAGCCCCGGCGGCAGCAGCGGCTCCAGGACCTGCGGCGGCAGGGCGTAGGTGAGGACCAGCGAGTGCGCGAAGCGGGCCCGGATCGGGACGGGGTGGCGCTGCAACAGGTACTTCATCGGTTCCCCACTCCATCCGTTCTGGTACGGACGACCCGCACCACGCCCCAGATCGCCGACCGGTCCTCGGCGGCGCGTCCGGCCCCGCCGGGGCCCGGTTCGCGCAGGCTGCGCACCACCGCGGTCCCGCCCGGGCGGACCGCGTGCTCGACGGCGGCGCGCAGCCGCCGGGCGAACTCCGGGCCGGGCCCGTCGACCACGTTGGAGAGCGTCACCGCGTCGTAGCTCCCGGCGGCGCACCGCTCCAGGTGCTCGACGACCTCGCCCCGCACCAGCCGCACCCGTCCGGGGGCGGCGATCCCGCCGGTGGCGCCGGGGCGTTCGCGGCCGAGCAGCAGTCGCCAGGCCCAGTCGTTGGCGGCGTTGGGGTGCCGGGCGACGGTCCGGGCGATCCTGCGCAGCAACACCTCGTCGAAGCCGCGCGGAAGCACGCACCGGAAGCCCGGGCGCAGGACAGTGGCGAGCGCCCCGGCGGGCCGCAGGGCGGCGGCGGCCAGCAGGCGCAGCCCGGGGCCGTCGAACTCGGCCGTCCAACGGCGCCGCTGTTCGCCGGGGTCGTCGAGGCGCAGGAAGTCGGCGACGGCGGCGGGCCGCCACCCGGGCAGCAGGGCGGCGGCCGCGGCGCGGCCCAGGCCGGTGAGCCGTTCGGCCGTGCCGGTCGCGGCGGGCGCCCCGTCCTCCAGCCGGGTCCTGGCGTAGGCGAGTTGGGCCGGGTTCAGGTCGATGGCGGTGACCTCGTACCCGGCCGCGGCGAGCGCGGCCGCGGTGTCCCCGGCGGAGGCGATGCACAGCACCCGGGCGCCGGGCGGCGGGAAGGCGGCGAGCTCGACGGCCGGGTCCTCGTACATGCGGCCGAAGAGCACCCGGGGGCGACGGGCGGGCCCGGCGAGCAGCCGGCCCTGCCGCCAGGGCGTCCCGGCGGCGGGGCCCGGGGTGCGCGGTGCGCCGTCTTCGCGCGGTGCGCGGTCTTCGCGCGGTGCGCGGTTCGCGGGGCGGCGGGTCGGGGCGGCGGGGGTCATCGCGCCCAGAGCTCCCGTGCGACGCCGCTCCCCCGCGACGCGCCGTCCTCGCGCGGTGCGCCGCCTTCACGCGGTGCGCCGTTCGCGGGGCGGCGGGCGGCGACGAGCCAGATCAGCGCGAGGAAGCCGAGATCCTGGACCACCAGTCGGCCGGGCTCGGGGATGTGCTGCGCGCCGACGAGCAGGCCGCCGGTGTTGAAGCCGACGACCAGGGCCGTCTGCACGAGGGCGGCGGCGTACGGGCGGCGCCCCAGCAGGACCCACACCCCGAGCGCGACCTCGGCCAGGCCGATGGCGACCAGCAACGCGCTCGCCGCACCGGCCGGCAGCAGAGGCAGCCCCTCCACGATGGCCCGCTGGTCCGCCCGTCCGGGAAAGACCTTGCACCAGAAGCCCTCGTACCACCACATCAACGCGACCGCGCCGGCCGGCCAGCGAGTCCTGCCGATGTCTACCACGGTCCCCCCTCTCTCCCGCGACCACCCGGGCGCAGGGCACGGCGGCGCCGGCCCCGTCCTTCCCCGGGTCTCACAGCGCTGATCATGCCGCAAATTTTGAACACGTTCAATCCAGGGTGCGGACTCCGGCCGGTGCCCGTCCGCCGAGGCCGCCGAGGCCGCCGCGCACCGGACCCGACCGGAGGAACTGCGGGAACGTCTTGCCACCGGGCGACCGGATCGCCACGACGCCGAACCGGCCGAGCCGCCACGGACCGCGTGCCGCCCGCCCGGCGCGCTCGTTCGAGGAGCACCCCCCGATTCCACGACCCGCCCCAGCCGCTCACTGCGGTCCTCCTACTCGGCGCACTGGCGCCGGATGCTCTCGCCGCTGCTGCGGTCCCTGACGTTGAAGTGCAACAACACCGCCTACCGGCCGGTGATGGACGCGATCGGCCTGCTGGAGCGGTACGTCGAGCAGCCGTTGAAGGAGGGCGCGTTCTTCGACACCGACTTCACCGCCGAGTTCACCTCGGTGGCCACCCGCGAGAACCTGCCGGAGGACACGCTGCGGCGCCGGCTGCTGCTGGTGCTGTTCGGGCTGGGTACCAACATGGGGATCAAGCGGGTCGCGGTGACCGGCAAGCACGGCGAGAGCGGGGCGACGCTGCGGCGGGTGCGGCACCTGTTCGTGAACCGGGCCAACCTGCGCGCCGCGCTGGTGCAGCTGGTCAACGCCGCCTTCGCCGCCCGCGACGAGCTGTGGTGGGGCACCGGGACGGCGTGCGCCTCCGACGGCCGCGAGTTCGGCTCCCGGTCCTCGAACCTGATGACGGAGTGGCACAACCGCTACCGAGGACCGGGGGTGATGATCTACCCGGCCGCCGGGGAGGACGCGAACTGGCCGACCCTGGCGCCGGTGCTGTCCACCCGCACGATCGACCGGGACCTGATCGCCCAGCAGTACGACCGGATCGTGAAGTACACCACCGCGCTGCGGCTGGGCACCGCCGAGGCCGAGCAGGTGCTGCGGCGCTTCACCATGAACGGCCCCAAGCACCCGACCTACCAGGCGATCGAGGAGCTGGGCCGGGCGGTGCGGACCTCGTTCGTCTGCGACTACCTGGCCGACACCGAGATGCGCCAGGAGATCGGCGAGGGCCTGCAGGTGGTCGAGAACTGGAACTCGGCGAACCAGGACCTGTTCTACGGCAAGGACGGCGACCTGACCGGCGCGGACAAGGAGAGCCAGGAGGTCAGCATGCCGGCGCTGCACCTGCTCCAGGCCGCCCTGGTCCACGTCAACACCCTGCTGATGCAGCAGGTCCCGGCCGATCCCCAGTGGGCCGACCGGCTCACCGACGCCGACCGCAGGGGCCTGTCGCCGCTGTTCTGGACCCACGTGAACCCGTACGGCAGGTTCGGGCTGGACATGAACAGCCGCCTCGATCTCAGTGCCGTCGTGCCCATTCCGGCTCAACGGACGGACGAACCGCAGCCGTCCGCCACAGAGTGAGGCAGCGGAACCTGTTGGCCCATGACAATGCGCCGCCGGTACGGTCAGTCCGTGTGCACCTACGCTTCCGTCCATTACAAGCTGCACTACGCGTGCGTGTCGTGCCGGATCAGCTTCAAACGGCATCCCAGCGAAGCCGGACACACATGCCCGCGCTGCACCGGGCCGCTGCTGTGTGCCGGCCACGACTTCGCGGCACCCCGACGCAGCAATCGGAAGGCATGGTCGGTCGTCGCCGTGGTCCTGAACGCCGGGCTGCGCTACGAAGGCTTCGAGCCATGCGGTTGCAGGCGGGACCCGAAGTTCCGCCCCCGTACCCGTGCCCAGCTGCGCGCCCGCCGCATGGTCGCCGCTCGCACCGGCGCCCCGCTCGCCGAGTTGCTCGGCCAGGCTGACCCGCTGGAGACGCGCTGATCCCGGCAGGACTCGCGCAGCTCACTTGGCCCGGCTCCTCGACGCACGAACAGCTGCCGACTCAGTCGGTGTCGGTCGCAGCGAGCACGGCCAGGCGCCGTCGACCTGGGGAGAGCGCGGCCAGACCGATGTCCCAGGCCACCTGCTCGAACCATTCGGTGTCGGCGCCGAAGCCGTGCCAGACGCAGTCCAGCACGTGTGCCTCGACCTCAGCAGCGCCGGTTCCTTCCGGGCTTCCGGCCAGCGCGGCCAGGGACTGCCAGGCCGCCAGACGGCCGTAGGCGCCGTAGGAGCCCGAGTTGTACGCCCCTCCCGTTGACGCCGCGGCGAAGAGCACCCGCCATGCCTGGGCCGGCGGACGGACGGCAACGGACAGAGGGGTCTTCTTCCCCGCCCCGTGCAGACACTCCAGCCCCAAGGCCAGGAGCACGGCCGGGACGGACTCGGCGTCCAGGGGTTCGGCGAGGTCGAACGCACGCGCCTCGATGCGCCCGTTGGACTCCTTGGCCCAGTTCGCCACGGCCGTGCCCATCGCGGTGGCGGTGGCCGGGGTTGTCGTCTCCTCCGCCGCCGGCACACGCGCGTCGGCGTCCACCGCCAGTTCGCGACTCTCCGATGGTCCGTACGGCATCGCGTGACTACTGCCGCGGGCGCTGTAGCTCGGCAGATCCGCGCCCTCCTCCACACTGGACCGCATCAGGGGCAGCCAGCCCAACGGGTGATGACTCCAATGCGGCGACGTCGCCCAACCCGCGATCCCCGGCACCTCCCCGACGACCACACCCCTGAGAACCAGCTCATGGACCAGACAGGCTCGAAGCTCCTCCGAAGCCCGGCCAGTGAACGCCGCAGCCAGATCCGCCGCCTCATGGCTGGAAGCCAGCAACGAGGCCGTGTAGCGATCCAGCTTCCTGCCGGTGACCTCGGCCGAGGAGACCAGCCGCAGCGCCTGGGTGACATTGTCGGGGCCAGCGGTGGTGGCCAACAGCCGAAGCAGATGGTCGAAGACACTTCGGTACTG
This sequence comes from Kitasatospora sp. NA04385, assembly GCF_013364235.1. Taxonomy (NCBI): domain Bacteria; kingdom Bacillati; phylum Actinomycetota; class Actinomycetes; order Kitasatosporales; family Streptomycetaceae; genus Kitasatospora; species Kitasatospora sp. NA04385. The sequence continues at coordinate 8,289,506 of NZ_CP054919.1, read as the reverse complement.
CCACATCCGCCCCCCGGCGCCGTACGTCCTGGCGAGAGCGATGCCAAGGTCAGCAGCAAAGGCAGCATCCCCTTGCGCGACCCGGCCATCGGCCACCGCCCGCACGCCGGTGACATCCGTCAGGTCCGGCAGTCCCGTCACGATCTTCTGTATCTGATCAGCCACGGCACTGAGCCTACGCATCCGGAGGATTTCGGGCGTGACGGCCCTCAGGACACCCCCGGAAGCGACGCCGCCGACGTCGAGCGCCACGACTGCCCGCGCTGCGGCGTGCAGCCCGGCTCGCCCTGCCGCTCGCGCTCGGACGCGGTCGCCGGGGTCTACCGCACCGGCCGGTTCAAGAAGGTGGCCCGACTCGCCAAGCTGCTTCGGGTGCCGCCCCCGGTTCGAGGCCGCGCTCACCCTGGCCCGCGAGATCAAAGCCCACGCCCCGCACTGTCGCGTGCTGTTCACCGTGTACGAGATGAAGCGCCTCGGCCGCGACGCCGCGGAACTCACCGCGCTGGCCGACCACCTGACCGCCCACGGCCTGGTCTTGGAGATGCTGGCCGGCCCGCTGCCCGGGATCTACGACCCGTCCGGCCCCGGCCGGATGCTGTTCGAGTTCTTCGCCGCGATGGCGGAGACCGAGCGCGAGGGCATTCGCGAGGCCACTCTCGAAGGGCTCGACGCCGCCTCCCGCAAGGGCAGGCACGGCGGCCGGCCGCCGGTCATCACCGACGACATGCTGCATACGGTGCTGCGCCGTCGGGCAGCAGGCGAGTCCGTCGAGCAGATCCGCCCCGACCTGATCATCCCCACCGACAAGCGCAAGGGACAGAACCCGGGCCTGGCCAGCATCTACCGCGCACTCGCCGAACACGAGAAGGCCCAGGCGTACCCGGAAGCCGTCGAGCAAGCCCACGCCGACTTCGTCGCACTCACCCAGCTCAATCGCCAGAAGTGACGGTCGGTCACTCTCTGACACTTGTCGGGTGGCGGCAGCTACACGAGAGCGCGGCCCTCACTGCCGCTCGGCCCCTCCCCGGACTCACGGCCGGGGAGGGGCCGGGCCACCGTCGGCCGCGCGGTGCGCGGGCCGGTGCGCGGTTCAGCCGTAGGCATTGAACTCGGCGATCGACCACCAGTAGGTGGACGTCCCGGTCTGGACGACCTTGACGTAGCGGGCGTCCCGGGCGGGGAAGTCGACGGTCACCAGGGCGCCGGTGCCGCTGCCGGTCGCCACCGCCGAGCCCCACGACACCCCGTCCGAGGACAGGAACACCTGGTAGCCGCGGGCGTAGTCACTCGCGCTGCCGCCGGAGTCCATGGTGATCCGGGCCAGCGGGTGCACCGCGCCGGTGTCGACCGTGACGGACTGGCCCGCGGCCATCGGCACGCCGGAGGACCAGCGCGAACCGGCCGACCCGTCCAGCATGTTCGCCGGGACGTCTCCCCCGCCGGTGGCGGACGCCGAAGCCGTCCAGCCGGTGCGCGGCAGCAGGACCGGGCCGGTGCCGGTGCCGCCGGTGACGGTGGTCCGGCCGGTCAGCCGCAGGTCGCGCGAGGAGGAGCCGACCGAGACGGTGTGGGTGCCGGGTGCGGTGGTCCAACTCCCGTTCCAGTACTGGAAGCTGCGGGCGTCCAGGGTCAGCGAGACGTGCTTGGTCTGGCCGGGGTCGAGGGTGACCTTCCGGAAGCCGCGCAGGTTCTTCGGCGGTTCGCCGCTGGCTGCGGGCTGGCCGACGTACACCTGGGCGACCTCGGAGCCGGCCCGGGTGCCGGTGTTGGTGACGTCGAAGCCGACGGCGACGTTGCCCGCGCCGTCGGGGGCGGAGACGGTCAGGCCCGCGTACCCGAAGGTGGTGTAGGAGAGGCCGTGGCCGAAGGGGTACAGCGGCTCCTTGTTCTTGGCGTCGTACCAGCGGTAGCCGACGTCCACGCCCTCGGAGTACTGCACGCTGCCGTTCTGGCCGGGCCACTGCGCCGCGCTCGCGGCGGGCACGTCGGCGAGCGACTTCGGGAAGGTCACCGGGAGCTTGCCGGAGAAGTTGACGTCCCCGTAGAGCAGCGCGGCGATCGCCGCGCCCGCCTCCTGCCCGGGGTACCAGTTCTCGACGATGCCCTGCACCGAGCCCGCCCAGGGCATGGTGACGGCGGAGCCGCTGTTGACCACCACGACGGTGTGCGGGTTGACGGCGGCGACGTCCGCGACGAGCTGGTTCTGCGCGGCGGACAGGTCGATGTCGCGCAGGTCGGAGCCCTCGGACTGGAAGTCGTTGACGAAGACGAGTGCGAGTTCGGAGTTCCGGGCGGCCGCGACGGCCTGGTCGTGGGCGCTCTGGCCGGGCACCGTCCAGCCGAGCGCGGCGTTGCTGCCGCCACCGGCCTGGTAGTAGTCGACCTCGATGCTCACCGGCTGGCCGGCCGTCAGGGTGATGCTGCCGGTGCGGGTGGTGGGGCCCTGGTTGTACCAGTTGTTGATGACCTGCTGGCCGTTGACGAGCAGTCGGCTGCCGTCGTCGCTGTTCAGCGAGAACTGGTAGCTGCCGCTGGTGGGCGGGGTCAGCGTGCCGGTCCACTTCACCGACCAGTTGGTGGCGTTGACCCCGGCGGCGGGCGACTGGCCGCCCCAGACCGTGTCGATCCCCGCGTCGACCCGGCTCGCCACCACCGGGCCGGACAGGTCGGTGCTGTTGTGGTACTCGCCGTACAGGCCGCTGCCGCTGCCGGAGGACGGCTTGAGCGCGGTGGCCGGCACCGGCGGCAGCGCGCCGTCGGCGGCCGGGACGCCCTGGGCGAAGGTCACCGTCGTCCCGGCCCCGGCGCGGGCCTTGATGCCCTGGTAGGGCGTCACCACGTGGGGGGCGTTGACGGCGGCGCTGCCGCCGCCCTGGGTCATCACGCCCGCCCCGGCGTCGTCGCCGATCACCGCGATCGACTTGACCGACGGCGCCACGGGCAGCACCGAGGCGTCGTTCTTCAGCAGGACGCTGCCCTCCTGGGCGACCCGCTGCGCGACGGCGGCGTTCGCGGCGGTGGTGACGACGGCGTCCCGGTTGCCGTTCTGCGCCTTGTCGAAGAGGCCGCGGCGGAACATCGACACCAGCACCCGGCGGACGTGGTCGTCGATCGTCGCCTGCGCCACCTGCCCGGCGTTGACCGCGTTGGTCAGCGCGGTGCCGTAGTAGTCGCTGCCGGGCATCTCCACGTCCAGGCCGTTGTTCGCCGAGGCGACGGTGGAGTGGGTGGCGCCCCAGTCGGCGGTGACGAAGCCCTTGAAGCCGAGGTCGCCCTTGAGGGCGCCGTTCAGCAGCGGCCCGTTCTCGCAGGCGAAGGCGCCGTTGACCGCCGAGTACGAGCACATCGCGGAGTCGACGCCCTGCTGGACGGCGGCCTCGAACGCCGGGAGGTAGATCTCCCGCTCGGCCCGGTCGGAGACCACCGCGTTGTCGGCGAGGGAGTTGCGGTTGGTCTCCTGGTTGTAGACCGCGAAGTGCTTGACCTGCGCCATCGGGCCCTGGCCCTGGATGCCCGCGATGTCGGCGGCGCCGATCTGCCCGGCCAGGTACGGGTCCTCGCCGAACGACTCGAAGGCCCGGCCCCAGCGCGGGTCCCGGACGATGTTGACGGTCGGGGCGAGGACCACGTTGGTGCCCTTGCCCCACTGCTCGGCGCCGAGCACCTGGCCGTAGGCGCGCATCAGGTCCGGGTCCCAGCTGGCCGCGCCGGCCACCGGGGCGGCCAGCTGGGTGACGCCGGTCAGGCCGTCCCCGGCGCCCACCGGGCCGTCCTGGAAGTGCAGCGCGGGGATGCCGAGCCGGGTGTTGGCCGGGATGCAGCCCGCGTAGCCGCAGGACGGCCCGCCGTGCAGCATGGTCAGCTTCTCGGCCTGGGTCATCGCGGCCAGCAGTTCGGCGGCGCGCTGTTCGGGGGTCTGGGCGGCGTTGGTCCACGGCTGGTCGGCGGCGCTCGCCGCCGGGCCGCCGGTGGCGGCGAGGACCCCGGCCACCAGCAGGGCGGCGAGCGGCCCGGCCAGGGCGGTTCGCAGGTGAGGACGGCGCACGACGGGCTCCAGTCGGCGAAGGGGCGCCCGGCCGGGGGCTCCGGGCGCGCGAGGGGGGTGGGGTGGGGGTGGGAGTGCGGGGTGGGAGTGCGGGGTGGGGACTGCCGCCGACCGGTCGGGAGAGGTGGCCGCGACCGCGGCAGCAGTGGAGAGCGCTCTCCAGAATTCTCCCGACATTTTCGCGAACCTGTCAAGGGATGGCGCCGCCACCGGCAGCCAACTTCCTTTGTCAGTCGGAAGGTTCCCGCGCAGGGTAGAACGGCCGACCTTCGGGCCGCCGACGCTTGCCCGCTATCGCGGGAGAGCGCTCTCCAGGGTGGGGGCCGGCCCCGGGGTCCGCTTCGCGGCGTGTCCCACGACGGCCGTCTCGACGTGGGTGATGCCCAGGCCGGTCAGGTCCCGGGAGAGGAAGCCGTAGAGCGCCTCCAGGTCCGGGAAGTACGCGGCGGCGTGCAGGTTCGACGGCCCGGAGGTGGCGAAGGCGCCGTGCACCGCCGGGTGGGCGGCCAGCGCCCGGCCGGTCGCGTCCAGGTGGTCCGGGGCCACCCGGAGCAGGAACTTGGCCTCGATCGGCAGCCCGAGCCGGCGGGGGTCGACCACCACCTGGGTGACCAGCCGCCCCTCGGCGGCCATCCGGGCCAGCCGTCGGCGCACCGTGCTCTCGGGGTGGCCGCAGCGGGCGGCGAGGACCGCCGCGGGCACCCGGGCGTCGGGGGCCAGGGCGTCCAGCAGGCACTGCTCCAGCGCGTCGGCCTCGACCCCGTACGGGCCCGGGGCGGGTGCGGGCCCCGGCGCCGGGTCGCGCGGGGTGAGCGCCGCCCGTTCGGCCGGGTCGAGCACCTGGTGGCGCCACTCCGAGGTGAGCCGGAACACGTGCAGGATCGTCGCGCTCTCCCAGGACTCCACCGCGCCGGTGGCGGGCAGTTGACGGAACACCAGCCGGTCCCGCGACCCCGGCTCGGTGCGGGCGACCGCGAAGATCTCGTCGCCCGCGGTGGTGACGTCGACGAACGGGATGTCCTCACGGGCCGCGAGCGCGGCCACGATCGGGTCCAGCCGGCCGCGCAGGACCCTGATCCGCAGGAACAGCGCCCCGGCGGACCCGCCCCGGCGCGGGCGCGCCACCGGGGAGACCACCACCCGCAGGGTGCCGTCCGCGGTGAGCGCGTGCAGCCGGCGGCGGACGGCCGCGGCGCCGAGCCCGAGCGCCCCGGCCACCCGCTCCGCGCTCACCCGGCCGTCGCACTGGAGCGCCGCCACCAGCCGCTGGTCGGTGCCGCTCAGGACCGAATCCGTCGATTCACGTGCCATGGAGGAGAGTTTCGCCCATTCCGGGGCCCGGCGGGGCCCGTTCCCGGCCCCGGGGCCGAACGATGGAACCCGTCCGCCGCACCACACCGCCCCGCCCGGGCGCCCGGCGGACCGGACCGCGGCACCCGCCCCGGCCCGTCCCGCCCCGATCCGATCCGATCCGATCCGCACAGGAGGTACCGGTGCCCGCTCCCGGACGACGGACAGCAGTGCGCTTCACCAGCGGCACCACGACGTGCGCCGCCTGGCACTACCCGGGGACCAACGGCGGCTGCGTGGTCATGGCCGGCGGCACCTCGGTGACCAAGGAACCGGCCACCGACCTGTTCGCCGCCAGGTTCCACGCGGCCGGCTTCTCGGTGCTCGCCTTCGACCACCGGCGCTTCGGCGCCAGCGGGGGGACGCCCCGGCAGGTCGTCCGCGTCGACGAGCAGCTCGCCGACTGGGACGCCGCCGTCGCCCACGCGGCCCGGCTGCCCGGGGTCGACCCCGGCCGGATCGCGGTCTGGGGCTTCTCGCTCGGGGGCGGCCACGTGCTGCGGGTCGCGGCCGACCACCCGGGGCTGGGCGCGGCGATCGCCCAGACCCCGCTGGCCGACGCCCGGGCGGTCGCCCCGCACGCCCTGCGCTCGATGGCCCCGCTCGCCGCCCTGCGGCTGTTCGGCCTGGCCGTCGCGGACCTGCTCGGCGGGCTCCTCGGGCGCCCGCCGCTGCTCGTCCCGACCGCCGGGCCGCGCGGCGCGGTCGCCTCGCTGACCACGGCCGACGCGGCGGACGCCGACCGGGCCCTGGACCCGGACGGCCGCCACACCGGCTGGGAGCGCACCGTCGCCGCCCGGATCGCCCTGCAGATCGGCTCCTACCGGCCCGGCCGGGCGGCCGACCGGATCCGCTGCCCCCTGCTGGTCGTGGTCTGCGACCAGGACAGCAGCGCCCTGCCCGGACCGGCCCTCCGTGCGGCCCGGGCCGTGCCGCACGCCGAGGTGCTCCGCCTGCCCGGCAGCCACTACGCCCCGTTCCTGGCGGCGCACGAACCGGCCGTGCGGGCCCAGATCGCCTTCCTGCAAAGGGAGTTGGCTCCGTCGCAGCCGACCTGAGATTTTCGCGAGCAAACCGCGGTCGACCTTGGAACGGAAGGAAGGAACAGGACATGATCATGGTGACCGGAGCGACCGGAACGATCGGACGCGAGGTGACCCGGCTGCTGGCGGCCCGGGGCGTCGAGACGCTGGCCGTCACCCGCGACCCCGCCGCCGCCGTCCCCCCGGGCGCGCGGCGGACCGTCGGCGACCCCTCGCGGCCGGACTCGCTGGCACCGGCCCTCGCCCGCACCGACGGCGTCGAGGCGCTGCTGCTGAGCCCGCGCGCGGTCGGCGGCGCCGCGGCCGAGCTCCTGGCGCTCGCCGCCCGGCACGGGGTGCGGCGGGTCGTCGTGCTGTCGGCGGTCACCGTCGAGTACGGCGGCGGGTACCGGCGGTTCGCCGAGGAGTTCGAACGGGTGGAGCGGGCCGCCCGGGACGCCGGACCGGCCTGGACGTTCCTGCGCTGCGCCGACTTCGCCGCGAACGCGCTCGCCTGGGCCCCGCAGATCCGGGCCACCGGAGCCGTCCGCGGCGTGCACCCCGCGGCGGCCACCTCCCCCGTCCACGAACGGGACGTCGCCGAGGCCGCGGTCCGCACCCTGCTCGACCCCGGCCACGAAGGCCGGGCCTACGCCCTCACCGGCCCGCAGTCGCTCACCCAGCGCGAACGGGCCCGCCTGATCGGCGCGGCCCTCGGCCGGGAGGTCCGCTTCGAGGAGATCCCGCCCGAGGCGCTGCGCCGGGCCCTGCTCGCCCAGGGCCTGCCCGAGGACGTACCGGACCGGCTGATCGGCTACGCCGCCGCCTGCCTGCGGGAGCCGGGCCCCACCACGGACACCGTCACCCGGCTGCTCGGCCGCCCGGCCCTGCCCTTCGCGACCTGGGCCGCCGAACACACCGCCGCCTTCGCCGACGGCGGACGCCCCGGACAGCAGGGTGCCGCGCGGGCGTGATCAGCGGGGTCGGCGTCGTGGGCAGGGTCGGCGCAAAGGCGCCTCCGGCGGGCGGCCGGGCCGGGCCCGGGGGCGCTGCCGGGGTGCCGACCCGGGCGAAGTGGGTCCGCTCGAATCCGCTGTCGTTCGGGCGGGGCATGAAGTCGGGATCCCGGGGCAGGCGTCGGGTGCGGCGGGTAAGGGCTCGGCCGACTCCCCCCTGAGGCCGAGCCCCCCGCCGTACGCATCCGGGCTCGCGACGGGCCGGTCTTCCGGCCGCGCGGGCGGCGCCGGAGCAGCGCGAGGCCCCGCGCGAACGGCGCGGGGCCCGGCAAGGGGTGGGTCAGATCGTGCCGCCGCTGTAGTAGCCGCCGAGCTGGTCCCGGTAGGCGGGGTCGTCGGTGTGGTGGCCCGCGTCGCGGGCGGGCGAGTTCTTGACCTCGTCCTTGGAGCGGTCCACGAACACCGTCTGCTCGTCGTGGTCGACCCGGGTGATGGTGCCCGCCGGGAGCAGCACCTCGCGACCGAAGATCCACGGGCCGGTGTCGACCACGATGTAGGCGGCGTCCACGTCCTCGGTGTGCTTGTCGACCTTGCCGATGTGGCCGTCGGTCGCCTCGACCCGGTAGCCGGTCAGGTCCGATCCCGCGGCGTACCCCTCGGCCTCCTGGTAGCCCCACAGTCCGCTGGTCACAGCTGCCTCCTCTGTCCGCGTGCGTCGATCGCCTTGCGGAACCTCGGCTGCCCCCGCACGGGCCGACCATGCCACGAGCAGATCGCGGGCACTGGTGGGCCGAGGCCCTCGGCCGGGTGGTGGTCGACGAGACCGAGGAGATCGTCGAGATCCGGCCCGAGCCGGCCCGGCTGCCGGGGCTGCTCTTCGTGCCCGTCCCCGAGGGCAAGACCGCGAAGAACCGGCTCCACCCCGACGGCCAGGAGGCCGAGGTCTCCCGGCTGCTGTCCCTCGGCGCCCGGCGCGCCGACACCGTGCAGGACGAGCAGCACTGGGTGACCCTGCTCGACCCCAACACACTTGACTACCAGTTCTGAGACTACCGCAGGTCACGCACCAAAGACGAAGCCCCGCCCGGCACTTGGCCGAACGGGGCGTTCTGCTGTCTGCTGCGGCTACTTCGCGGGCGGCACCGCCCAGCACTCCAGAGCCCGGTACCGCATCCCCGACTTGTCGCACCAGGGAAGCGGGTCGGACCCCCGCGATATCCGGTAGGTACGGCCTAGCCCAGCTCGCTCCGAATTCGAACGGTGTTCTCCGGGCGGTCGAGCCAGAACCGATGCGTGCCGTCCGGGGTGACGGTCAGCCCGAAGCGCTCCGGCCCCGGTTCCCCTTGGGCGTGCCACCAGGTGTACCCCTCGGCCACCTCGTCCCACAGGCGCCGTTCGCCGTACTGCCACACGGTGAACCCGTCCGGCCCCTCACCCGCCCAGTCCACGGCCGCCCACGACGTCGCATCCGTGGTGGCGAGCCAGAGTCGGCGGGCGACCCCGTCGACGTCCGGGTCGTTGTCCCACGCCTTCCACACGTCGCCGAGCAGCACCCCGAGGGTGAACGCCAACTCCCACCCGTCCGAAGCGATGTCGTGGGCGGGCAGGTCGGTACGCGACTCCTCGGGTACGTGCTCGTCGCGCACCACGTCCCGGTAGATCCGCAGATCCGTCCGCTGGTTGCGGGCGAGCATGAAGGCGCTGTACGGGCTGAACCGACCCTCCGCGTGGCCGCCCCCGGTGACGGTCAGCAGCAGTAGGCCCCAGCAGACCCACGGGTTGTCCCAGGGGGTGAGGATCTTCCCTCCGCGCTTGGTCTGTTCGATCAGCGCGGCCGGGACGCTCCGCAGGGCGCAGGTCACCGACACCCGATCGTACGGAGCCCGCAGGCCCCACCCGCGCGTGCCGTCCCCGCAGACCACTTCCGGGTGGAACCCGGCCCGCGCCAGACTGCCGCGGGCAAGCACGGTGACTTCGGGGTCGACTTCGACGGTTACCACGTTCTCGGAGCCGAGCCGGTGGCTCATGTACGCGGCCGTCAGCCCGGTGCCGGTCCCGATCTCCAGCACGTTCGCGCCGTCGTGGAGGTCGAGCATCTCCAGCATGCGGAAGACGATCGCGGGGGCGGAAGCGGACGACGACGGCCACGGGTCGTCGCCGGGGTCCTTCCCGTCGTTGACCTGCGTCACCATGGAGGCGTTGGCGTAGGCCGCAGCGTTCCAGCGGTCCGGGTCCGTCTTCCGGTTGCAGAGCGTGTAGCCGCCGCTCCCGTTCTCCAGCCAGATCAGATCTGGGAGGAACAACTTTCGGGGCACCGACTCGACCGCCGCCACCCATTCGGGGGCCACCGGGTGGCCGAGATCCGTAGCGATGGAGCGGAGCAGACTGCGCGCGGCGGCCTGCTCCGACTCGTTGTGCTGTTCGTTCGTCACTTGTGCTTAGGCTCCGGCTTGCTCTTCTGGCTGTCGGGGTTCGGGGCGGACGTGCCGGGGTCCTTCTTACCCCCGTGCCGGCCACCGCCCCCGTCGTTGCCTCCCGATCCGCCGCCGCTGCTTCCGCCCTTGCCGGTTCCCCAACCCATGGGTGACTCTCCTTCTGGTTGACGTGGTGCTGGTTACGTCGCCACGGTGGTGCTGCTGCCCGGCGGCATGGGGCCGGGGACAGGCGGATGGCTGGGACCGGGCACAGGAGTGCTCATTCCTGCCCTTCCTTGCCTCGATGCGGACCCGGATGCCGATCGACGTCCGGGGTGTGCGGTGGTGCGCCGCTCCGGAGGGGAAGAGTTTCCCCGTCCACCGGAACGGAAGTTTCTAGGTGTCCGGGCGGCACCCGAGCTTGGCGAGGGCGTCCGCATAGCGCGGGTCGGACAGGATGCGCTGCACCCCGGCTTCGGTCTGCCTGTCGCGGATACGGCGCGGGGTCAACGCGGACTTGAGACGGAGGCGCCAGAAGCACCACGTGGTCCGGCGCAACAGAAACAGGCGTCGGCTCCGGAGCCGGAGCCGGCGAACGCTGATCACAGTCCATGCCTTTCGGGGTCTTTGCACGAGGGACAGAAAGAGGGTGCGGGTGCCCCGGCCCCCTCCGACGACGGACCGGGGCACCCTGGCACGCCCCGTCGGGCGCACCCTTCCCGCCGGGATTGAACCGGCGGGGGGCTCCGGAGCGCGGGAAGTCGCTCCGGAAGGTCAGGGGTCAGTCCTCGACCGGCACGACGGTGCCGCGCGCTTCCTCCAGCAGCCATGCGTCAGTCGACGAAATGACCAGCTTCACCGGCACGTTCGCGGGGATGCCCAGCGACTTGCGCGCGGCGTCCTCGGCACACTGCCGGGTGAGCTTTACGGCATCGTCCTCGGGGACGTAGTGGTCGTCCGCCGTGCCCTCGATCTCCAGCAGGAAACCCTCGGCGCGGGCGTACTCCACCCGCACCACCTCCCCGCCGCTGCGGAGTGCGTGCCGGACCCGCGCCGCCGCGTGCCGTCGGCGCTGCCACGCTTCGATCCAGTCCGGGCCGGACGACGCGCCGATCAGGGCGAGCGCCAGGGCGAGGGGCGCGACCAGCCATCGGGGCCACTCGTTGGGCATCGACAGCGCGAACCCGAGCAGTGCACCCCCGGGCACGACGCATACCCCGAGCACCAGCACGCCCGTCGCCAACGTCACTTTGGTCATTCGGGTTCCACCTCCGGAACCGCCACCATCGGCACGTCCGCGATCATGCGGAACGACCGGTGGTCCGGGTAGCGCATCATGTGCACGCACACCCAACCCTGCACCTGCTCAAGGTCGTTGAAGTCGACGGAGACATCACCGCACCGGATGCCGTCCTCGGACTCGCTTTGGCACACCAGGGTGTAGGCCGGCGATTGGACGTCGCTGCGGGTGTCCGGGACCAGCTTCGCCAGGACCCCGGGGCGCGCGGGAACGGAGCCCGTCACGCCGCAGCCTCCGGGCGGTGCGGGCACTTCGGGCGGGGGCACCTGCACGCGCCCCAGCCGACCGGGCGTCCGGCTCCGACCCGCTGATTCACCTCCGGGTCGTAGTCGTCCAGCGGGTTGCGGCCAACGTCCTGCGCGGTGGACCGCCCCTGTTGGCGGAACTGTTCGGGCGAGTAGATCACGTGGTGCCTCCCGACTGGTGATCAGTGGCTTGCCTGTCGTAGTGATTCAACGACGGGTCTGGGAGGGCGGGAGACTCCATGGTGGTGACTCCAAGTTGGAGTCTGGCGACTAGGTGTGGGCGTACGATCGGGGTTCATTCTTCGGGGAGCGAAGCGGTGGACCACCAGCAACCGGACCCGCGCGATGTGGTGGCGGGTCTACTCGGCGACGAACGAATGCGCGCCATCCTGCGGGCGCGCGACATAGGCGCTTTGTTCGAGCTGCTGAACAAGCGGGGTATCAGCACACGTCGTCTCGCTGCTGCTGCGAATATCTCGCAGGGTCGCCTGTACGACTACGTCAAGGGCAAAGTCCGCGTCGAGAAGCTGTCGATGTTCGAGCAGCTTGCCGATGCCTTCGGGATCCCAGGTGCGCTGCTGGGCCTCGCTGCACGTCCGTGGGAGCCGGTCGCCCAACCCCCGCGCGCGACACCGATGCCAGAAGTTCTAGCCGATACAGACGACCTGGCGGCCATGGATGCGTTCCGTTTAGCCGACCGCGCTAGCGGGGGTGGTCGGCTGTACAGTGCTGTTGTCCGGCATCTGTCTGACAGCGTTGCCCCTCGGCTGCTAAGCGGTAGCGGTCCCGCGGTGTTCGGCGCCGCAGCGGCGTTGACCGAGATGGCAGGCTGGATGGCTCACGACTCCGGCCAGGACCACCTGGCGGCACGGCACTTTGCAACAGCGCTCCCTCTCGCACAGGCCTCGGGCGATACAGCTTTCGCAGCGCACGTAGCTGCCAGCAGCAGTCACCTGTCGCTACAGTCTGGCAATCCCCAACAGGCAACGCATTGGGCTCTGTTGGGAATGCAGCTTGCGCATGGCGGGCCGCATCTGCCCAGTCTCACGGCTCGACTTCACAGCATGCACGCCCGTGCTCTTGCAACGCTCGGACGGCTAGGTCCTGCTGCTCAAGCACTGGAACAAGCACGCGAAGCACTCGCGGCAGCAGCAGACGACACGCACCCATGGCTGAGCCCTTTTGATCAGGCTGCGCTGGCAAGCGAGTCTGCACTGACGTTCGCCGACTTGGGCCGGTACGACGATGCGCTACACCACGCAGAACGCGCGGTGCGTCTACGGGAACACGGTCGTACCCGGTCCTTTGCCCTCAGTAAAATTACACTCGCAACGGTGTACGTTCAGCGCGGAGAGCTAGAAGAAGCCTTGCATGTGGGAGTCGAGCTGCTGTCGACCAGTCCAACTCTCGGGTCCGTTCGGGTCGTTCACCAATTGGACAGCTTCCGTGATGCACTAGAGCCACACGCGGCACATGGGTCGGTCCGCGACTACCTGGTGCACTTCGACCAGGCGCGCCGCACCCGTGCGCTGCTGCTGGCTGACATCATGCCGTCAAGGGAAGGATCCGGCAGTGGGGACCACACCAACACCCGATGACCCAGAAGCGTGGAACGCCTATCTCGCCGAGGGCAACGCCAAGCAAGCCCGGAAGCGTGTTGCGGTGGACCTGATCATCCGCAACACGGACGGAATGGTGTTGGTAGTGAACCCGGGTTACAAACCCGGATGGGACCTTCCTGGCGGGATGGTGGAAGCCAACGAAGCCCCCGACGACGCGGCGCGGCGCGAACTGCGCGAAGAACTTGGGTTGGACATCGCACCTCTTGGCCTGCTCGTAGTGGAGTGGGTGCCGCCGCATGGTCCCTGGGACGACCAGTTGGCCTTCATTCTCGATGGCGGGGTGATCTCGGATTCACACGCGCAGTCCCTACACCCGCATGATGCGGAGCTGACCGAGGTGGCCATGGTCAGTCCGGCGACGGCAGAGACACTACTCCGCGAACGACTTGTGCCGCGGTTCCGTGCTGCAATGCAGGCGCTGGAAAGCGGACGTCCGGGCTTCCTCAACGATGGACGGCCGCTTGGCTACTGACTTCGGCTCGTCAGGGTGAAATGTCCCGAATCGGCTGACGAGCTCGTTGCGGCAGCTGTATGCGGTGGTGTGTGAGGTATGCGGATGGGGGCGGGCTGACCGGCGCGGGACGGCTGCGTCGGGAGTCGGTGCGGGTGTAGGCGGCCGAGTTGTTCGAGCAGGAGGTCAAGCCGGCGGAGGTGGCCCGGCGCCTGCGGGTGAGTTCGAAGTCGGCCTACCAGTGGCACCAGTTGTGGCGCGGCGGTGGCGTGCAGGCTCTGGCCTCTCGCGGTCCGGGCGGGTCGCGGTGCCGCCTGTCGCCGCGCTGTCCGGCCAAGCGCGCCGCGTATCTGGACCAGGGTCCGGCGGCATACGGCTGGGTGGAGGACCAGGTGTGGACCGCTTCGCGGGTGACCACGCTGATCGGGCGGAAGTTCCACGTTTCCTACAGCGTGTCCGGGGCGACGCGGCTGATGCACAGGCTCGGCTTCAGCCCGCAGGTCCCGCGCGGCGGGTGGCCGAGCGGGACGAGCAGGCCGTCACCGCCTGGAAGGAGGTGACCTGGGCGGAGGTAAAAGCGCCCGGGCGGCCTGCGGGGGCTACATCTGTTTCGAGGACGAGGCAGGCTTCACCCGCCGGCCACTCAGGGGACGTACCTGGGGCCGGCGAGGCCGCACCCTGGTCGTGACCGTCAGCGGTCACCGCTCGGGATGCCTGTCCGTGGCGGGACTGATCGCCATGCGGCCGGGCTCGCGCACCAGGCTGTGCCACCGCTTGCGCACCCACCCCGCGGGCAGGGGTCAGCGCCGCAGCATGGGCGAGCGCGACTTCATCGCCCTGGTCGACGGCGTCCACCACCTCGTCAAGGCGCCGATCGTGCTGGTCCGGGACCGCCTGAACACCCATGTCTCCCACGCCATACGCGAGTTGATCTCCCAGCGCACCTGGCTGACGGTCTTCCTCCTTCCCGCCTACGCGCCCGACCTCAACCCCGTCGAACGGGTCTGGGCACACGTCAAGCACAGCCTCGCCAACCTCGCCGTCATGGCCCTCGACCGCCTCGAAGCCCTCGTCCGCAACCGACTCAAGCGCCTGCAGTACCGGCCCGACACCCTCGACGGCTTCATAGCTGGCACCGGCCTGGCCCTCGACACCACAACGTCACCCTGACGAGCCGAAGTCAGTAGGTACGTCTCCCATGTCCCGTGTAGGGAGCGAGAGTCGCCCGTCAACCGCAGTGTCCGACTCCCTGACCAGTAGCGCCGTACCATGTCTCACTCCAGAACATCTAGTTCTGCGTCCTGGGCGAGCGGAGGAGCTGAGCGGGCGGCGGGCGCTGCGTAGCCTGTGGGCATGAGTGTCACGGGGTGGTGGATCGTCATGGCGGTGCCCGGTTCGGTCGTCGCCGAGGTGCGCCCCCGGTTGGGGCCGCTGATCGAAGGTCAGGCCGCCGCCGGGCAGGGAGGGTTCGAGCGGTGGCGGCGCGGGGAGCTCGATCTGCGCTGCGTGCCGGAGCAGTACGACCTGGCCGCTCCCGACCTGCTGGACGAGCACCTCGACCTGCTCTACGAGGTGTGGAACGCCCACGCGGAGTCCGGCCCGTCCCTCGCGGCCTCGTGCCGCAAGGGCTACCCGGCCGTCGGTCTCGCCCACGCCCTGGGCCCTGAGCGGTTCGCGGCGCTGCCGGGCTGGTTCGGCCACTTCGTGCTGTCCCCCGGCCGGGTCCGCGACACCTTGCCCGGTGTCGCGGCGGCGCTCTCCCTCGACCCCGCGCAGCGGGCGGCCGCCGAACAGCGGCTGCGCGCCGTGCTCGACGAGGTCCAGGACGCGGACGCCGCCGCCCTGCTCGACGGGTTGGTGCCCGTCTGGCAGCGCGCCCGCGACGCCGGCTGGGGCGTCATCGGCGCCCAGGCCACCCCGAGCTGAACCGTCCGCGCCGCGACCTGCCCGGCCCCGTCCCGGGCCCGGCCCCGCCCGCCCGCCCGTCCGTCCTCGTTCGGTGCGCCGGGCGGCTTTTGCGCATGGGCCGCGTCGGGTGGACCGTGGAAGGGAAGCAACAGAGCAGCGCACCAAGGTGTTCGGACATCGGAGGACGCCATGTCAGTCAGCCACCCCGTTCCCGCCCCGGTGCAGTTGGCCGGCCACTCCCTGCCGACCGAGACGCCCGAGTGCGAGGCCTCCACGACGCACGCCATCTCCACGCCCGAGTCCGTGGAACTGCACACGGCCTGGCCCGGTTGGATTCCCCTGCTGATCATCGTCGTGATGGTCGCGTCCTGCATCGGCTTCGCCGTCGGACGGATCTTCGCCTGGTGAGGCGGCGCCCCCGCCGGCCCTGAGGGCCGGGTACGCGGTGCTGCCCGTCCTGCTCCGCCCGGCGCCGGGACGACCGGGACCGGCCGGGGACTGCGCGGGCCGGGGGCGGGCACACGAAGGGGGAAGGTCCGTGCCCGGACACCCACCGCCCGCCGGGCAGCCGGGCGGGCGGGGCAGAGGTGGAGGGAAGCACATGGTGCCGATCGGTGAGCCGGATCTGCCGGAGCGCTCCCCCGGGGAGCCGGACGCACTCGCGCAGGAGGTGACGGAGGAGCTGGCGCGGATCGCCGCCGAGGTGGAGGTCGAGGAGAAGGGCGGCTCCCGGGGCGGGCCGACGCGCCGGATGGGCACGCTGGCCCGGCGGCTGGGACACAGTCTGGGCCGCAGCCTGGGCCGCAGCGGCCGACGGCTCGGGGCGGGCTCCCGCGGCGGCCTGCGGATGCTGACCGAGCGCCTGCTGGACGCGGCCCCGCGGATTCCGGTCCGGGACCTGGCCACGCTGCGCTCCCAGCATCCCGGGGCCCGCACCCCGGAGGACTTGGCCGACCTGCTCGTCGCCGGGTCGGCCCGGGCCTCGACGGCGGTCGGCGCGGGCGCCGGGACGGTGGCGATGATGCCCGTGCCGCTGGCGATGCCCGTCGAGCTGGCGTCCGAGCTGCTGGCCTCCGCGGCGATCGAGCTGAAGCTGATCGCCGAGCTGTACGCGGTCTACGGCCAGGTCCCGGCCGGGTCCGCCCGACAGCGTTCGTACGCGTACCTGGCGGTGTGGAGCGAGGGCCGCGGCCTGGACCTGACCCGCCCGGGAGCGCTGCTGGCGCTGAACCGGAGCGCGGCGCTGCGCCGGCAGGTGAGCAAGCGCCTGACCCGCTCGGGGCTGCGCCGGCTGCCGACCCTCGCCCCGCTGCTGGCCGGTGCGGTGATCGGGGCGCGGGTCTGCCGCAAGGACACCCTGCGCCTGGCGGCGGCCGTCCGCGAGGACCTGCGCGGGCGGCAGGCCGCCGACCCCGGCTACTGGGGCTCCCCCACCGCCTGACCGCCCCCGCGAGCCGGTCCTCCCGAGCGAGGCGGGAGGCCCGGTCGGGCGACGGGGCGCAGGGCGTCCGCGACGAGGTCGAGGAGCGGGCCGGTCAGCTCGGGGTCGTTGCTCGCCGAGGCGGAGAGGAAGACGCCCAGGAGCATCATGGTGACCCGCTCGGCGGGCACGTCGTCGCGCAGCGAACCGGCCTTCGCCCCGGCGTCCAGGATCGCGGCGATCGCCGCGGTGATCCGCTCCCGGGCGGCCGGGGTCGCGATGGTGCCCGAGGCGCGGCCGGCCCGGAGGGTCTCGGAGATGCCGCGTTTGGCCGCGAAGAACGCGGCGTAGCGGTCCATCCAGGCGCGCAGCGCCGCCTCGGGCGGCAGCTGGGCGAGCAGGGCGGGCGCGCTGGTGACCACGGCGTCGAGCTCGCTGGCGTAGATCGCCTCCACGAGCGCCTCGCGGGTGGGGAAGTGCCGGTAGAGGGTGCCGATGCCGACGCCGGCCTCGCGGGCGATGGCGTCGAGGGTGGCCGTGCCCCCGGTCGCGGCGAAGGCGTCCCGGGCGACGACGAGCAGCCGTTCGCGGTTGCGCCGGGCGTCGGCCCGGGGCGGCCTCCCGGCCGTGGGCAATCCGGAAGCGCCTGGGCCGGGGGCGCCCGAGCCGGGGACGGCGGAGCCGGGGACGGCGGAGCCGGAAGCGCCCGAGCCGGGGGCTGCGGGGTCGGAGGCGGCGGAGCCGGAAGCGGCGGGGTCGGGAGAAGCCAAAACGGAGTCCCTCCGGTTAGTGCTACGGTGGCGGTAACGGAGTTCCTCCGTTTACCTCCATCGTCTCACGGGAGCGAGATCGCCATGTCCTCCACGCTCGGGTCCCCGCAGTTCACCGCCGCCGGCGCGGAACGGGCCGGCGGGCCCGGCACGCTCGCGGGCCGCACCGTCTCCCGGGTCGGCTTCGGCGCCATGCAGCTGCGCCGCCTGGACCGCACCGCCGCCGTCGCCCTGCTGCGCACCGCCGCCGACCTGGGCATCGACCACGTCGACACCGCCCAGTTCTACGGCGCGGGCTCCGCCAACGAGGCGATCGGCGCCGCGTTCACCGCCCGGGACGACGTCCTGGTCGCCAGCAAGGTCGGCGCCGAGCCCGCCGACGGCCCGATCCCGCTGCGCCTGGCCCAGCGCCCCGAACAGCTCCGCGCCGCCGTCGAGGACAACCTCCGCAGCCTCGGGTGGGAGCGGATTCCGCTGGTCAACCTGCGCCGCGCGAGCCACGGCCCCGGGCTGCGCGCCGAGGGCGACCAGGTGGTCGACCTGGACGACCAGCTCGCCGTGCTGACCGAGCTGCGCGACGCGGGCAAGATAGGCGCCCTGGGCCTCAGCAGCGTCGGCGCCGACGAGCTGCGCCGGGCCCTCCCGGCGGGCGTCGCCTGCGTGCAGAACGCCTACAGCCTGGTGTCGCGCGAGGACGAGGACCTGCTGCGGCTGTGCCGCGCCGAGGGCGTCGCCTGGGTGCCGTACTTCCCGCTCGGCGGCGCGTACCCGGGCATCCCGAAGGTCGTCGAGGAGCCCGCCGTCCTCGCCGCGGCCGGGGCGCTCGGCGCCTCCCCCGCGCAGGTCGGCCTGGCCTGGCTGCTCCACCACGCCCCGAACACGCTCCTCATCCCCGGCACCGCCGACCCGGACCACCTGCGGGCCAACGCCGCCGCCGGGGCCCTGGTCCTGGACGGGGCGACGCTGGCCGCCCTGGACGCCGTCCCCTCCCGCTCCGGGGACATCGAGCGCGGCTGACCGGTCCCGTCCCCCGCCCCGAGGGGCCGCCACCCGAGGTGGCGGCCCCTCGGCCGTGTCCCCCGGGACGCGGCCGTCGGCGGGGGCGCGGTCAGCGCCGGTGGCCGGCGAGGGTACGGGCGGCCAGGGTGCGGGCCGCGTCGGCGATCGCCTCGCGGGAGATGCCGGCGGCGCGCAGGAGCTCCTCGGTGGTGCCGGAGCCCGGCAGGCCGGTGGCGGCGAGGTGGGTGACGGCCGGGTGGGCGTCCTCCGCGGCCAGCGCGGACAGCACGGCCTCGCCGAGGCCGCCCTCGGGGTGGTGGTCCTCGACCACCACCAGGGCCCCGGTCTCGCGGGCGGCGCGCACGAGGGCGTCGGTGTCGACGGGCTTGATGCTGTACAGGTCGAGGACCCGGGCGGGGACGCCGTCCTCGGCGAGCAGCTCGGCGGCGGCCAGGCACTCGTGGAGGGTCACTCCGGCGCCGATCAGCGTGACCCGGTCGTCGGCGCCGTGGCGCAGCGTCTTGGAGCCGCCGACCGGGAACCGCTCCTCGGGGCCGTACAGCACGGGGTAGGCGCCGCGGGTGGTGCGCAGGTAGGAGATGCCGGGCAGGTCGGCCATCGCGGCGGTCAGGGCGGCGGCGGCGGTGGCGTCGGCCGGGTAGAGGACGGTGGAGCCGCGGACGGCGCGCATCATGGCCAGGTCCTCCAGGCCCATCTGGGAGGGCCCGTCGGCACCGATCTCGACACCGGTGTGGGTGCCGCACAGCGACATGGTGATCTGGGAGACGGCGGCCATCCGGATGAAGTCGTGGGCGCGGGTGAGGAAGGCGGCGAAGGTGGTGGCGTAGGGCCGGAACCCCCGCACCGCCATGCCGACGGCGGTGGCGACCATCTGCTGTTCGGCGATGTAGCTCTGGAAGTAGCGGGAGGGGTGGGCCTTCGCGAAGTCCTCGGCGTGGGTGGAGTTGCCGACCTCGGCGTCCAGCGCGACCACCTCGGGGCGGGCGCCGAGCGCGGCGAGGGTCTTGCCGAAGGCGACCCGGGTGGCGACCTCCTCGCCCTTCTCGAAGCGCGGCAGCTCGACCTCGGGGGCGTCGGCCTTGATGGTGGGCCCGGCGTGCGGGGGCTGGGGTCCGCGCACCCGCAGGTCGCGCTCCCCGCCCAGTTCGGCGACGGCCCGCCGCGCCATGTCCGGGGGCAGCGGCTTGCCGTGCCAGCCCTCCTGGTCGGCGACCTCCGGGACGCCCTGCCCCTTGACGGTGCGGGCGATCACGACGGTGGGCGCGGAGCCGTCGGCGGCGGTGGTCAGCGCCCGGTCGACGGCCTCCAGGTCGTGGCCGTCGACGACCAGGGCCCGGCAGCCGAACGCCTCGACCCGGCGGGCGTAGGCGTCGGTGTCCCACTGGAGCTCGGTGGGGCCGCTCTGGCCGAGGCGGTTGACGTCGATGATCGCCGTGAAGTTGGCGAGGCGGTAGCGGCCGGCCTTGTCCAGGGCCTCCCAGACGGAGCCCTCGGTGGTCTCGCTGTCGCCGCACAGCACCCACACCCGGAAGTCGCGGCGCTCCAGGTCGCGGCCGGCCAGGGCGATGCCCACGGCGCAGGCGATGCCCTGGCCGAGCGAGCCGGTGGCCAGGTCGACCCAGGGCAGTTCCGGGGTGGGGTGGCCCTGGAGGCGCTGGCCGAAGCGCCGGTAGGTGGTCATCAGCTCCTCGTCGGTGATGGCGCCCGCGGCCTTGAACATCGCGTACAGCAGCGGGGAGGCGTGCCCCTTGGAGAACACCAGGTGGTCGGCCTCGGGGTTGTCGGGCGCCTGCCAGTCGTAGCGCAGGTGGCGGGTCATCAGCACCGCCATCAGGTCGGCGGCCGACAGGCTGGAGGTGGGGTGCCCGGAGCCGGCCGAGGTGCTGGTCCGGACGGCGTCGACGCGCAGCTGCTGCGCGAGGTCGAAGAGGGCGGCGGGCTCGGTGTCGGGGCCGAGGGGGGACTGCGCGGTCATGTCGGACGGGCCTTTCTGGTCGGAGGACGCCCGGCGGCGGCAGGGGCCCGGGCGGGGGCGCGACCGCCGTCGCGGAACGCCCGGGGCGGGCCGCACGGAGCGCGGGACGGCCACGCGGGGCCGCCGCGGCGCGCCTACCCGATCCGACCGCACCGACTCGCCCCGGCACCGGACTCGCAGCGCCGGAGCTCCCGGAAGCCGGTCCCGGCGAGCCGCGGACCGCTCGTCCGGCCCGGCTCCGGGCCGTCCCAGGCTATGCGCACCCGCTGGTCACGGCCCGGCTCCGACACGGCAGAGGCGAACCAGTGGGTCTCGCAGTGCTCCGCGAGGGAGTGGGGGTGCTTCGGGTCGGTCGGCGTCCGACGGACGAACTCCGCCGAGGAGCAGTCGAAACGCTCCCGGGGCCCCACCTGTCGCTGCGGGCGAAGACCGGCCAAAGACCGGTGCGGAGGGGGTCGGAGCCGATCGGTCTACGTGCCCAGGACGCGGGCTTTGGCGGCCTCGTACTCCTGGGCGGACAGCGTCCCGGAGTCCGCGAGCTGCTGGAGCTTGGCGAGTTCGTCGGCCAGCGAGGACGAGGCCGCGGGGCGGTGTTGGCCGGCGATGGCTTCTTCGACCGCTGCGCGGAGCTTCTCGAACTCGGGAACCTGCTTCTTCAGGACGACGACGCTGTTCTCGTCCGTGGTCGCACTGCTCGTCTGGCTGCCGAACCCGGAGCGCCGTTCGGTGCCGCCCGGCAGGGTGAACTGGATGAACCCGTTCACCAGTGCCCCGGGCGGTTTCCACTGGACGGCCGTGATCTGCGAAACGTGGATCCGCTTCTCGCCCTTGCCGACCGACATCCGTGCCACGAAACCCTTGCGGGTGATCGTGACGTACTCGCCGTCGAACGTGACCTGGCCGGTGTGTCCCTTGGCTTCGATCATGGATCCAGCATCGGCAGGCGTCCCGTTTCCCGCACCTCGCCGCGTTCTCCCCGAAGGGGTGCCCCCGGCAGCGGCCCCGGCCTGGCGGCGCCTGTCCGGTTCCCGGGGGTCGGCGGGGGCGGGGGCGGGGTAGGTACGGCGGGACGGGGCGGGCGAGCGGGAGGGGTGGGGGCGTTGCGGCGTTTCGATCCGGTGTTCGGGACGGTGGCGTGGCCGGAGGGGCTGCGGGTGCTACAGGTCTACGCGCTGCCGGACGTGGGCGCGGAGCCCGCGCTGGGGGCGCTGGTGGACGGGGTGCGCGCGGCGGTGTCGGGGGCGCCCGTCGTGCCGATCGCCGACGACCGGCTGCACGTCACGCTGGACATGGTCACCGACGCGCCGGCCCGGGACGTCCCGGAGCCGGAGCGGGCGGCACTCGCGGGCGCGCTGCGGGCGGCCCTGGCGGGGACGGCCGAGATCGGGCTGCTGGCCGGGTCCGCCGTGGCGACGCCCCGGGGGGTGCTGATCGACCTCCATCCGGACGGCGAGCTCGCCGCCTTGCAGCGGCGGGTGCGGGCCGCGATCCACTCCGTCCGCGGCCCCGGCTCCACCGGCTACCGCCTCGGGGTGCTCCACCTCAGCGCCGGTTACGCGGCCGCCGACACGGACACCGATCCGCTCACGGTGCTGCTGCACCGCGTCCGGCCCGGGCACGCCCCGCTGACGCTGCGCCAGGTCGCCCTGGTGGAGGTGTTCTGGCGCCCGGCCGCAACACCGACGGGCGGGGCGGTCGGGTGGACGATCGACTGGACGGTGCTGGAACGCTTCCCCCTCGCCCCGGCCGGGGGCGCCCCCGCCGACCGCTGAGCCCGGGCCGAGCGCCCCGCCACCGGCTTCCGCGCTGCGGCCCGGGAGCGGTGAGGGTGGCGGGGGCGGCGCCGGGGCGGGTGGTTACGCTCGCGGCATGGAATCGGATCGGGCCCTGGAACCGCTGCGCCGGGTGCTGCTGGAGCGCGCGGCCCGCAGCGGGCCGGAGACGGCCGCGGCGGCGGTGGCGGCGGCTCGGGCCGCGCTGGCCGGTGGGGTGGACAGCGCGCGCCTGTGGGAGCTCGGGGCGCTGCCGGAGTGGGACGTCCCGGAGGCGCGCCGGCTGTTGGACGAGCTGGAGCAGGAGTTCTGGGCGGTGCTGCGGCTGCCCGCCGACGGCGCGGCCCGGGACCGGGCACTGGCCCGGTACTGCCTGCGGGACGTGCTGGACGGCCGCGTCGATCCGTTGGCGGCGGCCGAGCGGGTCGGTCTCGTGCTGTGCCCCGCCGACGACCCCGGCTCGCCGCTGTGGGCGGTGCGCGGATGGCTGTACCGCGCGGAGGACCAGGTGGCGCACGGCGACGGGGTGCCGGACGAACTGGTGGCCGAACTGCACGAACTGGCCGCCCGGTTGCTGGCCGGCCCGCTGCCCTGACGGGCCGGCCGGGCTTCGTCGCCCGTGCCGGGCCCGGCGGTGCCGAAGCTCCGCGGTGCCGAAGCGCGGGGATGCCAAAGCGCGGGGATGCCAAAGCGCGGCGGACGGGCGGACGGTTCCCCGTGCTGTGACCGAGAGGGTTCGCCGGGTTCGCCGGGTTCACTGGCCGCGACAGGACCGGCGGTCTTGGGCAGCCTCGGCCGCGCGGCGGACGCGCGGGAGCGTGACGCGGCGCTCACCGGAGCGGCGCGACCGGCCCGCCCTGCGGGGTCGTTCAGGCGACGCCCGGGACGGGCACCCGGACGAAGCCTTCGGTCCAGTGGTCCTCGTCGAGGTCGTACTCCCCGATCCGGAAGCAGTCCGGCTCGTCGACGAAGCCCGGGAGGAGACGCGCGCGCCGCATCCGCCCTTCCGCCGCGGCCTCGGACGAGTAGACGCCCAGCAGCTTGACGTCGTCGCCGTCCTGCTCGTCGATGAACACGCCGCCGTCGTCGAGGTGGATCGTCACGCCGTCCGGACCGGCTTCGTTCTGGTGGCTGATGTGCCAGAGGGGATAGACCTTCACGGGCGCAGGCTACCCCGGGCCCGACCGGTGGACGTTGCCGGTCAGGGCGCTAGGCGGGCGCGGGGCGGGAGTCGTCCCCGCCGGTGCGCAGGAAGCGGTGCAGCGAGGCCGTCAGTGCGGTGACGAAGTCCTCGCGCTGTTGCGGGGTGGCGGCGTCCAGGGACAGGTAGGGGTTGAGGTCCTCCAGTTCCACCAGTAGGAGGTCGCCCGCCGTGGTGCGGCAGGCGTCCACCCGCTGGATGCCGTGGTCGAGGGTGTTCCAGTCGATGAAGCGGCGGGCGAAGGCGAGGTCGTCCGGGGTCGGCCGGTAGGGGGTCAGTTCCCAGCGGCGGGACGGGTCGGGGGCGTACAGGGCGTACTGGAAGGCGTGGTCGACGAAGTAGAAGGAGACCTCGTACCGGAAGTCGACCAGCGGCTGGAGCAGCAGGCCGGCCCAGTCGAGCCGGGGCAGGTCGGCGCGGTCGACGGGGGTGAGGCCGATCGAGTCGGCGCCGGCCGCGGGCTTGGCGAGGTAGCGGTCGGCGGGCGGCAGCAGGCCGAGGTCCTCGGGGCGGTCGATGGTGGGGATGACGGGGAACCCGGCCGCGGTGAGGTCGAGGAGGTAGCCCTTGCCGGCCATGTCGCCGCGGCCGGTGAGCGGGTTGTAGACCCGGGTGCCGCGGGCGGCGGCCCGCTGGCGGAACTCGTCGTACTGCTGCCGGTAGTGCAGGACGGGGCCGCTGTTGCGGACCACGACGGCGTCGAAGCCGGACATCAGCGCGGCGGCGTCCTTCGGGTGGCACAGGGCCAGGTCGAAGTGCTCGCGCAGGCGTGCGGTGAGGAGGATGTCCTCGTCGCAGTAGCGGCGGCCGCGCGCCGGGTAGGCGAGATCGGTCACGTACAGGATGCTGGAACGCTCGGGCACGCGATCGTCCTCTCCGGTGGGCGGGCGGCCACTCTACGCGGCGGGCGGCCGGGGGTGACGGCCCGCCCTCAACGGCCCGGTCGGCCCGCCTTCTGCCGGGGTCGCGGCCCGGCCGCCCGCGGGCCGGTGGGGCGGGAGGTGGCGGGGGTCGCGGTGCGGGCGGGGCCGTCGGGCATGGTGAAGGCGAAGAGGGCGGCGGCGACGGCGACGGCGGCCAGGACGAAGTAGCTGAGCTGGTAGGAGGCCAGCGGTGGGTGAACCCGCCGGGTGCCGCTCGCGCCGAGGACGAGGACGGAGGTGACCACGGCCGGGGCGAGCGCGTTGCCGGTCTGGCGGACGACGGTGTTCAGGGTGGCGGCGTGCGCGACGTCGGCGCGGTCGACGGTGCTGAACGAGGCGATGGTGGTGGGGATGAAGACCCCGCCCATGGCCAGGCCGAGCAGGAACATGTAGCAGCGGAAGGTCCACAGGCCGGTGTCGGCGTCGGCGGTGGCGAACAGCAGCATGACGCCGGCGACGCCGAGCAGGCCGGTGCCGATGATCAGGCGCGGGCCGACCCGGTGGTAGACGGCGCCGACCACCTGCATGGTGACCAGGACGCCGAACGCCTCGGTGAAGGTGGTGCTGCCGCTGTCCAGGGCGGAGCCGCCGCGGGCCTCCTGGATGAAGAGCGGGCCGAGGAACATGGCGCCCATCATCGGCACGTAGCCGACCAGGCTGACCAGGTTGGTGTCGCGGAACAGCCGGTCGCGGAACAGCCGCAGCCGCAGGACCGGTTCGGGGGCGCGCAGTTGCTGCCGGACGGCGGCGGCGAGCAGGACGGCGCCGACGGCGAGCGCGCCGATCACCTGCGGGCGGTCCCAGCCGAGGTCCGGTCCGGCGCAGACGCCGTACATCAGGGTGCCGGTGGCGGCGGCGCACAGCAGCAGTCCGGGCAGGTCGAGGCGGCCGGCGGCGTGGTCGCGGTGCTCGGCGAGGAAGAACGCGCCGAACAGGACGGCGGCGGTGCCGAAGGGGACGTTCACGTAGAACACCCAGCGCCAGGACAGGCTGGTGACGAGCAGGCCGCCGAGCAGCGGGGCGAGGGCGGGGGCGATCTGCTGCGGGATGACCATCAGCCGGGACAGCCGGACCTGTTCGGCCTGGCTGAAGGTGCGGAAGAGCAGGGCCTGCGAGGTGGGCATGAGCAGGCCGGCGGCCAGTCCCTGCAGGGCGCGGGCGGCGACCAGGGCGGTCAGGTTCGGGGCGGCGCCGCACAGGCCGCTGGCGGCGGTGAAGGCGGCCAGCGACAGCAGCAGCGCGCGGCGGCCGCCGTGGCGTTCCACCAGCCAGGCGGAGGCCGGGATCACCATGCCCAGGCAGACCGGGTAGACCACGACGACGCCGGTGAGGGCGGCCGGGGTGAGGGCGAACTGCCGGGCGATGCTGGGGAGCGCAACGGTGGTGATCGCGCCGTCGATGATGCAGATGAAGGTGGTCAGGACGGCCATGATGGGCACGACACGGCGCTGGCTCAAGCGGGTGCTCATGAAAGCTGAGCATACTCACTATGATGGTGCTCAGAAAGCTGCGGGCCCACGGAACCCGAGGGACCGGAGGGATTCGCCGGACCGGAGGGTCCGGCGGGCCCTCGCGAGGATGGGGAAGGCACGGCATGGCAGAGGAACCGGCGGCACGGCAGCGGTTCGGCAGCAGCGACGTCCTGGTGGACGAACTGTTCGCCACCACGCACCGGTTGCGCACCTTCGTGGACGGCAGGCTGCGCGAGCACGGCGCCTCGGTGGCCCGGCTGCGCACCCTGCGCGTCCTCGCCCTCGCGGGCGAGCCGCTGCGGATGCGCGACCTCGCCGAGCACGTGGGCAACGCGCCCCGCACCACCACCACGATCGTCGACAGCCTGGAGCGCGACGGCCTGGTCGAACGCGTCCGGCACCCCACGGACCGGCGGGCGTTCCTGCTGACGCTCACCGAGGAGGGCGCCCGCCGCCACCGGGAGGCCGAGGAGCTGGACCGGGCCGCCCTGGCCGCGGCCACCGGTGCGCTCGACGCCGCGGAGCGCGAGCAGCTGCGCACCCTGCTGGGACGCATCCGGGCCGCGGTGGACGTCGACGCGGACGGCGGCAGGGCCGACAGCGCCACCGACACCGACGCCGACGCCGACGCCGACACCTGACGGGCGGAAAACACCGGACCGAAAACACCGGACCGAAAACACCGACGGAAAGCACCCGACCCGGCGTCACCCCCCGTGGCCGCGCTGCCTGGGAGCGGCGCTCCTAGGGCAGGCGCTCCGCTCCACGGGCGCCGCCGGGGCGGCCATAGTCGGAGCAGGCCGGGGGTGCCCGGCGCCGACGAGTGGAGGAGAGCGTCCGATGAGGGAGTCCGTGCTGGAGGTGCCGGGTGCCCGGCTGCGCCACTTCGTCCGCGGGGCGGGCCCGGTGCTGCTGCTCGTGGCCGGCGGCCACGGGGACGCGGGGGCGACCGACGCGCTGGCCGCCCGGCTGGCCGACCGGTACACGGTGGTCACCTACGACCGGCGCGGCCTGTCGGGCAGCACCGTCGAGGAGCCGGAGCGGACCACGGTGGCGGTGCACGCCGATGACGTGTCACGGTTGCTGGCGGCGCTCACCCCGGAGCCCGCGCTGGTCTTCGGCAGCAGTCTCGGCGGCCTGGTGGCGCTGGAGTTCGCGATCCGGCACCCCGGCCGGGTCCGCACGGTCGTCGCGCACGAGCCGGCGGCCGTCCAGCTGCTGCCGGAGCCCGAACGGGCTTCGGCCGTACGGGACTTGCTGGGGGCCCGGGAGGCGTTCGAGGCGGCGGGGGTCGACGCCGCGCTGCGCCGGTTCGCCCGGTTCGCGGGCATCGACCCGGCCGACCGGGAGCCCGACGCCCCGGCCCGGGCGCGGGGGCCGGAGCAGGTGCGCAACGCCGGGTTCCTGCTGCGGTACGACGTGCCGACGCTGCCGGGGCACCTGCTCGACCTGGGCGCGCTGAAGGGTTCGGGCGTGCGGGTGGTGGCCGGGGTCGGCGAGAACTCCGGGCGGGTCTGGCCGCGCCGGTGCGGCGAGTTGCTGGCCGCGGAGCTGGGCGTGCCGTGCGCGGGGTTCCCCGGCGGGCACAACGGGTACGCCTTCCGGCCGCGGGGGACGGCGGAGCGGTTGCACGAGGTGCTCTCCGGCCACGGGGAACAGGCGTCGGCACCCGGGGGGGGCACGGGTGGGAGCGGCCGCCCGGCAGCAGTTTGATGACGAATCGATAATCGATCGATAATCACGCGACCGGCGTGGCAACCGGGTGATAGTCATACGCGGTGATCATGCGTACCACCCGGCCGATCCGCCGGGCGTTCCCTGCCGCCCTCCTGGCCGTCCTGCTCGCCGCCTGCAGCAGCACCTCGGACTCCGCCGCCCCGCCGCCCGCTTCGGCGAGCCCCTCGGCCTCGCCGAGCCCGACCCCGAAGCCCACCGGCGCCGACGACCCCGCGCTGAAGGTGTTCTACACCCAGCAGATCGCCTGGGCGCCGTGCGCGGACGACCCGAAGACCGAGAAGATCGACGAGTCCGCGTTCCAGTGCGGCCGCCTGAAGGTGCCGCTGGACTACGCGGACCCGGCCGGCGAGGGCGTCGAGGTCGCGCTCTCCCGCAAGCCCGCGACCGGCGCCGACCGGCTCGGCTCGCTGCTGCTCAACCCGGGCGGCCCCGGCGGCTCCGGCATCGAGCAGCTCGAGTACAGCGGCGACGCCTACAAGGACCTGAACGCCCGTTACGACCTGGTCGGCTTCGACCCGCGCGGGGTCGGCGCCAGCACCGCCGTGCACTGCATGGACGACGCCGCGCACGACACCTGGGCGCTGTCCGACGACCGTCCGGACGACCACGGCAAGGCGCTCGCGGACGCCTGCGCGGCCAACTCCGGCAAGCTGCTCCCCCACGTCGGGACGGTGGACGCCGCCCGCGACCTGGACGTGCTGCGCGGCGCCCTGGGCGACCCGAAGCTCAACTACCTGGGCTTCTCCTACGGCACCTACCTGGGCTCCAGCTACGCCGAGCAGTTCCCCGACCGCACCGGCCGGCTCGTCCTGGACGGCGCCGTCGACCCCACCGCCGACCAGCTCGACCTGCTGGTGCAGCAGTTCGCGGGCTTCGAGAAGTCGCTGAAGGCCTTCGCCGCGGACTGCACCAAGCAGGCGCAGTGCCCCCTCGGCAAGGACCCGGACAAGGCGGCGCAGAAGCTCGCCTCCTTCCTGGACGGCCTGCACGACCACCCGATGAAGGTCGGCAAGGACCGCAAGCTCACCGAGACGGCCGGCTGGAGCGGCACGCTGAGCATGCTCTACGGCGATCAGAAGTCCTGGGAGTACCTGCGCAACGCGATCGGCTGGGCGATGGTCGGCAAGAAGGGCGACTACCTGCTGGCCATGGCGGACGGCTACAACGGCCGTGACGAGAACGGCCACTACAGCAACATGTTCGACGCCTACACGGCCATCCACTGCGCCGACCCGGGCGCGGAGACCCCCGGCGCCGACCGGCTGCAGGCCGCGCTGGCCGCGGCCCACCAGCAGGCCCCGCTGGTGAGCGCGCACTTCACCGAGAAGGAGCTCTTCGACCCGGACTGCCGCTCCTGGCCGTACCGTTCGACCGAGCAGCCGCACGTCGTCAAGGCCGTCGGCAGCGCGCCGATCCTGGTCGTCGGCTCCACCGGCGACCCGGCCACCCCGTACGCCTGGTCGGAGAAGCTGGCCGCCGGGTTCGCCAACGCCACCCTGCTGACCCGGGAGGGCGACGGCCACACCGCGTACAACAAGAGCGGCTGCATCCGGGACGCCGTGAACGGCTTCCTGATCAACGGCACCATGCCGGCCGCGGGCACCCGCTGCCCCACCTCCTGACCCGCCGCCACCGCGGCCGGACGCGCGGGGGCCCTCCGGGACGCGTCCCGGAGGGCCCCCGCGCGTCTCCGGTGCTCAGAGCAGGCGGGTGAGCAGGATCCGGCCGCCCTCGTACACGCCGCCGTCGATGGCGACGACCCGGCCCCCGGCGTAGCGCAGGGCCTCCCGGAGGTGTTCCAGGGGGATGCCGAAGTGCTTGGTGAGGGTGCTGTGGCCGTGCACCAGGACGGTGCCGCCGAGGGCGTCCAGGACGCGGGCGACGGGGTCGCGGGGGTCGGCGGCCCGGGCGCCCCGGAAGGAGCCGCGGGAGCTCATCAGCCGGCTGAACTCCAGCCAGGCTTCCGGGCGTTCGTCGGCCAGCGCGTCGGCGGCGGCGGTGTTGACGGCGTCGAGGCTGGTCCCGAGGTCGAGGTACTGGGTGGTGTCGGAGTGCACCAGGAGGTGGCCGTCGACCAGGGCGGCGGCGGGCAGGGCGGCGAGCCAGTCCAGGTGGGAGGGGGTCAGGCGGCGCAGGTCGGACTCCCGGCCGCCGAAGCGGGACCAGCCGCCGTGGAAGCCGCCGGGCTGGTCCCAGCCGGGGACGGGGGCGGTGCCGAAGCGGTGCGCGGCGAGCAGTTGCACCTCGTGGTTGCCCAGCAGCGCGCCCACCTTGCCGCCCGCGTCGCGGGCCTGGGCCGCGAGGCGGCGGATGTCCTCGATGACGCCGATGCCGTCCGGGCCGCGGTCGACGTAGTCGCCGAGCATCCAGAGCCGGGCCCGGCCGCCGCACCAGTGGCCATCGGCGTCGGCGAGGCCCTCGGCGCGCAGCGCGTCCAGGAACTCCGCGCGGTGGCCGTGGACGTCGGCCGCGGCGTACAGCGGGGTGCGGGAAGGGGACACGGCGGGACGCTATCAGGGTGCGGGCGGGGCGGGCCGCCACGGGGTGGTCCGGGCCGGGGCCGAAAAGCGGCCGGGCGGCGTGCGGGCGGTGTGCCGACGGCGTGCGGGCGGCGTGCGGGCGGGACCGGTCTCCGGTGCGGGCCGGGGCTGTTGACTGACTTTACGTGTTCATGGATAGTCACACGCGCGGGAGCGCCCCGCGGGTGAGGGGGGATCGGGATGGGAGTCCACGGGGTGGCGGCGGCCGGGGTGCGGGAGGCACGGGTCGATCCGCTGC
The DNA here is from genome assembly GCF_013364235.1 of Kitasatospora sp. NA04385. Taxonomy (NCBI): domain Bacteria; kingdom Bacillati; phylum Actinomycetota; class Actinomycetes; order Kitasatosporales; family Streptomycetaceae; genus Kitasatospora; species Kitasatospora sp. NA04385. The sequence continues at coordinate 8,259,125 of NZ_CP054919.1, read as the reverse complement.
TGGCCGACCGGGTCGTCGAGGCGCTGCTGCTGGTCGGTCTGCCCGTCGCGCACGGCGGGCACGGGCCCGGGGTGCACCTGTTCGCCACGGGGACCGACGGTTCGGGCGGCACCGCCGACCGGGAGCGGTGGCCGGTGACGCTGCGCTGGCTGTGCTCCGCCCGGCTGGAGGACGCCGCGGCGGCCGCCGGTGCCGGGTCGGGGAGTCCGTGGCCCCGGACCCGGCAGCTGGTCGTGAACAGCGTCGAGACCGCGCTCGCCGAGTTCCTGCCCGCCCTCGGACTGTCGGCCACCCGCACCGCCCCGGACGGGCCGACGCTGGTCGGCCCCGGCGAGGACGCCGCCCAGGCCGCCGCCGGGGCCGGGGCGTTCGCCGCTGCGCCCGGAGCGTCCGCCGGGGAGCCGGCCGCGATGGTCCTGCTGCCGGAGGAGGTGGTCGCCGCCGTCCGCCGCGGCGCCGCCCTCGCGGGCCTCCCGCTCGCCCGGCACGCCCGGGCGGCCGGTGTCGCGCTCACGGCCTGCCCGCCGTCCCCGGGCGCCGACGCCGACGCGGACACGGTGCCCGTCGCCGACGCGGCCTGGCGCTCCTCCCCGCAACTGCCGGACACCCCGGCGGTGTCGACGGCCGTCCGGGAGGCGATGCACCACGCGGTGGGCACCGCCCTGACCGCCTGCGGCCTGCGCACCTCCTGGCACCGGCCGCCGGACGCGGCCCCGCACCTGCACGTCGCGGACCGCTGACCGCGGATCGCTGACCGCCGGTGGGGCGGGGCGGGAGGCCGCCCCGCCCCACCGGGAGCACTACCGGGATCAGTACTTGGTGTACTTCATCCAGTCGTAGCGGGCGGTGAGCGGCGTGCCCGGGTAGGTGAACGGGTTGAGCCAGCTGTCGACCCCGGTGCCGGGCCACAGGTTGGCGATGAGCCGCATCGGGTGGGTGGGGAGGGCACCGCGCGAGCCGTTCTCCTGGTGGACGAGCTTGCCGTCGACGAACCAGTTGATGGTGCCCTGGTTCCACCACTCGATGGCGTAGTCGTGGTACCCGGCGGAGGCGTCGAAGCCGAGGTTGATGACGGTCTCGTGGCCGCCGACGCCGTTGGTGAAGTAGTTGGTCTGCATCTGGGTGGGGTTCTTGCCGAGGATCTCGACGTCGATCTCGTCCCACGGCTGGTTGTCGCTCGGCCCGGTGTAGGTGAAGAACCCGGTGACCGTGCCGGGGTTCTTGACCGCCTGGAGCCGGGCCTCGAAACGCCCGTACGAGAACAGGTCGTTGGAGCGGAACTCGCCGGAGGCGTAGGGCTTGCCGGAGCAGCCGCCGGGGCAGCTCGCGGTGTCGAGGTTCTCGCCCATCACGCCGCCGTTGAACCAGACGTGGTCGGCGCGCCAGCCGGCGTTGAACATGCCGCCGTTGCTCCAGCCGTCGGCCTTGTGCCAGCGGCCGGTGTCGAAGGAGTCGAAGTTGTCGGTGAAGCTGCCGCCGATGGCGGCGTTGGCGGCGGGGCTGGCGATCGGGCTGACGGTCAGTGCGAGCGCGGCGAGCGGGGCGAGCAGCCAGCGGCGGGCGCGGGCCTGCCGGGGGTTGCGGGGGCGTGCGGTGGGTCGCATGGTCGGCCTCCTCGGGGCACGGGTGGGTGGGGGTGGTGCCGTGGTGCCTCGGTGCTGTGGTGCTGTTGGTGCTGGTGGTGCTGTTGGTGCGCCGCGCGCGTGCGGACGGTGGGGGCCGTCGCGGCGCGCGGAACTCGGGGGGGGGCGGGGTGGAAGCGCTCCCGTCCGGCGGGTCCGGAAGCGCTTCCACCCGTGGGCGTGCGGCTCCGCCGCCCTGCGGTGTGGGTCAGTCGCGCGGGGTCAGCTTGAGGATGATGTACTCGTACGCCTGGCTGTTGGGCGACGGGTTCATGTAGGGGTCGTCCTCGTTCGGCCAGCCGGTGAACTGGGTGTCGTTGTACTCGTACCAGGCCGGGCCGTAGAAGACCGGCACCGCGGGCACGTCCTGCGACATGATCTGCTGGAGGTCGTGCAGCGCGGCCTGCTCGGCGGCCGGGTCGGCCGCCGACTCGAAGGCCTTCACCGCGTCCAGCGCCTTCGCCGGGGCGTACTTGCTGAAGTTGCCCGCCGCGACCTTGCCGGTCTCGGCGCCCATCCGCGGGTCCAGCACGTACTGGAGGCGCTGGTAGGCGGTGCCGCCCTGGCCCCAGTGGATCGCCGCGTCGTACTTCCCGGTGGTGATCGCGGTGTTCCAGCTGTTGAAGTCGAACGCGCCGTTGGCGTCGACGTCGAAGCCGAGGGAGTTGAGGTCCTTGGCCATCGCCTGGGCCGCGCACCAGTAGTCGGTGAACGAGTTCGGGTCGATGATGGTGAACTTGATCGTCTTGCCGTCCTTGGTCCACTTGCCGTTGGACTTGCTCCAGCCGGCCGCGCCCAGCAGCGCGTCGACCTTCGCCGCGTCGGCCTCCGGCTTGAGGTCGTCCTTCAGCGCCGGGTCCAGCGCCTTGGCGTCGTTGGGCAGCAGCAGGCCGCTGGAGGAGGTGGCGGGCAGCGCGTAGTCGGTCTCGCACTGGCTGGTGTACGCCTTGCGGTTCATCCCGGCGCTGATCGCCTGGCGCACCGCCGGGTCGGCCAGCGCCGGGGCGCTCTCGCTCGCGGTGTTGAGGAAGAGCGAGGCGGTGTTGGACCCCGGGAAGTAGGGCGCGTCCTTCTGGAACAGGTGGTGGTGCTGCGGGTTCTTCCCGACGAAGGTGTTCAGCACGTTGTTGATGTTGTTGCCCGCGAGGTCGATCTCGCCGGAGCTGAGCGCCAGGGTGGCCGCGTCGTTGGTGGCGTAGGCGGGGAAGGAGATCCGCTTGACCTTCGGGGTCTCGCGGAACTGCGGGTTGACCTTGAAGGTGACGTTCTGGGCGGTGAACTTGTCCAGCAGGTACGGGCCGGTGCCGATCAGCTTGTCGGCCTTGATCACCGCGGTGGCCGGGTCCTTGACGCCCGACCAGACGTGCTCGGGCACGATCAGCTGGTTGGCGATGCCGACGAAGTTGGCCTTCTGCGGGGCGTCGAAGGTCATCACCACGGTGTCGGCGTCGGGCGTCTCGATCCCGCTCGGCAGCGGGGCGCCGCCGCCGTTGGCCGCCGGGTTCGCCTTCAGCAGCTCGAAGGTGAACTTGACGTCCGCCGAGGAGAACGCCTGGCCGTCGCTCCACTTGACGCCCGGGGTGAGGGTCAGCTTCAGCGTCCGGTTCCCGTTCGACCACTCGTAGCCCTTGGCCAGCCACGGGATCGGGTCCTGCTCGGTGAGGGTGTTGAACTGGAACAGCGGCTCCCACACCAGCGAGCGGGCGTTGGCGACGGTGACGAAGGAGTTGCCGTCGAAGGGGTTGTAGTTCTCGGTGAAGGAGGGCACCGGGTTGGACTCCACCACCAGGGTGCGGTCCTTCGCGCTCTTGCCGGAGCCCGCGCCGGAGCCGGAACAGGCGGTGATGCCGAGGCCGATCGCCGTGACCAGGGCGGCGGCTCTCCAAGCGGTGGAACGGCTCATGACGACGTGCTCCTTCTGTGGTTCGACTTCTCTGGTTCGAGGGGGGTTTCGGAGGGGGTCTCGGGGGGGGGGCCGGCCAGGGCGTCGGCGGGGGCCGCCAGGTGGTCCGGGCTCAGCAGCCAGCAGGCCGCGACCTGGTCCGGCCCGGCCGGCAGGGTCGGCGGCGCGCTCTCGGCGCAGACCGGCATCGCGAGCGGGCAGCGCGGGTGGAAGCGGCAGCCGCGCGGCGGGTCGATCAGGCTCGGCGGCGCGCCGCGCCCGTGCAGCACCACCGGCCCGGTCCGGTGCGGGTCCGGCGCGGCGCTCAGCAGCAGCCGGGTGTACGGGTGGGCCGGGGAGTCGGTGATCTGCTGCGCGGGGCCGGACTCCACCACCTGGCCCGCGTACATCACCACCACGGTGTCCGCCAGGTAGCGGGCCGAGGCGATGTCGTGGGTGACGTAGAGGATGGCCAGCCGCTCGCGCTCGCGCAGCTCGTCCAGCAGGTTGAGCACGCCCAGCCGGATCGAGACGTCCAGCATCGACACCGGCTCGTCCGCCAGCAGCACCCGGGGCCGCACCGCCAGGCCGCGCGCGATGGCGACCCGCTGGCGCTGCCCGCCGGAGAGCTCGTGCGGGAACTTGTCGAGGTAGCGGTCGGCCGGGGTGAGGCTGACCCGCTCCAGCAACTCCTTGGCCAGTGCGTCGAGTTGCTCGCCGCGCGCCTTGCGGTGCAGTTTCAGCGGCCGCTCCAGGTGGTGGCGGACGCCGTGCACGCCGTTCAGCGAGGAGAACGGGTCCTGGAGGACCAGGTGCACCTGGCTGGTGTACGCCCGGCGCGCCGCGGCCGAGGTGCCCACCGGTTCCCCGTCGAGCAGCAGTTCGCCCGAGGTGGGGGTGATCAGCCGGGTCAGCAGCCGGGACAGCGTGGACTTGCCGGAACCCGACTCGCCCACCACCGCCGTCACGGTCGCCTCGGGCAGCGCCAGCGAGATGTCCTCGGCGGCGTGCACCACCGCGCCGCCGCGCAGCCCGCGGTGCACCGGGAAGTGCTTGGTCAGGTTCCGGGCCTCCAGGGCCGGGACGCCGGGCCGCTTCGGGCCGTGCACCACGCGCGGTGCGGCGGGGTCGAGGGTGCCGGTCACAGGTTCCTCCCCAGGGATCGGGCCAGCGGTGCCGGCAGTTCACGGCCGTCCCCGTGCAGCCAGCACGCGGCCAGCCGCTCGGCGGAGCCGCCCGCGGGCACGGTGGCGGGCGGGACGTCGACGGCGCAGCGCTCCAGCGCGAACGCGCAGCGCGGGTGGAAGGAGCAGCCGGTGGGCAGCGCGGTCAGGGCCGGCGGCGAACCGGGGATGCCCTCCATCCGCACCCGTTCGCCGTGCAGCGCGGGGAAGGAGTCCAGCAGCCCGACCGTGTACGGGTGCCGGGGGCCCTCGAACAGCTCCCGGGCCGGGCCGCGTTCCAGCAGCCGTCCCGCGTACATGATCGCGATGGTGTCGGCCAGCTCGACCAGCAGCGACAGGTCGTGCGTGATGAAGACGATCGCGAAGCCCAACTCGTCCTTGAGCCGCAGCAGTTCGGTGAGGATCTCGCGCTGGGTGACGACGTCCAGCGCGGTGGTCGGCTCGTCCATGATGACGATCTCCGGGTCCAGCGCCAGCGCCATCGCGATCATCACCCGCTGCCGCATGCCGCCGGACAGCTCGTGCGGGTAGCTGCGCAGCCGGTCCGCGCTGATGCCGACCAGCCGCAGCAGTTCCACCGCCCGTTCGGCGCGCTGCGCCTCGGTCATCCGGGCGCGGTGCGCCCGCAGCGCGTCGGTCAGCTGGGCGTCGATCCGGGCCACCGGGTTCAGGGCGTGCATCGCGCTCTGGAAGACCACCGAGATCTGGTTCCAGCGCACCCGGCGCAGTTCGGCCGCGTCCGCCGCCAGCAGGTCCAGCGAGCCGTCCCGGCCGTGGAAGCGGACCTCGCCGCCGGTGATCACGCCGGGGGCGCGCAGCAGCCGGGTGAGCGCGTAGGCCAGGGTGGACTTGCCGGAGCCGGACTCGCCGGCCAGGCCGAGCACCTCGCCCCGGTGCAGGGTGAGGCCGGCGTCGGTGATGGCGCGCACCGCCCGGTCGCCCAGGCCGTAGTCGACGCACAGGTCGCGCACTTCGAGGATCGGTTCGCCGGTCACGGCTGGGCCTCCAGGGTCTTCGGGTCTCCGCTCTTCGCGGCGGTCCGCACCGCCGTGGGCGTGAACTCGCCCTCCGCGGAAGGCGGTTCGTCCCGCTCGCTCGGCGGCGTCGCGGTGCGCGGCTCCGTCGCGGTGCGCGGCTCCGTCGCGGTGCGCAGCACCGGGGTCAGGCCGAGCCGGAAGCGGACCTTGGCGGCCCGGCCGGTGCGGACCGAGGACAGCCGGGGGTTGGTGACCTCGTCGATGCCGAAGTTGATCAGCGCCAGCGCGATGCCGACCAGGGCCACCGCCAGCGCCGGGGGCAGGTACCACCACCAGTAGCCGTTGATCGCCGCGCCGGACGCCTGGGCCTCGTTGAGCACCGTGCCCCAGGTCACCGAGGCCGGGCTGATCACGCCGAGCCAGGCCAGCGCGGTGTAGGTGCCGATGCCGTAGATCACCGTGAAGATGAACGCCGAGGCCAGGATCGGCAGCAGGTTGGGCACCACCTCGAAGAGGATGATCCGCCAGGTGCGCTCGCCGATGACCTTGGACGCCTCGACGTAGTCCTGGCCGCGCAGCGCCATGGTCTGGGCCCGCAGCACCCGGGCGCCCCAGGCCCACGCGGTGACCGCGATCACCGAGCCGATCAGCAGCGGGTTCGAGGTCTCCGACGGCGGCAGCGGCTTCATGATCACCATCAGGATCAGCAGGCCGGGCAGCGCCAGGAAGATGTTGGTCAGCGCGGAGAGCACCTCGTCGGCCAGGCCGCCCAGGTACCCGGCGGTGACGCCGACCAGGACGGACAGCACGTTGGCGAGCGCGCCGGCCAGGAAGGAGATCAGCAGGGTGTCGCGGCCGCCGGACAGCAGCCGGGAGAACAGGTCGTGCTGCTGCTGGTCGGTGCCGAGCCAGTGCTCGGCGGACGGCGGCAGCGGCAGGCCGCTGCTGCGGTTGGCCTGGAAGTCCGGTGCGTGCGGGGCGAGCAGCGGCCCGACCAGGGCCAGCAGCAGCAGGACCAGCAGCAGCACCAGGCCGGTGGCCACCTTGCGGGAGCGGAGCATCCGGGGCATCGCTCAGGCCTCCTTGCGGGCGCGGGGGTCGAGGGCGACGTAGGCGATGTCCGCGAGCAGGTTCACGGCCAGCACGGTGAACACGACGACCAGCAGGATGCCCTGGAGCAGCGGGAAGTCGCCGGTGAGGACGGCCTGGTAGATCTGCCAGCCGACGCCGGGGTAGGTGAAGACGATCTCGGTCACCAGCGAGCCGGTGACCACCAGGCTGATCGACAGCGCGAAGTTGGCGATGGTCGGCAGGATCGCGTTGCGCGCGGCCACCGCCGCCACCCGCCACTGCGGCAGGCCCTTCGCCGCCGCGACCAGGACGTAGTCCTCGTCCATCGTGGTGATCATCAGGTTGCGCATGCCGACCACCCAGCCGGCCAGCGAGGCCAGCACCACGGTCAGCACCGGCAGCGCGCCGTGCTCGACCACGCTGAGCACGAACGGGCCGTTCCAGCCCGGGGTCAGGTCGGCGTCCCGGCCGATGTCGTAGCCGTTCTGGTACGGGAAGAGGCCGCCGAAGAAGCCCAGCGTCATCATCACCAGGAAGGCCAGGATGAAGTACGGCACGGACTGGAAGAAGGTGGTGGCCGGCAGCAGGCCGTCCAGCAGCCCGCTGCGCTTCCAGCCGATCACGATGCCGCCCACCGTGCCGACCAGGAAGGCCAGCACGGTCGCCGTGCCCACCAGTCCGAGCGTCCAGGGCAGGGTCTCGCCCAGGATGGTCGCCACCGGCGAGGACTGCGAGGTGGAGACGCCGAGGTCGCCGTGGAGCAGGTGGTTCAGGTACGTCAGGTACTGCGAGACCAGGCTCGCGTGGCCTCCGCCGTACTGGGCCTCCAGGGCCTTGATCGCCTCCTGGTCGAGGTTGGCCGAGCGCAGCTTGGACAGCACGTTCTGCAGCGCGCTGCCGGGCAGCAGCCGGGCCAGGAAGAAGTTGGCGGTCACCGCCGCGAAGCCGGCCAGCAGGTAGAAGCCGAGACGGCGCAGGATCGTTCGCATCTGCGGGCGCTCCTTCAGGGCAGGAGGGTCAGGCCGCCCAGGCGGCTGGTGCGGCCGTACCAGTGCGCGCTGTTCTTCGGCGTGCGGCGCTGGGTGGCGAAGTCGACGTAGACCAGGCCGAAGCGCTTGGCGTAGCCGTACGCCCACTCGAAGTTGTCCATCAGCGACCAGGCGAAGTACCCGGCCACCGGGATGCCGGCCCCGATGGCCTCGTGCACGGCGCCCAGGTGCTGGTGCAGGTAGGCGATCCGCTCGGTGTCGTTGACCGTGCCGTCGGGCGAGACGTAGTCCTCGCAGGCCATGCCGTTCTCGGTGATGACGACCGGCAGGCCGGGGCGCTCGCGGTGGATGCGCTCCAGCAGGTCGCGCAGGCCGGACGGGTCGATGCTCCAGTTCATCGCGCTGACCTCGCCGGGCGGCTGGTGGAAGGCCACCGCCTCGGCGCCCGACCACGGGCTGTGCTCGCTGCGGCCGTGCGCGTCGTTGCGGACGCCGCCGCCCGCCGAGACCACCGCCGGGGTGTAGTAGTTCAGGCCGAGCTGGTCGATCGGGGCGGCGGCGAGCGCCGGGTCGCCGGGGTGCACCAGTTCGTCCCAGTCCACCAGGTGCGCGGTGTCCGCGAGCAGGTCATCGTCGTAGCGGCCGTGCAGCATCGGGCCGAGGAAGATCCGGTTGCCGACCGCGTCGATCCGGCGGGCGGCGTCCAGGTCCGCCGGGCTGGTGGTGAGCGGGCGGACCTGGTGCAGGTTGAGCGACACCGAGAGCTCGGCGCCGCGCGGCAGCACGGAGCGCAGCGCGGCCGCGCCCAGGCCGTGGGCCAGGTTGAGGTGGTGGGCCGCGCGCAGCGCGTCGCCGGCGTCGGTGCGGCCGGGGGCGTGCACGCCCGAGCCGTAGCCCAGGAAGGCCGAGCACCACGGCTCGTTCAGGGTGGTCCAGTGCCGCACCCGGTCGCCGAGCGCCTCCCCCGCCAGCCGGGCGTAGTCCGCGAAGCGCTCGGCGGTGGCGCGCCGGGGCCAGCCGCCGGCGTCCTCCAACTCCTGCGGCAGGTCCCAGTGGTAGAGCGTGGCGAGCGGCGTGATGCCGGCCTCCAGCAGTTCGTCCACCAGGCGGCGGTAGAAGTCCAGGCCGCGTTCGACCGCCGGGCCGCGCCCGGTCGGCTGCACCCGGGGCCAGGACACCGAGAACCGGTACGCGTTGAGGCCCAGCTCCTTCATCAGGGCGACGTCCTCGCGCCAGCGGTGGTAGTGGTCGGCGGCCACGTCGCCGGTGTCGCTCCGGTGCACCTTGCCGGGCGTGCGGCAGAAGGTGTCCCAGATCGACGCGCCGCGCCCGTCCTCGTGCGCCGCGCCCTCGATCTGGTACGCGGAGGTGGCGCTGCCCCACAGGAAGTCGGCGGGGAAGCGGCGGACGTCCGCCGCGGGGGCGGCGGGGTGCGGGCTGGTCTGGACAGAAGTCATTTGGGAGCGCTCCCATTCTTGGGCATGGCGCAAGGATGCGCTGCGTCGCCGACCGCGGGCCGGGCGACTTGCTGGTGCGGAGAGGGGACTCGTGGGTCCATGGCCGGAAGCAGGACTGGAAGCGTGACTGGAAGCGCTTCCACGGCCGTGCCGAAAGTTTCGGCTCGGTAAGCAGGAGGTGTCAAGTGGGTCGGCCGGGTAAACCGGAAACAATTTGGAAGCGCTTCCAGTCAGCCGGAGCCCGGCCCTGCCGGATCAGGACGATCGGACGGGGCCGGTCCGGGCCTCAGCGGGCCGGGGCGGATTCGCGGACGGTCAGCCGGGTCGGCAGGATCAGCGGGCTCGGGTCCTGGCCCTCGATCGCGCTGACCAGCATCCGGGCCATCTCGTGGCCCAGCGCCCGCACCGGCTGGTGCACCGTGGTCAGCGGCGGGTTGGCCACCCGGGCGCCCGCCAGGTCGTCGAAGCCGACCACCGCCACGTCCTCGGGCACCCGGCGGCCGCGGCGGCGCAGCGCCTGGAGCGCGCCGATCGCCATGTTGTCCGAGGCGGCGAAGACCGCGTCCAGCCGGGGGTGGGCGTCCAGCAGCCGGTCCATCGCGTCGGCGCCGCCCTCCACCTGGAAGTCGCCGGAGGCCACGTCCAGCAGCGGGACGCCGGCCAGCAGCAGGCCCTCGGCGAAGCCCTGTTCGCGGGTCGCGGAGACCAGCTGGTCCGCCTGGCCGGTGATCATCACCGGTCGCCGCCGGCCGCTGCCCACCAGGTGCTCGGCCGCCAGCCTGGCCCCGCCGCGGTTGTCGGCGTCCACGTACCAGCGCGGCTCGCCGGTCAGCGGCAGGCCGCCGAAGACCACCGGGACGCCGGACTCGTCGCCCAGCCCGCCCAGCGGGTCGTCGCCGTGCAGCGGCATCAGCATGATGCCGTCCGCCCGCCGCGAGCGGATCATCTGCCGCAGCCGCTCCCGGCCGCGCGGGGTGTTGGCCAGCAGCAGGATCAGCTCCAGGTCGGACTGCTCCAGCGCGGCGCTCACCCCCACCACGACCTCGGCGAAGAAGGGGTCGGCGAACAGCCCGGCCTCGTCGCTGGAGGCGGCCAGCACCACCGCGCCGACCTTGCGGGTGGCCAGGGCGCGCGCCGTCGGGTTGGGGACGTAGCCCAGTTCCCGGACCGCCCGCTCCACCGCCTCCCGCTTGGCCCGGCTGACGTGCGGGACGTTGTTGATCACGCGCGAGGCGGCGGTACGGGAGACCCCGGCGCGCTCCGCCACTTCGTCGAGGGTCGGCATGCGCCTGGGCGACGGGTCCATCGAAACACTTGCTCCTCGGGTTTCACGTGGCGGCGGACACTGCGATGATCCCACGACTCCGGCCGCCCGAAGGGCGCTCCACCGTGAGGAACCGGGCCGATCGGGCCGGAATTCCGGTAGCGCTTCCGGTGCCCCCGGCCCCGCACCGGAGCATCCGCCCCGCGCCTGCCCGCCGCTGTGCCTTGACACTTCCAACGCGCTCCCCCCACCATGAGTGCCCGTGACGGCCCCGGCCGACCGTAGAACCGGAAGCGCTTCCAGTGGGCGCCCCCGAACCCGGCCCTCCCGTCCGCCCCACCACCACCCCGGCCGCCGCGCACGGCACACCCGAGTACGGCCCGCCCGTACGGGGCCCGCGCCGCACCGGCGCCCCGCCCGGGCCGCGCACCGCCGTTCCTCCCGCGTCCTGCTCCGCCCCGGACCCACCCGTCCCCGGCGGACGGCCCCACCCACCCCGTACGAAGGAGACCTCCCCCATGAGCAGAGTGAGACGGTTGCTCGTCCCCGCGGCCTGCGCGGCACTCGCCGCCGGCGCCCTGGGCGGTGGCGCGGCAGTGGCCGCGCCCGGCGTCCCGGCCGCCGACCACACCCTGCCCAAGAACACCCGCTTCTACGTCGACCCGGAGGCGGGCGCGGCCCGGCAGGCGGTCACCGACCTCAAGGCGGGCAAGGTGCAGGACGCCCTGCGGATGGCCCAGTTGGCCAGCTGGCCGCAGGCGATCTGGCTGGACTACGGCACCCCCGCCGAGATCAGGAAGGTCGTCCAGCGGACCATGCTGGCGGCCAGGGCCACCGGCACCGTCCCGGTCTTCGTGCTCTACAACGTCACCGGCCGCGACTGCAGCTTCTACTCGGCCGGCGGCGCCGACAGCCCCGAGGAGTACCGCGCCTGGGTCCAGGGCGTGGCCGACGGCATCGGCACCGGCCGCGCCGCGGTGATCGTCGAACCCGACGGCCTGGCCCTGCTGCCCAAGGACTGCCCGGAGGGCGACCCGGACGGCACCCGCACCGAGGAGCGCTACGCCAACGTCCGCGCCGCGGTGGACATCATGGAGGCCGAGCCGAAGACCTCCGTCTACCTCGACGGCGGCAGCAGCAACTGGCAGCCGGTCGGCGAGCTGGCCGGACGGCTGCTCAAGGCGAACCTGGCCAAGACCCAGGGCTTCGCCCTGAACGTCTCCAACTACCAGCCCACCGACCAGCTCAACCGGTACGCGACCTGGGTCTCCGAGTGCGTCTGGTACGCCACCGCGGGCCCGGCCGAGGCCCGCGGCCGGACCGACGCCTGCGCCAGCCAGTACTACTCCCCCGCCGCCCCCAACGACGGACGGCCCGGCAACGCGGTCGAGTTCGCCGACCCGTCCACCTGGAAGTGGACCGACGCCTGGTTCGACCAGGTCGTGGGCGCGCCGCCGGTGAAGGACCTGACGCACTACGTCCTGGACAACAGCCGCAACGGCCAGGGCGCCTGGGTGCCCCCGGCGGGCAAGTACACCGACGCCGAGCCCTGGTGCAACGCCCCCGGCCGCGGCATCGGCGTCCGCCCCACCGCGAACACCGGCCGGCCGCTCGCCGACGCCTACCTCTACGTCAAGACCATCGGCGAGTCCGACGGCACCTGCCACCGCGGCACGGCCGGTCCGGTCGACCCGGAGTACGGCATCGAGGACCCGGCGGCCGGCGCCTGGTGGCCGGAGTTCGCGCACACCCTGGCCGCCAACGCGAGCCCGGCGCTGACCTTCAACACCGGCCGCTGACGGCCGTCTTCCGGAGCACCGCCGTGAGTCCGGCGGCGCTCCGGAAGACGGCGGACCGTCTTGTTCCCGGCCGGGGGGCCGGGAACAAGACGGTCCGGCGGGCCGGACGGGTCGGCTAGCCGTTGGTGATGGTGAAGGTGGTGCCGGGCTGGCGGACGACGTCGCCGGTGGCGGAGCCGCTGATCTGCACGTTGGTCAGGACGGCGCTGCCGCGGGCGCCGGACATCGCCAGGATGCCCGCGCCGTTGTTGGACTTGTCGATCCGCACGTTGCTGATCCTGACGTCGGGGACGGTCCCGCCGCCGGTCTTGAACTGGATGCCGTCGTAGGTGCTGTCGTGGATCTCGGTGTCGCGGATGACGACGCCGGGGATGTCCTGGTTGGCGGCGAACAGGGTGAGCGCGCCGAACTGCTGGGCCTCGTTCCAGAACGCGCCGCCGCTGCGGTAGATCGCGTTGTTGGCGATCAGGGTCTGTCCGGAGAAGGGCAGCGGGTCGTGGTCGGTGGCGAGCATGATGCCGGGGTAGTTGGCGGTGTCGTAGACCAGGTTGTTCTCGATCCGGTTGCCGTAGCCGCCGTAGACCGCGATGCCGGTGGCGCGCCACGGGAGCTGGACGGTGTTGTTGACGAAGGCGTTGTCGTGGCCGATGTCGACGGCGGTGTTCTTGACGTACTTGTTGGACCAGACGGCCATCGAGTCGTCACCGGTGGTGCGGAAGGTCGAGTTGAACACGGTGGAGTTGCGGGTGCCGTCGGCGAAGTTGATGCCGTCGGCGTAGGTGTCGCGGATCCGCATGCCGCTGAACTGGAGTCCGTCGGCGGGGTTCCACAGGTCGGGGATGTTGTCGTAGTCGCGGCCGACCCAGACGGCGACGTTGGCGTGCTCGATCCAGACGTTCTCGATCTTCGTGTTCTTGCCGAACCGGCCGTTGAGGCCGACGCCGCCCTCGGAGCCGTCGGAGGCGCCGCGGATCCGGCCGGAGCCGAAGATCGCGACGTCGGAGATCTTGGTGTTGTCGTCGATGTCGAAGCCGAAGTTGCCCTCGTGCGGGTGGTTGATGCCGCCGACGACGTTCTGCGGTTCGGTGAGCGTGTAGAACTGCGAGTACCACATGCCCGCGCCGCGGATGGTGACGTCGCGGATGCCGACCTGGTTGTAGTTGCCGCGGTGCAGCGGGTCGACGGTGAGGATCTTCTGCTCCTGGCGCCACTGGCCCTGGGGGATCCAGACGCAGGAGATGCTGCCGTTCTGGTCGGCCGTCACGGCGGCCTGGATCGCGGCGGTGTCGTCCTTGCCGTCGTCGGGGACGGCGCCGAAGTCGGTGATCGAGGTGCACTCGGCCGGCTTGGCCTTGGGCGGGGCGACCTGCTCCAGGTCGATCAGGTCGATCGTGTAGGAGGAGGCGGTGTCGCCGCTGTCGCGCTGCAGGCGCAGCTTGGTGCCCGCGGGGTAGCTCTTGGGCAGCAGCGCGTGGGTCTCGTCGAAGAGCCGGCGGGCGTCGGCCTGCGGGGTCTGGGTGAGGCCCTCGGGCTGGTCGGTGTTGCCGTACAGCCAGCTGTACTTGGAGGTGAGGTTCAGCTTCTGCACGAACACGTTGTCGGCGTAGAGGCTGAGGGTGGCGTCGATGCCTCCGCCGCCGGGGGCGTCGGGGATGGAGTTGCGCACCACGATGGAGTTGGTGGGGACGGTGGAGGTGATCTCGACGTACTGGCCGGTGGCGGTCAGCTTGACCGACTTGCGGCCGGAGGACTCGGAGGCGTAGTTGGTGTGGCCGAAGGTCCGGGTGGCGTCGGCCTGGAGCAGTTCGCCCTGGTAGCTGCCGTCCTCGGCCTCGTAGGAGGTGAAGGGGGCGGCGGCGCCGCGGCCGACCACGATGGCCTTGCTGTAGGTGTTGTTGCCCTCGTTGGTCTCCTTGGCGGTGTTGGTGGCGTCGGCGGTGACGGCGACGGTCGCGCCGCCGGCGACGGCGGTCCAGGTGCCGGTGACGGGGAGGGTGAGGGTCTGTCCGGCGCCGATGGCGGGGGTGGCGGTGTCCAGGGTGGCGGTGCCGACGGTGAGCCGGGTGACTCCGGCGGGTGCCGGGTCGATGCCGCGGTTGTGGAGCTTGACGGTGAAGGAGGTGGCCGCGCCGGCCGCGGGGCTGGCCGGGTTGGGGGTGACGTCGAGGACTTCGAGGTCGGGGCCGGGCGCCTGGCGGACGGTGATCGGGCTGCTCGCGGCGAGCAGGTTGTTGTCCTCGTTGCGCTCCCGGACGGTGTTCTTCGGGTCGACCCGGACGCTGGGCAGGTAGCTGCCCTGCGGGCGGGTGCCGATCGCCTTGCTGACGGTGGCGGACTCGCCGGCGGCCAGCGCGGGGACGTCGACGCTGTCGGCGAGCGCGCCGCCGAGCAGCAGGTCGGCGGTGGTGGCGGCGGCGGGCAGGTTGCCGGTGTTCTTGACGGTGGCGCGCAGGGTGATCGCGGTGGTCTCGTCCGGGTCGGCCGGGGACCACGCCACGTCGGTGACGGTGAGGTCGGGGTTGGGTGCGGGGGTGCCGACGACCTGGAGCTCGGCGACCTGCCCGGCGGGGGCGCCGGTGTTGGAGGTGAACTTCAGCTGGAGGTCGGCGGCCCGGCCGGTGACCGGGACGGTGACGGTGTTGGCGCCGCTCGCGGGGTCGAAGCGGTAGTCGGCGGCGCCCTTCAGGCTGGTGAAGGCGGTGGCGCCGTCGGCCCGGCCGAGCACCTGGATGTTCTGGGTGCGGGCGCCCCACGAGGCGTCGGGGTTGAGCTTGACGACGACGTTCTGCAGGTCGGCGTCGCTGCCCAGGTGGACCGTCAGGGTGTTGGGGAACGCGCCGGAGTTGCCCTCCCAGTAGGTGGACAGGCTGCCGTCGTTGGCGTTGGCCGGGGCGAAGGTCCAGGCCTGGCCGGAGGCTTCGATCGGCTTGCCGGCGGCGAGGTTGCTGCCGGGGGTGCCGGTGCCGCTGCCGGTGCGGGTGACCGGGGCGCTCGGGTCGGACTGGTTGCCGGCCGCGTCCTTGGCCCGCACGGTGTACGTGACGGTGGCGGTGGCGGGCTGGCTGTCCGTCCAGGTGCGGACGGTGGCGGCGGTGGAGGCCTTCAACTGGCCGTCGGCGTACACGTCGTAGCCGGTGACGCCGACGTTGTCGGTGGCGGCGTCCCAGGTCAGCCTGATCTGTCCGGCGGCGGGTTCGGTGTAGGCGAGGTTGCCGGGCGCGCTGGGCTTGGCGGTGTCGCCCGGGGCCTCGCCGGTGCGGGTGACGGGCGCGCTGGGGTTGGACTGGTTGCCCGCGGCGTCCTTGGCCCGGACGGTGTAGGTGACGGTGTCGCTCGCCGGGCGGGTGTCCGTCCAGGTCAGCGTGGAGCCGTCCACCGAGGCGGCCAGCCGGCCGTCGGCGTAGACGTCGTAGCCGGTGACGGCGGTGTTGTCGCTCGCCGCGCTCCAGGTCAGCCTGATCTTGCCGGCCTCGGGCTGGGTGTACGCCAGGTTGGTCGGCGCGGTGGGGGCCTGGGTGTCGCCGGAGGTCGGGCCGTAGGCCTCGAACTCGGAGAGCTGGGCGGCGGGCCAGGCGGAGTTGGCGGTGAACAGCAGCCGCAGGTAGCGGGTGGTGCTGGTGGGCAGCGAGACGGTGACCTGGTTCCCGGCGGCCGGGTCGAAGCTGTAGGCGGCGGGGGCCAGCAGGTCGGTGAAGGTGCTGCCGTCGGTGGAGCCCTGCACCTTGAAGGTCTCGGTGCGCTGCTCCCAGCCGGCCGGGAGCTTCAGCACCAGCCGGTCGACCTTGGCGGCGGAGCCCAGGTCGCCCTGGATCCACTGCGGGAAGGCGTTGTTGGCGCTCTCCCAGTAGGTGGCCTGGTTGCCGTCGCCGACGTTGCCCGCGCCGTAGTTCTGCGAGGTGCCGCCGGCGGTGAAGGTGCGCCCGGCCAGCAGGTTCGCCGAGGCGGTGCTCGCGCCGTGGACCTCGAACTCGGAGATCTGGGCGGCCTGCCAGCCGGTGTTGGCGGAGACCTGGACGCGCACCCAGCGGGCGGTGGCGGCGGGGAAGTCGATCCGGACGGTGTTGCCGCTCGCCGGGTCGAAGGCGTAGCCGGCCGCGGCGGCCAGCGGGGTGAAGTTGCTGCCGTCGGTGGAGCCGAGGACGGCCAGCGTCTCGTTGCGGGCGCCCCAGCCGGCGGGCAGTTTCAGCACCACCTGGTCGACCTTGGCGGCGCTGCCCAGGTCGACCTGGACCCACTGCGGGAGGGCGGCGCTACCGCTCTCCCAGTAGGTGGACTGGTTGCCGTCGTTCACGTTCGCGGCCGTGTACTGGCCGTTGGCACTGCTGGCGGTGACGGTCTTCCCGGCGGCGAGGTCGGGGCCGCCGGCGGCGCGGGCCGGCAGTACGGGCCCGGCGAGCAGGAGCATGCCCGTCACGACCGACGTCGCCGTCAGGCGTGGCAGTAGGCGCTTGGATCTCATGACGTCCCTCTGTCTCGGGGTGGGTGGGGGGAGAGGAGAGTCGAGAAAATGACAGACATCTGTCTGTTTTTTGCGTGAGGGCACCCAAGAGTTACAGAGTGATGAGCGGAGTGTCAACGGACCGTAAAGAGGCTCCGCATACGGAAGACCCGGGGCCGCCCGCCCTCGGTGGAGGCGGGCGGCCCCGGGTGCCGGTCGGCGGGGCGGACCCCCGCGCAGACCGTCGCGGCAGCTCAGACCAGGAATCCCCCGGCGGCCGGAGCGGCCGTGGCCTGCGCCAGGTCGGCCGCGGCGCCGCGGCGGCGGAGCACGGCGGACGGCGTCGCGGCGCGGCTCTCCGCCAGCGCGAGGGCGTCCGGGACGGTGGCGGCCCGGACCGCGAAGACCTGGACGCCGCCCCGGGAGTCCGCCGCCGCGGTGGGGACGGTCACCAGCCAGACCGGCAGCGGCGGCCCGGGCGCGGGGGCCGGGGCGGTACCGGACGGCCGCACGGCGGACGGCCGCACGATGGACGGGAGCGGCCGGGGCCGGGAGGCGGAAGCGAGGGCCATGAGGGGGCTCCATTCCTCTGCTGCTGAGCGGCCTGCCCCCCACCGTAAACACGGCCCAGCAAGAAGTATAGCAATCTGCGCAAGATTCGCACTAGCGACCTGAGTCGAAGCGGACACCCGGGGCCGAACATCCCGGCAGCTCAGCTGGCCTTGGCCACCCCAACTATCGCCGCAACGGCGGCCGAAGTCGAGGCCCGTCGGAGCGTTTCGCCCGCCGGGCAGGCCGAATGCCCGGATTCGCTTGCGTGATTGCGCAAGAAATCTGTCGGATTCTTGCGTTGATCTCCGCTGCGGCTTCTCAGCGCGGGCTCAGCCGGGGCTCATCGCGGGCCAAGACGGGCGGCAGAGCATCGTCCGCATGACGGCACCACCCGAATCACGGACCTCCGCCCGCAGGCAGGAGCGTCGCAGCAGGCGCACCCGGCGGATCAGGCGGGCGGTGGTCGTGGCGGTGGCGCTCTCGGCGCTGGGTTCCTGGCTGGTGCTCTCCCGCCCGACGGCCGGCGCCCCGGCGAGCGCGGCGGCCTCCGCGGCGGTGTCGTCGTCCGAACCGACCGCGGACGGCTCGGACGACGCAGACGGCTCGCAGGACGCGGACGACGTGGACGACGGCGCGACGCAGGACGCCGCGGCCGCCGCTCTGGGCAGCGCCCTGGACAACGCGCTGAACACCCTCGACGGGCACTTCGCCGTCACCGTCACCGACCCGGCCTCCGGGGCGTCCGCGGCCTGGGGCGAGGACTCCTTCGTCACCGCCTCGATCGTCAAGGTCGACATCCTGGCCGCACTGCTGCTCCAGAACGACGGCGTGCTGAGCAGCACCCAGAAGGCGGCGGCCGCGCTGATGATCGAGCAGAGCGACAACACCGCGGCGACCACCCTGTTCGAGGCGGTGGGCGGGGCGAGCGGGCTGGACGCGGCCAATGCGGCCTTCGGGCTGACCGGGACGGTCGCGGGGACGGACGGCTTCTGGGGGCTGACCGAGACCACCGCCGCCGACCAGGCCCGGCTGCTGCGGGTGGTGTTCACCGAGGACTCGCCGCTGGGCCCGTCCTCCCGCGCCTACCTGGCGAAGCTGATGGGCCTGGTCGCGGACGACCAGGACTGGGGCGTCTCGGCGGCCGACCAGGGCGGCGCGGTGCAGCTGAAGAACGGCTGGCTGCCCCGGGACAGCACCGGGCTGTGGGTGGTCAACAGCATCGGCCGGATCGAGTACGGCGGCCGGAGCCTGCTGGTGTCGGTGCTGAGCGACGGTTCGGCGAGCGAGGAGGCCGGCATCGCGCTGGTGGAGTCCGTCGCGTCCGCGGCGGTGCGGGCGTTCGCCGCCGCCGCCTGACCCGGGGCCGGGGCCCGAATCGGTGCCCGGGCCGGACCGGCGTCTGCACCGGGGCCGGTGCCGCCGGGCGTTCGGGTCAGGCCGTGGCCGCCGCGCGGGCGACGGCCCGCAGGTAGCGCTCGATCGCCAGGTGCTGGAGGGCGAGCGCGACGGGGCGGCCGAGCCGGGCGTACCAGGAGGCGAGCCGGGAGAAGGCGGCCACCTCGAACCACACCTCGCCGTCGGCGTCCATGCTCACCGTGAAGGACTCCTCGCCGCACTCGGGGTGCCCGGGCAGGGTGCCGTAGGCGAAACCGATCCGGTCGGGGGCCTCGACCGTCCAGACCACCCGGCACGGGATGACCAGGCGGGGCAGGCGCAGCCCGGGCAGGGCGAGCCGGAGCAGGACGGTGGCGCCGGGGGCGGCGGGCTCGGCCGGCGGGTACACCCCGAAGCCGGAGCCGAGTTGGGCGCCCCAGCCGAGGACGTACGCCCCGGCGCGCTCCAGGACGGCGGGGCCGTGGCCGAGGTGGACGCGGCGGCGCAGCCAGGAGTAGCCGGCGGGCAGCGCGGCGGCCGCGGTGGCGCCGACCTCGGGGTAGGTGGGCGCGGTGGCCCGGGCGGCGAGGTGGCGGCGGCGGAGGTCGTTCGGCGGCATCCGCCAGTTGTACGGCGGGCGGGGGCCAGTGGCCAAGCCCGGCGGCCGGGGCCGGGGGCGTTCCGGCCGGTCGGGCCGGTGCGGGTGTGCCGCACCTCACCCGCCCCCTCCGGCCGGAGGGGGCGGGGGCGCTCGGCGGTCAGCCCTGGACGGAGGCCCAGAACTCCTCGAAGGAGAGCTTGCCGTCGCCGTTGGCGTCCTTGGCGTTGATGATCGCCTGGGCGACCGTCTCGGTGACGTGGTAGTCGCCGAGCTGGGCCATGACCGTCTTGTACTCGCGCGCGGTGACCCGCCCGTCGCCGTCGACGTCCAGGCGCGCGAAAGCCGTCCGTGCCGCTTCGATGTCCGCCACCGGACCCACCCCTCTTCTTGCTGTTCCACCGGTACGTGCCGCCGTGTTCCGGCGCGCGGGCCACAATAGCCGCTGTTCCGGACGGTCCGACAGGGCGGTCCGGAACAGCGGTCGGCGGGCGGGCGGCGAGCGGTCCCGGGGCGCTCCCGGGGCCGGTCAGTCGCGGTGGACGCGGACGCCGCCGACCAGGCCCCAGGCGGCGACGTGGACGGTGGGCCCGCCCTCGCCGGTGGGGCCGTCGTCGCTGACCCCGCCGATCCGGATGCCGGTGACGACCACCCGGACCTCGGGGCGGACCCGCAGGGAGACGCCGCCGACCAGGCTGAGCTTGGTGATCCGCAGTTCGGCGCCGTCCGGGATGTCGAGGTCGGTGAGGTCGATGTCGGCGCCGCCGACCAGGGAGGCGGTGAGGGTGCGGGCGTGGATCTCCCGGCCCTCCAGCCGGGTGCCGCCGATCAGGCTGATCCGGATGTCGGTGCGGTCGTCGTCCCTGGGGTTCCCCGTGGTGGTCATGGCCGTCACCTTAGGGGTCGTCAGGAGCCTTGCAGAAGTGGCCCTTCGCCTTTGCCGCAGATGCCCGACCGGCGCCCGGCGTGCGGGCGGTGCCGCGCGCCCGGGGCGCGCGTGCGCGTGCGCGGCGTACGACCGCACGCCGCCGTAGGGCGGTGCGGAGTGGAAAGGATCAGCCTCGCACGTCGCGAGAGGTTCCAGGGAAAGGCACGGCCATGGCGAGCGAGTTCCAGCGCTACAAGCTGACCAGCATGTTCCATGCGTTCGACACCGACGGGAACGGCTACCTCGACCGGGAGGACTTCCGGGCGCTGGCGGACCGCTGGGGCCGGCTGCCCCGGGTGGCGGCGGACCCGGAGCTGGCGGCCCGGGTGGAGCGGGTGATGCTCGGCTGGTGGGACGCGCTGTACGAGGCGGCGGACACCAACGGCGACGGGCTGGTGGACATGGACGAGATCCTGGCCATGGTGGACCGGCTGCCCGAGATGCGGGAGGCGGTGACGACGACGGCGGACACCGTCTTCGAGGCGATCGACGAGAACGGCGACGGCCGGATCTCCCGGGAGGAGCACCGCCGCCTGGTCGACGTGTGGAACGGGCGGCCGACCGACACCACGGGGGTGTTCGAGCTGGTCGACCTGGACGGCGACGGCTTCCTCTCCCGGGAGGAGTTCACCGAGCTGTGGGCGCAGTTCTGGATCAGCGCGGACCCGGCGGACCCGGGCAACCACCTGTGCGGGGCGCTGGCCCCGGCGGCGTAGCGCGCCGCCGGGGCGTTCCTCCGGGCGTTGCCGGCTCTCCCCGGCCTGCCCGGGAGGGGCGGGTCAGCGCTTGGAGATCCCGACGTTGCGGATGTTGACGGGCAGCGTCGGGAAGCCGTCGCCGGGGCCGTTCTGGTCGTCCTCGCCGCCGGCGGCGATCTTCTGCAGCACGTCGAGGCCGGCCGTGACGCGGCCGAAGGGGGTGTAGGCCGGGGAGAGCTTGGTGTCCTTCCAGACGAGGAAGAACTGGCTGCCGTTGGTGTTCGGCCCGGCGTTGGCCATCGCGACGGTGCCCGCGGGGTAGGTGGCGCCGGTCAGGTTCTCGTCGGGGAAGGAGTAGCCGGGGCCGCCGCTGCCGGTGCCGGTGGGGTCGCCGCACTGCAGGACGTAGAGCCGCTGGGTGGTGAGGCGGTGGCAGTGGGTGCGGTCGAAGTAGTCGCGTTCGGCGAGGAAGCGGAACGAGTAGGTGGTGCAGGGGGCCTGGTCGGTGAGCGCCTGGAAGGTGATCGCGCCCTGGCTGGTGCGGAGGGTGGCGCTGTAGGGCTTGGCGGCCTTCTTGGCGTCGAAGACCGGGATGCCCTTGAAGTTGTCGGCGGGCACGGCGGCGGTGTAGGTGCACCCGGTGGCGGCGCCCCCGGTGGTGCTCCCGGCGGTGGGGGCGGCGGCGGACGCCGGGCCGGTGGTGGTGGACAGGGCGAGCGACACCATGGCCAGGACGGTCAGCCCGGCACCCCAGGTCGTGCGCTTCATTCGACAGCCTCCGCGGGTGGAAGAGGATCGAGCAACGGACAGGATTGGCAGGGACCTGCCCACCCCGTCGGCTCCTCGAACCTCCCCGCACCCTCGCCCCACCCTTCCCGCCGGTCCGCCGGGGCCCGCCGGACCCTCACCGCTCCCCGCCCCCGCACGCCACGCCCCTGCCGCCCCTGCCGCGCAGGCCTCCCGGGTCTCGCGGGCCTCCCGGCAGGGGCGGCGGCGTCCTCAGTCCTGCGGCGGGCGCTGCTGGGCGCGGGCCCGGGCGACGGCGACGTACCGGACGGTGAACACCATGGGGACGGCGAAGCCCGCGATCTGGACGGCCAGGGCGGCGGCGGAGCGCCCGTCCCCGGCGTGGGCGATCGCGGCGAGCGCGACGGCGGTGACCGCGAAGGCGGCGGTCCACACCGCGGTGATGACGGTGTTGATCCGGATGAACGGCTTGAGCGTCCAGAACTCCTGCGGCGTGGTGCGCTTGGCGATGCCGAGCGTGAACGGCCGGCCGATCAGCAGCGAGACGCCGGCGATCAGCGCGAGGACGGCGGAGGACAGGGCGGCGGAGTAGTCGCGGAGGCCGGAGTGCGGGTCGGCGAAGGCGAGTGCGGCCAGCGCGGCGAAGTACAGCGCGGAGCCGGTCTCGATGATCAGCGCGTCCCACCCGGCACCGGCCCGGCGCTGCTGGGCGATGACGGCGGCGGCAACGGCCAGACCGGCCAGGGCGGCCCACTGCCACTGCTCGGCGGGGACCGCCGCGAAGACGATCCAGGGCAGGAAGGTGCGCAGGTACGACATCGACTCGGTATCCCCCTCGGTGCTCGGCCGGTGCTCCCCGGGCCGTCTTCGCGCAGGATATCCACCGGGTGCGAACGTCCGCACCGTCCTTCCGCGGGCCGGATCATGACAGTCCGTCGGGTGGACGGATCATGCCACTCCCCCGCCCCGGGAGGTGCCGTCGTCGGTCGGCAGGCCCGGGGCGGGGTCCGGCGGGCGCGGGTCCGGCGGGCGGGGGTCCGGCGGGCGGCGTCAACCGAGGATCGGGCGCGGCGGGTTCAGCACGGGCGCAGCGACTTGAGCGCGTTGCCGTGGGCGTTGCCCCGGGTGGCGGGGGCCATCGTGACGGCAGTGCCCCCGTAGTCCTTGCCGGGGTACCAGCAGTAGGTGACGGGCGAGTTGTTGATCCAGGCGGAGACGCCCTGCTCGCCGGTGAACCGGGAGCCGTCGGGGAGGTCGAGGCGCTCGGTGTCGGGGAGCGCGGTGCCGGGCAGCAGGGCGACGGCGGCGTGGTCGAAGTGGGCGCCGTCGTAGAGGCAGACCCAGCCGGCCGGGCACTCGGTGTGCCGGGGCGCGCGGCTGTCGCCGTTGAGGACGTGCACGCCGGGCGGGTTGCTGACGGCGGCGGCGACGGGGGGCGTCGGGGCCGGGGTGGCGGCCGCGGGGACGGCCGGGGCGGCCGTCGGGGCGGCGGCGAGCAGCAGGACGGCGAGGGGGCGCAGCGGGCGGGCGGCGAGGGTGCGCAGCGGGCGGGCGGCGGTCAGGAGTTCCACGGCGTCCCCAGGAGTTTGAGGCCGGTGGCCCGGTCGGTGCCGTCGGCGCTCCACCACACCTGGGCGTTGGCGCCCTTGGGGATGGTGAAGTCGGCGTGCACGGACTGCGCGGGTTCGATCCGCTGCCAGATGACGTCCCGGGTGCCCTTCAGGGTGGCGGCGCACCTGGCGGCGTCCACGGCGGGGGCCTTGCCGCCGTCGCAGTCGTAGACGACCAGGGAGAGGTCGGCCGGTGCGGGCCCGGTGTTGGTGAAGAGCAGTCGGCCGCCGTCCCGGGTGGGGCACCAGGTGACGGTGCCCCCGGTGACGGGGACCGCGGGCCCGGCGGGGCCGGTGCAGACCGGTTCGGCGTCGCGGGCGGCGGGCGGCATCGCGGCGGGCGGCATCGCGGCGGGGCCCGGCGCGGGGTCCGGGCCGGGTGCGGCGGCGCTCAGCGCGAGGACGCTCGCGGGGACGGCGAGGGCCGCCGGCAGGCGGCGGCGCCAGGGGGTGCGGGGCATGTCTCTCCTGCTCGGGTCCGGCGGGGAGGGTGGGGCGCCCGTGGGCGGGGCGTCCGCGGGGGGGGCGGCCGCCGAACCGATCGGCGGTCACGCCCAGTCATCACCAGGACGGCACCCGCCTAGTGCTTCGTTGACGCACTGTCACCCGATCGGCCAGCCCCGGGCCCGGCCGGCCGGTGCCGCTACCGCGCGCGCAGCCGGTCGAGGATCTCGCGGTGGTGGGCGCTGACCTCGGGGAGGGCGTCGAGCGGCACCCACCGGTGGGCGTCGTGCTCGGTGAGCGTGACGGGGGTGCCGTCGGGGACGGTGCCGGTGTAGGCGAACTGGCGGGCCCGGAGGCCGCTGCGGCCGGTGAAGTCGGCGGCGTGCAGGTAGGCCAGGTCGAGGCCGGTGAGCCCGGTCTCCTCGGCGAGCTCGCGGGCGGCGCCGGCCGAGGGCTCCTCGCCGGGGTCGAGCGAGCCGCCGGGGATCTCCCACAGGCCGCCGAAGTGGTCGTCCGGGTTGCGCCGGACCAGCAGGACGCGCCCGCTGCCGTCGAGGACGGCCGCCCCGCCCAGCAGCGCCTCGATGCCGTCCTCCCGGGCCTGCCGGACCAGCTGCCGCTGCGTCGTTCCCATCACCGTGCTCCCCCGTTCGTCCGCCGGTCCCGCCGACCCTATCCACCGCCGCTGACACCTCCTCGGCCCGTCCCGCACCCCGCCCCGCACCCCGCCCCCGTCCCCCGTCCGGGCTCGCCCGGACGGCGCAGTGCCGGGCGCGCCGGGCCGCGGGCGCGGGTTGGGTGGGGCACGGGACGGGCGACGACGCGGGGCCCGTCCGTACGGGAGCGGCAGAGGGAGTGCGGACGTGTACTACAGCAGCGGCAACTACGAGGCGTTCGCCCGTCCCCGCAAGCCGGCGGGGGTGGACGGGAAGAGCGCGTGGTTCGTGGGGGCGGGTCTGGCGTCGATGGCGGGGGCGGCGTTCCTGGTCCGGGACGGGCAGCTGCCGGGCGAGCGGATCACCGTGCTGGAGCGGCTGAAGCTGCCGGGCGGGGCGCTGGACGGCATCAAGGAGCCGAAGCGCGGGTTCGTGGTGCGCGGCGGCCGGGAGATGGAGGACCACTTCGAGTGCCTGTGGGACCTGTTCCGCTCGATCCCGTCGATCGAGGTGGCGGGGGCCAGCGTGCTGGACGAGTTCTACTGGCTGAACAAGGACGACCCGAACTTCTCGCTCCGGCGCGTCACCCACCGGCAGGGCCTGGACGCGGGCACCGACGGCCTGTTCGCGCTGGGGAACCGGGCGCAGCGGGACCTGCTGAAGGTGTTCCTGGCGACGCGCGCGGAGATGGAGGGCAAGCGGATCGACGAGGTGTTCGGCGAGGAGTTCCTGGCGTCGAACTTCTGGCTGTACTGGCGGACCATGTTCGCGTTCGAGCAGTGGCACTCGGCGCTGGAGATGAAGCTGTACCTGCACCGCTTCGTGCACCACATCGGCGGCCTGCCGGACTTCTCGGCGCTGAAGTTCACCAAGTACAACCAGTACGAGTCGCTGGTGCTGCCGCTGTACCGCTGGCTGCTGGACCAGGGGGTGGTCTTCCGGTTCGGCACCGAGGTGACGGACGTCGACTTCTCCTTCGCGGACGGCCGCAAGCAGGCGACCCGGCTGCACTGGGTGTCGGAGGGCGAGCCGGGCGGGGTCGACCTGACGGCGGACGACCTGCTGTTCACCACGATCGGCTCGCTGACCGAGAACTCCGACAACGGCGACCAGCACACCCCGGCGAAGCTGGACGAGGGTCCGGCCCCGGCCTGGGACCTGTGGCGGCGGATCGCCGCCAAGCACCCGGACTTCGGCCGCCCGGACGTGTTCGGCGCGCACGTCCCGCAGACCAAGTGGGAGTCGGCGACGGTGACCACGCTGGACCACCGGATCCCGGAGTACATCCGGAAGGTGTGCAAGCGGGACCCGTTCTCGGGCCGGGTGGTGACCGGCGGGATCGTCACCGTCCGCGACTCGTCCTGGCTGCTGAGCTGGACGGTGAACCGGCAGCCGCACTTCAAGCAGCAGCCGGAGGACCAGGTCGTGGTCTGGCTGTACTCGCTGTTCGTGGACCGGCCCGGCGACTACGTGCGGAAGCCGATGCAGGAGTGCACCGGCGAGGAGATCACCCGCGAGTGGCTGTACCACCTGGGCGTGCCGGTGGAGCTGATCGATCGGCTGGCGGCGGAGGCGGCGAAGTGCGTGCCGGTGATGATGCCGTACGTGACCTCGTTCTTCATGCCGCGCCGGGCCGGTGACCGGCCGGACGTGGTGCCGCCGGGGGCGGTGAACTTCGCGTTCGTCGGGCAGTTCGCCGAGACGGGCAGCCGGGACTGCATCTTCACCACCGAGTACTCGGTGCGCTCCGCCATGGAGGCGGTCTACCGGCTGCTGGGGGTGGAGCGCGGCGTGCCGGAGGTGTTCGGGTCGACGTACGACGTGCGGGCGCTGCTGAACGCGGCGAGCCGGCTGCGCGACGGCGCGCCGGTGGGCCTGCCGGGGCCGCACGTGCTGCGCAGGCGGTTGGAGGCGCGGCTGGAGACCTCGGAGATCGGCGCGCTGCTGAAGGAGTACGGCCTGCTGCCGGAGTGAGCCCGCGCGCCGGTGCCCCGCCCCGCACGTCGGTGCCCCGGGCCCTGGTGGCGGGGTCCGGGGCACCGGCGGGTGCGCCACCCGGTCGCTACTCGGTGGTGGTGAACTCGGCCATCATCGCCATGTCCTCGTGTTCGAGGTTGTGGCAGTGCATCAGGAACTGCCCGGCGTAGTCGGTGAACCGGACGGCGACCTCGACGCCCTGGGCGGGCAGCACGTCCACGGTGTCCTTCCAGCCGGCGTCGTTGCCGCCGGGCCCGCCGCCGGCCCGGCCGAGCACCTGGAACGGGTCGAGGTGCAGGTGGACGGGGTGGTGGAAGTCGGTGACGAAGCGCCAGACCTCGACCTGGCCGAGCCGGGGCGCGGCGATCGAGCGGCCGGGCCGATACTCCTCGCCGTTGACGGTCCAGTGCCGCTCGCCCTTCTGGAACACGAAGGTGCGGGTGTTGACGGCCTTGGCGGGGTCGAGCCGTTCGACCTCGGAGAGCCGCTCGGGCAGGTGGAAGTCCCCGTCGGTCGCGGAGCCGACCTCGAAGGCCATCACCTCGCCGGCGGGGCCGTCGCCGAGCCCGTTGCGCAGCCGGACCCTGGTCCCGGCGGGGTAGCGGGAGAAGTCGACCAGCACGTCGCAGCGTTCGGCGGGCGCGAGGTCCACCGAGTCGTGGCGCAGCGGGCGTTCGAGCAGGCCGCCGTCGGAGCCGATCTGCACCAGCGCCCCGCCGCCGCCCGGCTGCGGGTCCAGGGCCAGGCGCAGCCGCCGGGCGTTGGAGGCGTTGAGCAGCCGCAGCCGGTACCAGGCCCGGTCGACCCGGGCCAGCGGCCAGGGCGCGCCGTTGACCAGCATCACGTCGCCCAGCACGCCGTTCATGTAGGCGTCCTGCACTCCGGGGGCGCCGCCGGGCAGTTCGGGGTAGGCGAAGGAGCCGTCGGCGGCGAACGAGCGGTCGGCGATCATCAGCGGCAGTTCGCGCGGGCCCCGCGGCAGGCCGAGCGCGGCCTCCTCCTCGTCCCGGACCAGGTGGAAGCCGGCCAGGCCGCGGTAGACCTGTGGGCCGGTGAAGCCCATGGTGTGGTCGTGGTACCAGAGCGTGGCGGCGCGCTGGGCCATCGGGTAGGCGTACTCGCGCTGCGGGAGGACGGTGGCGCCCTGCGTGCCCGCCATGCCCGGCATGCCTGCCGTGTCCGCCGTGTCCGCCATGCCGGGCATCTCGTGGTGCCCGGTGCCGACCAGGTCGAGCGGGTGGCCGTCGCTGTCGTGCGGGGTGTGGCCGCCGTGCAGGTGGACGGCGGTGGGTCGGGGCAGTTCGCTGCGGTGGGTGATGACGGTTCGCCGGCCGCTGCGGGACTCGACGGTCGGGCCGGGGAAGGTGCCCTGGTAGCCCCACACCTCGGTGTCGTGGCCGGGCAGCAGGCGGGCGGTGGCCCGGCGCGCGGTGATCTCGTAGTAGTCGGCGCCCGCGTCGCTGCGGACGGGCGCCAGCACGGCGGGGACGGGCAGTTCGGCGGCGTAGCGGGCGGGCAGCGGCAGGGCGCTGCGCAGCAGCTTGCCGGGTTCGCCGCCGGGCAGCAGCCGGTTCATCAGCGGCGGGAGGCCGAAGGCCGTGCCGAGCCCGAGCGCGGCGACGCCTCCGGCGCCCAGCAGTTGACGCCTGGTCAGCGGGCCGCTCACTCGGCGCCCGCCTCGGCGCGGGCTCCGGCGGCGCCGGACGCGGCGGCCCCGGGCTCGGCGGCGGCGGACGTGGCGGCCCCGGGCTCGGCAACGATGGGCTCGGCGGCGGCGGTGGTCCCGGCCTTGGCCTTGAAGGCGTCCACCGCGAACTTCTCCGCCATCACGAACACGCCCACGCCGAGCGGTACGTGCAGCAGCAGGACGCGCTCGTCACCGAGGGCGTACTGCACGACGCACAGCAGCGCGAGCACGCCGTACTGGACGGCCGGGCCGCCGGGCCCGCGCGAGAGGCGCCACACCAGCAGGCCGGCGACGGCGGTCAGCAGGGCCACCACGGACAGCGCCAGCGCGGTCTGCTTGTGGGCGTCCAGCAGCGGGTAGTAGCCCTGCAGGAAGCCGCCGGCCAGGAAGGGCATGAGCAGGGCGAGCAGAGCGGTGAGGCCGGCCGTCACCCGGAGGGTGAGCAGCGGCCAGCGGGGTGGTTCTCGGAACTCGGACATCGCTTCCCCCGTGATTGGAATGATTTGCGATCATACTGTCCGAAGATCGCCAAGTTCGTTGATCCTTCACGGAGTTCGCACGGTCACCGGCGCGCGGTGCGGACCGGACACCGCCGGAAGGGTGACACCGGCGGTGAAAACGCCAGGTCCGGGTAGCCGTGCTGCGCACAGTCACCAGCGTCCCGACAGCGAGGTCCCCCCGTGCCAGGTTTCACCGCCCACGACACCACTGCCCGGCTGCCCCACAGCGCCCACCCCCACATGCCCGTCCGCGCGCAGCTGCGCTTCGACGCCGAACTGCCCTACGGGGTGTGCCTGGTGCTGGGCCCGGAGGGGGTCGAGGGCGGGGCGGTGGCCTGGTACTTCGCCCGTGACCTGCTGCACGACGGCGGCCACGAGCCCGCCGGGTACGGCGACGTGCGGGTCGAGCCGGGCCGCCGGGGCGAGATCCGCGTCACGCTCTGCTCCGGGGACGAGCGGGCCGTGCTCAGCCTCTCCGCGCCCGACGTGACCGCCTTCCTGCGCGACTCCTACCTCCTCGTCCCGCCCGGCAGCGAGAGCGACCACCTGGACCTGGACGCCGCCCTGGCCCGGATCACCGCCTGACCCGCCGCGGACGCGCGGGCGCCCCGCCCCCTCCCGCCGAGCGGCCTGGCGGGAGGGGACGGGGCAGTCGGTGCGGGGTCAGCTGCCGGGGACGGTGTCCTTGAAGGCGGTGCCGGCCGAGCGCAGCGCGGCGACGTTGCCGGCGACCTGGGCCGGGCTGAGCACCTGGTCCTTGACGAAGTACACGTAGTCGACCTGCTGGTCGTACGAGCGCGGCGTCGTGGAGTACTGGCCGGCCAGGTCGATCAGCCAGTGGTTGAAGTCGATGAACTGCGGGGTCTCGGGCAGGTAGGGCTCGCCGTGGGTGGCGACGACCTGGCCGTCGATGTAGTAGGTGACGTTGCTGTTGTCGATGGTGAACTGCAGCAGGTGCCAGCCGTCGAAGGACTGGCGCTGCTCGCCGTGCGTGTTGACGGCGTTCCACGGGTCCGGGTTGTAGGTCTCCCAGGTGGTCTCGTACATGATGTTGCTCTGCTCGCCCCAGCCGCCGTTGGGCAGGTACTCGAAGTCCTGCTCGCTGTAGTTCGGGTCCATCGGGGCGTTGAGCGGGGTGAAGGCGAAGAAGGTCTGGTTGATGTGGTCGCCGTCGGGGCCGCTGTTGGGGGCGTCGGCGAACTTGACCCGGGCCGCGTAGGTGCCGTTCTTGAACTTGCGCGCGGTGGTCTGGATCTCGGTCTCCTTGGTGCCGGAGGCCGTGCCGTCGGTGGTCAGGCGCAGGTTGAGCACCTTGCTGCCGCCGACGGTGGGGAAGGTGACGTCGGCCGGGGACCAGGTGGCGCCGGAGACGCCGGGGCCGCCCTGGCCGGACTTGACGGTCCAGCCGTGCTGCTGGACCGCGGCGTCGGAGCTGGTGTTGTAGGAGAAGTCGTCGAACAGGACGGGCGCGTTCGGGTCGACCGGCGGGGTGGAGGTGGAGCCGGACGGCGACGGCGACGGGGACGAGGACGAACTGGCGGACGGCGAGGGGTTGTTGCCGGCCGGGGCGGTGCCCCAGATCAGCGCGCCGTCCTCCTGGAGGGTGACCTTCTGCCAGTCCGCGTAGCCGGTCTGGGTGCCGCTGAAGGAGTAGTCGTCGGACTGGGTGAGGGTCTGCCAGTCGGAGCGGTAGAAGCGCAGCTGCATGTCGCCGGTGGACTGGCCGGGGGCGAGCGAGCCGGCGCCGGCGGTGAAGCCGATCTCCAGGTAGCGGTCGGCGGTGGCGGTGGGGTTGGCCAGGGTGCCGAAGGTGCCGGTGATGTTGCCGCAGCCCTTGACCGCCCAGGAGCAGGCGAAGCGGTAGGTGGTCGAGGGGCCGTCGGACTTGAAGTAGTAGCGCAGGGTGATCCGGTTGAGCGCGACGGTGCCGCTGCCGGTGTTGGTGACCTGGAGCCAGGGCTCGCTCTGGTCGGCGGTCGCGCCGGAGGCGCTGGTGCGGTACTGGACGCTGAACTTGTCGGCGGCGGACGCCGGGGCGACGGTCAGCGCGGTGGTGGCCAGGCCGGCCGCGGTGATCGCGGCGGCCGCGGCGAGCCGGGCGCGCCGGCTGGTGGTGCGGGGGCGTGCGGACACGGTGGTTCCTTCCGTGGGGGGAGCCCCGCGGTGCGGCGGGGCGGCGGGACGTTCCGGCGGTGCACGTGCGGGGTGCGGCGGCGGAGGTGGTCCGCGTGCTGCGGGCGGCCGCGGGTCGGCGGCCGGGTCTGTGGGGGCGCCGTCAGACCGCGCTGGGGACGCGTCCGGGGCGGTGGACGCCGAGGGCGGCGAGGCGGGGGCGGTGCGCGGCGAGGGCGGGCAGGAAGTCCCGGCGGTAGTCGCTGTCGGGGTTCCAGGCCCGGTCGGCGATGGCGCACAGCCGGGGGTAGGCGAGGTAGTCGAAGTGCTCGGCGGTGGTGACGAACTCGCTCCACAGCTGGGCCTGGGTGCCGAGCACCCGGGCCCGCTCGCTCTCGTCCCAGTGCGCGGGGACGGCCTGGTGGGCGTGGGCGGTGGGCAGGTCGACGACGTACCCGGCCTGGCCGAGCGGCTCGTCGGGGTGCGCGCTCTGCGGGTAGTCGAGGTAGGTGGCGCGATGCGGGGCCATCACCACGTCGTGGCCGCGCCGGGCGGCCTCCCGGCCGTGCTCGACGTCCCGCCAGGGCATCACGGTGAACTCGACCGGCAGGGTGGCGCCGTCGGTCTCGGCCCAGCAGACCGGGACGCGGCCGGCGTCCAGCAGGTGCCGGCCGACCTCGCCGAGGAACCAGCCGCGCAGCTGGGCGGGGGCGGCCAGGCCGAGTTCGGCGGCCCGGCGGCGGGCGGTGGGGCTGTGCTCCCACTCGGTGGTGGGGCACTCGTCGCCGCCGAGGTGGACGTAGCGGGAGGGGAACAGCTCCAGGGTCTCGTCCAGCACGGCGCGGCAGAACGCGAGCGCCTCGTCGTGCACGCCGAGCACGGTCTCGCACACGCCCCACTCGGTCCACACGTCGAGCCGCCGCTCGGGGTGGTTGCCCAGGTGCGGGTAGGCGGCGAGGGCGGCCCGGGTGTGGCCGGGCATGTCGATCTCGGGGACGACGGTGACGCCGCGTTCGGCGGCGTGCGCCACCAGGTGCCGCAGTTCGGCCTTGGTGTACGCGCCCTGGTGCGGCAGCGCGTCGTACGCGGTGGAGCCGGCGTGGCCGGCCATGCTGCGTTCGCGGCGGGCGCCGATCTCGGTGAGCCGGGGGTAGGCGTCGACGGGCAGCCGCCAGCCCTGGTCGTCGGTCAGGTGCAGGTGCAGCACGTTCAGCTTGTGCAGGGCCATCCGGTCGACGGTGGCGAGCAGGCGGTCGAGGGGCTGGAAGTGCCGGGCGGTGTCGATCATGAAACCGCGCCAGGCGTGCCGGGGCCGGTCGGTGATCCGCACGGCGGGCAGGCTCCACTCGACGCCGGGGACGGGGGTGGCGGAGAGCGCCTCGGGGGGCAGCAGTTGGCGCAGCGTCTGCACCGCGTGCCGCAGGCCGGCCGGGCGGGCCGCGATCAGCGTCACCTGGAACGGGTCGGCCGTCAGCCGGTAGCCCTCCTCCCCCAGCTCCCGTTCGGCGGGGTCGAGGGCCAGCACCACGGTGCCCTCCGGCCCGGCCGCCAGCGGCAGGCCGGTCGCGGGGCGCAGCAGGGTGCGCAGCAGGTCGGCGGCGGCCGCGGCTTCGCCCTCGGCGCGCACGGTGGTCCGTTCGGTCAGGGTGAACCGTCCGGCAGCGGGGACGAGATCGACCGGGGTCGGCAGGATCACGGGGGTGGTCTTCTTCCGGGGGTAGGGAGGCGGGCGGGCCCTGCGGCGGTGCGGTGGCGGGGGGGCGGCGGTGCGTCAGCCCTTGACCGCGCCGGCGGTCATGCCGGTGGTGACCTTGTTCTGCAGGAACAGGAAGACCAGCAGGACGGGGAGCATGAAGAGCGTCGCGGCGGCCATGGTGGCGCCCCAGTCGGTGCCGAAGACGTTGGCGAAGGAGGAGAGCCAGACCGGGAGGGTGCGGGCGTCCTGGTTCTTGATGATCAGCGTGTTGGCGAAGGCGAACTCGTTCCACGCGGTGATGAAGCCGAACAGCGAGGTGGCGAGCAGGCCGGGGGCGAGCAGCGGGAGGGTGATCCGCCGGAAGGCGGCGGCCCGGGTGCAGCCGTCGACCTGGGCGGCCTCCTCCAGTTCGGCGGGGACGGCGGCGAGGAAGCCGCGCAGCGTGACGATGGTGAAGGGGAGGGTGGTCATGAAGTAGACCAGGGTGAGCATGCTGAGGCTGTCGAGCATGTCGGTGTCGCGGGCGATCACGTACATCGGGATCAGCAGGGCCTCCCAGGGCGCCATCTGCGCGGTGAACACCAGCAGCAGGAACGCCCGGCGGCCGCGCCAGCGCAGCCGGCCGACGGCGTACGCGGCGAGCAGCGCGACGACCAGGGAGAGCAGGACGGCGCTGAGGGTGACCAGCAGGCTGTTGCGCCAGTAGCCGCCGAAGCCGGGGGCGTGGATCGCGGTGGAGAAGTGCTCGAGGGTGGGGTGCAGGGGCAGGAAGGCGGGGGTGGCGGACTGGATCTCGGCGGTGGGCTTGAAGGCGGTGACCACCATCCAGTAGACGGGGAAGGCGGCGGTGACGAGGACGGCGAGCGCGGCGAGGTTGAGCGGCAGCCGGCGCAGTCGGCGGGGGGCGAGGAGCGTGCGGGGGGTTCGGCGGACGAGGGTGCTTCGGGGGGCGAGGGTGCTTCGGGGGGCGAGGGGGTTCACGCCTCGGCTCCTTCCTGGCGGTGCATCCGCCGGAGGGTGTTGACGAGCGCGGCGAGCAGGATCAGCACGGTGAGCGTGGAGGCCGCGGAGCCGAGGTCGTACTTGTGCAGGTTCTGGGCGATCTGGAAGGCGTAGACGGGCAGGGTGGTGGTGGCGCCGTTGGGGCCGCCCTGGCTGACCACCCAGATCTGGGCGAAGCACTTGAAGGTCCAGATCACCTCCAGCGAGGTGACCAGGGCGAACAGCGGGCGCAGCACGGGGACGGTGACCAGCCGGAAGGTCTGCCAGGCGCCGGCGCCGTCGATCCGGGCGGATTCGTAGAGCTCGGTCGGGATGGTGGTGAGTCCGCCGTAGAGGGTGAGCGCGGCGAACGGGACGGACTGCCAGACCACCAGCAGCACCAGGACGGTGAAGGTGGCGCCGGAGTGGGCGAACCAGGCGTAGTCGTGGTAGCCGTGCAGGCCCAACTGGTCAAGCGCCCAGTTGACCACTCCGAAGCGGGACTGGAAGAGCCACTGGAAGACCGTGGTGGCGGCGATCACCGGGGTCGCCCAGACCAGCACCAGGGCGCTCATCACGGCCAGTCGCATCCGCTTGCCGAGCCGGACCAGCATCAGCGCGACGAGCGTGCCGAGGCCGGTGATCAGCACGGTGTTGAGCGCGGTCCAGTACAGGGTGCGCAGGGCGACGGTCCAGAACTTGGGGTCGGAGAGCAGCTCGGTGTAGTTGTCGAGCCCGACGAAGGGGGCGCCGCCGCGGATCAGTTCGGCCAGCCGGAAGTGCTGGAAGGAGATCACCAGGTTGCGGGCGACGGGGTAGAGCAGCAGGTACGCCGCGCCCACCAGGGTCGGGGCGATGAGCAGGTAGGGCCGGATCCTGGTGCGGAGCGGCGGTGACGCGTTGGTGGGCACGGCGGGGTGTACTCCTGTTCGACGGTGGTGCGGACCCGGGGGCGGGCCGGCGGGGACGGCCGGCGGGGGCGGGCCCGACGGGGGCCCGGCCGGGGTCAGTTGCCGCTGAGCGCCTTGGTGATGGCCGTGCTGGCGGTCTTGCCCGCGGCGGCGGGGTCGGCGCCGGTGAGGACCTGGGTCATGTACTGCTTGATCGGGTTGTCGGCCTCGACGGCGGCCCAGTCGGGCGAGTTGGGGGTGGCGTGGCCGTTGACCGCACCGGCCGCCATCGCGGCGGCGCCCTCGTTGCCGCTGAGCACCGAGGCCAGGGTGGTCCGGTTGGGGACGTAGTTCATCTGCTTGGCGATCTCGGTCTGCCACTTGTCCCCGGCCAGCGCCTTGACCACTTCGTAGGCGGCCTGCTGGTGGCGGGAGGACTCGGGGACGATCAGGTCGGAGCCGCCGGTGAACACCGCGCCGGGCTTGTCGGCGGTCTTGCCGGGGATCGGGAAGAAGCCGAGCTTGTCCTTGAGCTCCGGGTTGGCCTTGAGGATGGCGGCGGCGCCGCCGGGGGTGGAGATCACCTGCGCGGTGTGGCCCTGGGCGAACACCTCGGCCTGCGGCGGCTTGGCCTCGTCGGCGTCCTTGGGTCCCTTGCCGAGGGCCTGGAGCTGCTGGTAGAAGCCGATCGCGGCCTTGGCCTGCGGGGTGTCCAGGGTTCCGGCCCACTTGCCGTCGGAGCCCTTGACGGCGAGGTCGCCGCCCTCGTCCCAGAGGAAGCCCGCCAGCACGTACCAGGTCTGGCCGGTGAGGTAGATGCCCTCGTTGCCGCCGGTGTTGAGCTTCTGGGTGTCGGAGATCCACTCCTCCCGGGTCTTGGGCGGGGTGGTGATGCCGGCCTGCTCGAACAGGTCCTTGCGGTAGATGACCACCCGGTTGGCGGCGTACCAGGGGATGCCGAACTGCTGGCCGCCGATGTTGCCGGGGGCGGCGAGGCCGGGGATCCAGTGCGCGCCGTCGAGTTCGGCGGTCTTGTCGCTGAGGTCGTGCACGCCGCCGCTGGCCGCGTACTGGGCGACCTGGGTGTTGCCCACCTCGATCACGTCGGGGGCGTCCTTGCTGGCCAGCGCGCTGGTGACCTTCTGGCCGATGCCGTCCCACTCCTGGATCTGCACCTTCAGGGTGGTGCCGGGGTGGCCGGCCTCGAAGTCGGCCTGGAAGTCCTTCAGGAAGGTGTCGGTGACGCTGTCCTTCATGATCCAGACCGTCAGCTCGGCCGGTCCGGCCGTCTCCTGGGAGCCCGACCCGGAGCCGGAGGAGCAGGCGGTCAGGGTGGCCGCGCCGAGCAGCAGGGCGATCGCGGAGCGCAGGGTGGTCGGAAGTGCGGTGGATCTCACGGTGGGTGCCGCCTCAAGGTGACTGGGAACGCCTGTGGGGGTGTTCTGGTGCTCTGGGGTACTCGAAGGAGGCCGACTGTTTACCAGTAGAGTGAACTGGTCCGGTCGGTGGTAAGAGAAGGTGGCACAGCCGCCAGACCTCGTCAAGGCCCCCGGCGAACGCTTCGCCCGGCCTCCGACCTGCAAGGAAACCTTCCAGTCCGAGGCTTCCGAGGTCCGGTCGGGCACTGGTAAGGTCCGCGAACTGGTCTGGTATGGTCTGACCAGTTCGACGCGAAGGGATGGAACGATGGCGACGGATTCGTCCGGCGGGGCGGGATTGAAGCGCGATCAGGTCAGGGAGTACCTGCGCGAACTGGTCGAATCGCTGACCCCCGGCGACCCGGTCCCCTCCGAACGGGCGCTCTGCGCCCAGCTCGGCGTCTCCCGCCCGACGCTGCGCGCCGGGGTGGACGAGCTGGTGGCCGCGGGGCTGCTGGTGCGCGAGCACGGGCGCGGCATGTTCGTCGCCCCCGCCAAGATCGTCCAGGAGCTGACCCCGTCCGGCGGCGGCCAGCCGTCCTTCAGCGTGCCCCGGGCGTCCGGGAGCTGGACCAGCCGGGTGCTGGAGTTCAGCTCGATGCCGGCCGGCGCGGCGATCGGCCGCAAGCTGTCGCTCTCACCGCCCACGCCGATCCTGCACATCGTCCTGCTGCGGCTGGTCGACGGCGAACCGATGGCGATCGAGCACCTGCACATCCCCGCGCGGCTGCTGCCCGGCCTGGCCCCCGCCGACCTGGAGCGCGGCGACCTCTACCAGCTGATGGCCGCCCGCGGCGTGCACGTCCACCAGGCCGTCCAGGCCATCGAGCCCACCGTGGTCAGCGACCGCGAGGCCCGCCTGCTGGCCGTCCCCGCTCTCTCCCCCGCGCTGCGCTTCGAACGGCTGACCACCGACGCCTCCGGCGGCCCCGTCGAGTACGTCCACTCCCTCTACCGGGGCGACCGCTACCGGATCGTCTCCCGGATCTCCCTCGCCGACCCGTCCCCCGCCACCCCCGGCGACTCCCGCCACCACCCGGGCATCCCCCCGGGCGACCTGACCACCCGCGGCACCGGCCCGACCGTCACCACGGGGGACATCCAGCCCCTGCTCTGACCCGGCCGGGGCGAGGGGTCGGGCCCGGGCCGGTTCTCAGTCGCGCGGGGCGCTGTACCAGCGCCACTCGGCGGGGCGTTCCAGGCCGGGCAGGTCACCGCGGCCGGTGGCCCAGAGCAGGGTGGGCCAGGGGTCGGTGCGGGTGGGTGCGCCGGGGAAGAGCCGGTGCAGCACCCGGGCGCTGATCCCGGCGGGGGCCGTCCACTCCAGGCCCAGGCCGAGCGCCAGGTCCTCGGCGTGGGCGAAAAGTTCGACCAGCCCCATGGCGGCGCTGCCCTCGGCGTCCGCCGTCCCGAAGCCGTGGAAGGCCCGGTCCTGCGGCCGGGCCACCCGCACCATCGCCACCAGCAGCGCCCCGCACGCCTCCAGTACCTGGACCAGGCCCCGCGGCCCGGCCTCCCGCTGGGCGAAGACCACGCTGGCGGGCTTGCCCGGCCCGTCCCGCCGGTAGACGAACGGGACGAAGCCGTCGGCGGGCGGCGACTGCGGTCCGAGCTGGGCGGCGTAGGAGAACAGGTCATCGGCCAGGTGCTCGGCGGTCTCCCAGCAGCTCCACTCCAGCGTCCCGGCGGGGCGGTCCCAGTCGGCGGCCTGCGCGTCCGGCCCGCCGAGCAGGGCGACGACCAGCCGCACGCCTTCGGCGAGGTCGTCCGCCGTCACCGGGCCCGCGGCGCCGGGGCGCTCCACCTGCTCGTCATCAGCCATCTACGGAGTGTACCCACCGGAGCCGGGGAATCGTCTCGACATCAAGCATCTTGATATCAAGAGACCTATCGGGCAGAGTTGCTCCTCGCACGGACGAACGGCCCTCTGCGGAGAACGGAGCACCATGGGCGAGCGAGCGCGGAGCGAAGGACTGGCGGCCCAGTTGCGCCGTCCGCCGGGTGGGCGGGACGGGCGGGCGATGCTGCTGACGCTGTTCGTCGACCGCACCGGGACCGGGGTCTGGTCGGCGGTCTGCGTGCTGTACTTCACCGAGCTGAGCCGGCTGACGGCTGCCCAGGTCGGGCTGCTGCTGGGCGCGGCCTCGGTGGCGGGGATCGCGGGCACCCCGCTGGCGGGGCGGCTGGCCGCCTCGCACGGGGTGCGCCGGGTGCTGATCGGGTGTCACCTGATGCGGGTGGCGGCGCTGACGGCGGTGCTGTTCTGCTCCTCGTTCGCGGCGCTGCTGCCGGTGGTGGCGCTGGCCACGCTCGGCGACCGGGCGGCCCGTTCGATGGAGATCCTGTACGCCACCGAGGTCGCGGGCGAGCAGCACTCGGCCTACCGGGCGCTGTCGCGCACCGTGATGAACGCCGGGTACGCGGCGGGCGCCGGCCTGGCCGCGCTCGGCCTGGCGGTGGGCACGGCGGCCGCGTACCGGACGCTGGTGGTCGTCGACGCGGCCTCCTTCCTGCTCTCGGCCGCCCTGGTCGCCTCGCTCCACGAGCCGCGCCGGGCCGGAGCCGGAGCCGGGGCCGCCGGGCAGTCGGCCGCCCCGGACCCCGGGCCCCGGCCCAACCCCTGGCGGGACGCCGGCTACCTGCGCTTCGTCGCCCTGGACGCGGTGCTCACCATCGACGACGCGATCCTCAACGTCGGCCTGCCACTCTGGCTGATCCACTCCACCGGCGCCCCG
This sequence comes from Kitasatospora sp. NA04385, assembly GCF_013364235.1. Classification (NCBI taxonomy): domain Bacteria; kingdom Bacillati; phylum Actinomycetota; class Actinomycetes; order Kitasatosporales; family Streptomycetaceae; genus Kitasatospora; species Kitasatospora sp. NA04385. The sequence continues at coordinate 8,220,839 of NZ_CP054919.1, read as the reverse complement.
CACGCCCTGGTCCCGGCCTTCCTGGCGATCAACACCGTCGTCGTGGTCCTCGCCCAGCTGCGGGTCTCCGCCCTGGTGCGCAGCGCCCGCCAGGCGGTGCGGGTGGTGCCGCTGTACGGGTTCGCGGTGCTCGGCTGCTGCGCGGCGGCGGCCCTGGCCCACCGGACGGGGGCCCTGGCCGCCTCGGCGCTGCTGCTGCTCGCGGCGGTGCTGGTGACGCTGGCCGAGCTGGTCCGCTCGGTGGTCTCCTGGGAGCTGTCGGTGGCCCTCGCCCCGGAGCGGGCCCGGCCCGAGTACCTCGGGGTGGCGGGCATGGCCCACTCCACCGAGAAGGCCGCGGGCCCGCTCCTGCTCACCGGCGCCGTCCTGGCCACCGGCCCGCTCGGCTGGCTCGCCCTCGGCGCGGCCACCACCGCGGCCGCCTACGCCCAGCGCCACTACGGCGCCGGGCGGCTGGCCCTCACCCGGTGAGGTCGGCGACCTCGGCCACCACCGTCCCGTACAGGTCGCCGACGGTCGCCAGCGCCGCGGCGTGCAGCTGGGCGGCGGGCACGGCCCGGCCGTCCGGCCCCGGCAGCGTCCGGGTCGCGCACGCCTCGGCGACCACCGTCGGCCGCCACCCCTCGCGGAACGCCCCCTGCGCGGTGAACGCCACGCACATGTGCGTCATGAAGCCGGCCAGCACCAGGTCGCGCCGCGGTCCGTCCCCGTCCAACTCGCCTAGCACCTCGGCCAGTTCGGTCGCGTGGAAGGCGTCGGGGAAGGTCTTCACCACCACCCGCTCCCCGGCGGCCGGGGCGACCGGCGCGCTGATCGCCCCGATCTCGGCCCGGATGTCGTACGGCGTCCCCGGCCCGCCGTCGTTGACCACGTGCACCACCGGCGCGCCGGCCGCCCGGGCCGCCGCCAGCAGCCGCGCCCCGGCCGCGAGCGCCTCCTCGGCGCCCTCCAGCGCCATCACGCCCTCCCGGTAGGTGTTCTGGTAGTCGATCAGCACCAGCGTCGACTCCGCGAGCCGGGGCGGCGCACCGTCCAGGCCGATCACGGTGCGCAGCGTGGCGGACGTTTCTTTCATGCTCATGTCACTCATCTCTCTGTGGGTGGGCGATCGGAGTTGTGGGTGGTCGGAGTTGTGGGTGGTCGGAGTTGTGGGTGGTCGGGCTGTGGGCGGTCGGGAAGAACGGCGGGGCCCGGGTGTCCGCCTACGGGCCGCTCGTCACGCGGAAGCGCTTGCGGTACGCGGCCGGTGTCGTGCCCAGGCGGCGGCGCAGCGTGCGGTGGAGGGTCTCGACGGAGCCGAGGCCGCTGGCGGTGGCGACCTGTTCGAGCGGCTGGTCGGTGCCCTCCAGCAGCCGCCGGGCCGCCTCCAGCCGCACCGCTTCGACGTACGCCGCCGGGGTGGTGCCGGTCTCCTGCCGGAACACCCGGGCGAAGTGGCGTTCGCTCAGGCACATCCGGGCGGCCAGCGCGCCCGCGGAGAGGTCGGCGTCCGGGTGTTCGGCGATGTGCAGGCGCAGGTCGTCGATGTCCCGGCGGGAGGCGGGCGGGGTGCTGAGCGGGACGGAGAACTGGCTCTGGCCGCCCTGCCGCTTGAGGTACATGACCAGTTGCCGGGCGACGGCCATCGCCAGTTCCTCGCCGTGGTCCTCGGCGACCAGGGCCAGGGCGAGGTCCATGCAGGCGCTGATCCCGGCGCCGGTCCAGATCCTCCCGGACCGGACGAAGATCGGGTCGGGGTCGACCGTGACCTCCGGGTGGTCGGCGGCGAGCCGGGCCGCCGTCGACCAGTGGGTGGTGGCGCGTCGACCGTCGAGCAGCCCGGCGGCGGCCAGCAGGTGGGCGCCTACGCAGACCGAGGCGACCCGCCGGGCCGTGGGGGCGGTCCGTTCCACCCAGGCCACCACCTCGCGGTCGATCCGCGGTTGGGGCCCCTCCCCGTCCGGTCCCGGTTCGACCGCGCCCGGCACCAGCAGGGTGTCGACGGGGCCGGTGACCTGGTCGAACGTCAGGTCGACCGCGAGCCGGACGCCGGCGGAGGTGCGGACCAGTCCTTCCGCCGGTCCGGCGAGTTCCACCCGGTAGCCCGCCCGGCCGCCGCTCTCCCGCCCGGCCAGGGCGAACACCTCGGCGGGGCCGGTGACGTCGAGCAGGTCGACGTCCGGGAAGACCGCGATCACCACGCGGCGGTTGGAGGACATGCCCCCATCCTCGGCGTCCCCGCCGGGTGTCCGCAATGACACCGTTCTGGCAGATCCGGCCATCGCCCCGTCCGGCCCGCTCCCCGGCCCGCCTTCCGGCGGATCCAGCCTCGCCCGCTGGTCGGCCGGAGCTTCGTTCAGACCGCGGGTGTCCAGCACCCGGCCGCGGCGGCCCGGGTGACGTGCTCCTCGAAGGAGCGGGCCGGCCGGCCGAGTGCCCGTTCGACGCCGTCGGAGACCTCCGCCCCGCGGCCCTCGCGGATGTCGGTCAGCAGGCCGGCCAGCCGCCGGGCGGCCTCGGCGGGGGTGCCGTGGGCGGTGGCGGCGGCCACGAACTCCTCGGCGGTGACGTCCTGGTGGCGCAGCGCCCGGCCGGTGGCGGCGGCGATCAGGGCGGCCGCCTCGTCGAAGCCGATCGCCCGCGGGCCGGTCAGCTGGTAGGCCTGCCCGGCGTGCCGGTCGCCGTCCTCGGTGAGGGCCGTGGCGGCCACCTCGGCGATGTCCTCGGCGTCGACGAACGCGGTGCGCCCGTCCCCGGCGGGAAAGGCCAGGACACCGGCCAGGACGGCCGGGCGCCAGAAGGTCTCGCTGAAGTTCTGGGCGAACCAGCCCGGCCGCAGGATCGTCCAGTCGACACCGCTGTCCCGCACCGCCCGTTCGGCGGCCTTGAGCGGGTGGCTGTCGTCGGCCTCGCCGACGCCGTGCGCGGAGAGCAGCACCAGCCGCCGGACGCCTGCGGCGACGGCGTGGTCCACCAGCAGCGGGAGGCGCTCGCGCCGGTCGGTGCGGGGGCGCAGTTCGGGTTCGACCAGGTAGAGCGCCGTCACCCGGTCGAGCGCGGGGGCCCAGCCCGCGGGGTCGTCCAGGTCGAGGCGGTGGTCGCCGCCGGTGCGGGCGGCGGTGCGGACGCGGTGGCCCCGGGCGGTGAGGCGGCGGGCGACGCGGCGTCCGGTGGTGCCGGTGCCGCCGAGTACGAGGATGTCGTTCATGCCTCCAGCCAACCCCGCCGGGCCGGGACGTCCCATGGGTTCGCGTCCCGGATTCCTTCGTGAACGTCCCGACGGCCGGATCTGCCGCCGGATCTGCCGCTAGACCGGCCGCCGGACCGTCCACCGGCCGGCGTCCGCGCGCCCCCGCCCGGTGACGCGCCGTCACCGGGGCGGCTAGCCTGGCCGGTCATGGACGTCCTGAGCGATCTGCTGCACCGGGCCCGCGCCCAGCACGCCCGGGTGCACCAGCTCGTCCAGCGGCCGCCGTGGTCGGTGGCCTTCGCGGACCCGCCCGCGCTGACCGTGGTCGCCGCGCTGGACGGCCCCGCCTCCGTCCGCTTCGCGGAGCGCCCGTCCGACCCGCCCGCGCTGCTCGCCCCCGGGGACCTCGCCCTGGTCCGCGGCGCCGCCGGGCGGTACGTCCTGGCGGACCGGCCCGACACGGCGCCGCAGGTGCTGATCCGCGCCGGGGCCAAGCAGGTCGTCGACCCCGCCGCGGCCGCCGACCGCAGCCTCGGGCCGCGCACGTACGGCGACGGCCTGCCCGGTGCGACGACGCTGCTGCACGGCGCCTACGAGTTCCGGGGCGCGGCGGGCGCGCACCTGCTGGGGCTGCTCCCGCCGCTGGCCGTGGTGCCCGCCGGGGAGGGGACGGGAACGGCCCTGCGGCTGCTCGCCGCCGAGACGGCCCGGCAGGACCCTGGGCAGGAGGCCGTCCTGGACCGGCTGCTCGACCTGGCCCTGGTGCTCGCCCTGCGCGCCTGGTGCACCCGCCCGGACGCCGGACTCCCTTCCTGGCCCGCCGCGTTGGGCGTCCCGGCGGTGGGCGAGGCGATCCGGCTGCTGCACGCCGAGCCGGACCGCCGCTGGACGGTCGCCGAACTCGCCGCCCGGGTGGGCCGCTCCCGCACGGCCTTCGCCGCCCAGTTCACCCGCGCGGTCGGCGAGCCCCCGCTCGCCCACCTGACCGCCTGGCGGATGGTCCTGGCGGCGGACCTGCTCCGGGACACCGACGCGACCGTCGCCGCCGTCGCCCGCCGGGTCGGCTACCGGGACGCGTTCGCCTTCAGCACCGCCTTCAAGCGCACCCGCGGCCTCACCCCGTCCGCCTGGCGCGGGCTGCACGCCGGGGGCTGACCTTCGCTCATCCGAGACGGCGGCAGGGCCCCGGGACGGACGAGTCGTCCGTCCCGGGGCCCTGCCGCTGGTGCGAGATGCGGAGCGCGCGGGACGCCAGGCGCGCGGGGGTCAGTAGCGCTCCTGGCCGAACAGGTCGACCCGGATCGGCTCCACCGCGGGGCCTTCGCCGTGCTCCGGGTCCTGCGGGGAGAGGGCGATGGCGATGCCCGCGACGGCCAGGACGACCATGATGCCGACGGCCAGCGGCAGGATGAACTGCGAGGCGGGCGTGCCGCCGCCGAGGGGGCGGCCGTCGAGCGTGACGGTGACGGCGGCCATCGCGGTGTAGTGCATGGCGACCACCGCGACGCCGGCGACCGCCGCGGAACCGAGCGCGGAGGGCAGGCCCTTGACGTTGAGCGTCATCCACAGCGCGGTGGTGGCGGCGGCGATGGCGATCGCGACGGAGGCGACGACCAGCAGGACGTCGTACGAGACCCGGCCCTCGACCTGCATCGCGGCCATGCCGAGGTAGTGCATGACGGCGACGCCGCAGCCGGTGAGGACGCCGCTGACCAGCAGGGTGCCGGTGCTCTTGCCCCGGTAGCCGACGATGCCGATGCCGAGGCCGACCACGACGACGGCCACCAGCAGGCTCAGCAGGGTGAGCGGGATGTCGTAGACCAGGCTGGAGGAGCCGACCATGAAGCCGAGCATCGCGATGAAGTGCATGGACCAGATGCCGCACCCGAACGCACCGGCGGCCAGCGCCAGCCAGCCGAAACGCTTCTGCGGCCGCAGGGTCATGGCCCGCGCGGTGCAGCGCAGCCCGATCGCGGCTCCCACGCAGGCGATGAGGTACGCCACCACGGGGTTCACCCACCCGTACTGAAAACCGTCGAGGTGGGCTGTGGTGCCGTGGTTCATGGAGGGTCCGATCGGGAACGAATGCACGTGCGAGTTTGCCGCAGAGACAATACCGCCCAGTAGCGGGTTGGTACGAACCAAGGTGCCGATTGCTTTTTACCCGGACTTTTCCCTTCCGCCGCGATATCCGACGCTTCCGCCCGGCCGGCGGCCCGCCGACCCGCTCCCCCGCCCTGCACCCGGCCTGTGGTCGCCCCGCGCTCCGGCCTCCCGTGGCAGGCTTGGCGACTGTGGAACGACCCGCCGACACCCCTTCCGGTTCCCCCTCCCCGCTCCCCGCCGCACCGCCCCCGCTGCTGGTGGTGGACGGCGCCAACGTCGTCGGCTCCGTCCCGGACGGGTGGTGGCGGGACCGCCGGGGCGCGGCCGAGCGGCTGCGCGACGCGCTGGTGGACGTCGCCGCGGACGGACTGCCCGGGCTGCCGGGGCCGTTGACGGTGGTGCTGGTGGTGGAGGGTGCGGCGCGCGGCGTCGAGCCGGTCCCGGGGGTGCGGGTGGTGTCGGCACCCGGCAGCGGCGACGACCGGATCGTGGAACTGGTCGCCGAGGAGTCGGCATCCGGGGCCGGGGCCTCGTCCGACGCCTCGCCCGGGCCCGGGCTCGGCTCCGAGACCGGGCCCGGGTCTGGATCGGCTCCGGGACGTCGACTGCTGGTGGTGACGGCCGACCGGGAACTGCGCGAACGGGTCGCCGCCCTGGGCGCGGAGCTGCTCGGCCCGCGCACGGTGCGCCACGCCCCCGGGCGCACCGAGCGGCCGCGCTGACCTGCCACGCTCGCCCGCGTGCCCGCCACACCGTTCTGTCACACAAAGCACACGGACCGGCCATGCCGATCAGTCGCCCGGACCGGCCGAATTGACCACCCGTCCGGCTGACGGCATGCCAGCCGGTTTGCCTCTGGGGCAAACTGACGGGCCGGTGCTCCGCCCCGGCGCCGACCGGGCTCAGGCCAGCCTGGTCCGGGTGGCCGCCGGGTGGGTGCGGCCCCGGGAGCTGATCGCGGGACGGCTGGGGCGCCGGTCCGGCCGGGCCGACTGCCCGGCGGCGGCCGGGGAGGGGCGGGCGGCGAGGTCCGCCTTGAGCGCACGGACGGCCAACAGGACGGCGACGGCGGCGAGTTCGACGGGTTCGGTGGCACCGCGTTCGGCAGCGGCACGCTGGCAGGAGGAGCACCAGACCGCGCTGGCCCGACCGCCGTCGGGGTAGTCCAGGCCCACCGGCACCAGGTAGTGACAGCCACAGGCCTGGCAGACGAAGAGCAGCCTCATCGCTGCACCACCCCCGCGCCGCCGCACACCGAGCACGGTGACCAGTAGCTGCGCTGCACCGGCTGCTGCCTCCCCTGCTGGTCGGTCTCCACGGAGTGCTCCGTCTTCTCCGTCCCGCGCGCCCCACCGCATCCCGGGCAGGTCTGCTGCTCGACCATCGGCCCACCTCCAGACCACAGACCGTAGCGCGCCGACCCCCCTCCGCGACAGCGGTTCGCCCTCGGACCACACCGGAGCTTTACCCGCCCGCCCCACCGTTCGATCCGCCGTTCGATCCGCCGTCCGACCCGTCGCCCGGCTTCCCGCCCCACCTGCCGCCCGCCGCCCACCCGCCCGGACGGTGCGTCAGCAGGTGCCGCGCCGGGGGGCTCGGACGGCGTGCGGTGCGCCGGTGGTGTGCGGTGCGCGCCGGTCCGGAGCCTTGTGTGCCATGTCCGATTCCCGCCAGCCGGCCGGTCGGTGGTGCGCGATGATCGCGGGCATGTCCACACATGCGCAGGGCCTCCGGCTCGAACACCGGGGCGCCGTCCCCCAGGTCCACCCCACCGCGTACGTCGCACCGACGGCCACCCTGGTCGGTGACGTCCGGATCGGCCCGCGCGCCCGGGTGATGTACGGCGCGGTGCTGGACGCGGAGGGTTCGCGAATCGAGATCGGCGAGGCGACGGTGGTGTGCGAGAACGCCGTCCTGCGCGCCTCGGCCGTCGCCGCCGACCAGCCGGTGCTGGTCGGCGACCACGTGTTCGTCGGCCCGCACGCCACCCTGCTGGGCTGCACCGTGGAACGCGCCTGCTACCTGGCCACCTCGATCAGCGTGCTGCAGGAGGCCGTGGTGGGCACCGGCTCGGTGGTCGCCGTCGCCGCCCTGGTGCACACCCGCACGGTGCTTCCCCCCGAGTACTTCGTCCCGCCCTACACCACGGCCCTCGGCGAGCCGGTGCGGCTGCTGGCCCCGGGCGACCCCGAGGTGCCGCAGGCGATCGGACGGCTGGGCTTCGCGGGCACGGCCTTCGGCGTCGACGCCGCCTGGACCGACCGGGTGGCCCGGCACGAGCGGATCGCCGAGGTCCGCTCGGCGGAGTTCGGCGCGCACCTGGACGACCGGGCGGTGACCGACTGATCGGTGTCGCAAATGTGACGTCCATCAATGGGTTGATGTTCGTCAGCTGATGGACGCCCCACAGTGGACGAACGTCCGCACCTGAACCGACATCCGCCCCCGGACGCCCGACCCCACCCACCCCGCCCGCCCGCTCGCGCCAGCTCCGCCCTCTCCCCGCCTCCACCCCACCCCCACTGGGCTCAGCCGGTCGCCGGGCGCTTCCGCCCCGCGTCCGGCGGGGCCGGGGTAGTGCGCGGCCAGTCGGCGGGCGACACCTCGACGTCGTTGCCGCGCACCCAGACGGTGGAGACGCCGAGCAGTCGGCGCATCACCGCGAAGCCGCCCTCCCAGCCGTCGGGCAGCCGCAGTCGGCCGAACCGGACGGTGCCGGCGCTGAACCGGGTGTCGTCGCTCTCCAGCATGCCGGTCCAGCCCGGCAGGCCCACCTCCGGGACGTTGCCGGTCAGTTCGGCCTGGACCGGGATCTCCAGTCCATCGGCCAGCAGCAGGGCGGGGCCCCGGTACACGGGTGAGGTCATGCCTAGAGGGTGCGGGAGGGCCCCGGATGCGCGCAAATCACACCATCCGTCCCGATCCAGGCGGGCCGAGACCCTTTCGTTGGATGGAGTACTCCATTCCGTAGCCGTCCGGACACCTTCCGCCACCCCCGGTGATGCAATATGACATTGCACAGCCGGGAAGGACCCGGCTGGAGTAGCAACGGGAGAACCCTCATGATCAAGCCCCTGGCCGTCCTGTCCGGTGCGGCAGCCCTGTCCGCGACCCCCACGGTCCCGGCGGTGGCAACGACCTCCGACAGCACGCAGACCACCATCACCGCCGCCACCGCCACCAGCACCGCCTGTGGCTCGTACGCCCTCCAGGGCGGCCTGGCCACCCAGGTCTGCGCGGAGCGGACCGGCGACCAGGTCCGGCTGTACGGCACCCTCGGCCTGGCCGGCCCGCCCTCCCCCGGCACCCCGATGCCGTACCGGAAAGACGTCGTCATCAGCCTGACCGGCACCACCCCGGCCGGCACGGTCAACCAGTACGTCCTGTTCACCGGCTCCAACCAGCAGGTCGGCGACATCACCGGCACGGTCCCCTGCGACACCCCGGTCCGGGGCAGCTTCTCGGTGTCCTCCTACCCCCTGGGCCCCGCCCCGGTCCGGATCGACACCGTCATCCCCTGCTGACCCCCGCCGCCCGGCCCGCCCCTTCCCGGAGGCGGGCCGGTCCCGGCACGCACCCCCGTCCACGCCCACGCCCCGTCCACGCCCGCACACACACCCGCCGTCCTCCGTCCTCCGTCCGCCCACAGCGATCACCGGTCCGCGGTGGGCCCCGGTGCGGGAGGGTGCGGGGATGGGAGCACGCATCGAGGTCGTCCTGGGCGACATCACCGAGCAGGACACCGAGGCGGTCGTCACCGCGGCGAACGAGTCGCTGTTGGGCGGGGGCGGGGTGGACGGGGCGATCCACCGGGCGGCCGGGCCGCGGTTGGCCGAGGCGGGCGGGGCGTTGGCCCCGTGCGCGCCGGGTGACGCGGTGGCGACACCGGCGTTCGACCTGTTCCCGCCCGTCCGGTACGTGATCCACACCGTCGGACCGGTCTGGGACGGGGGCGGGTACGGCGAGGCGGAGGTCCTGGCGTCCTGTTACCGGCGCTGCCTGGCCGTCGCCGACCGGCTCGGCGTCTCCGCGCTGGCCTTCCCCGCCATCGCCACCGGCGTGTACGGCTTCCCGCCGGACCTCGCCGCCCGGATCGCCGTCGACACGCTCACCACCACCCCGACCGGCCTCGCCCTGATCCGCCTGGTCGCCTTCGACGCCCCGTCCCGCGACCTGCTCCGCGCCGCCCTCCCGGTCTGAGACCACGACGGGCCGCGGCCTCGGTCCCCGATGAACCACAGCCGGCTGCCGGGCGTGGCGACGCACGCGCCCGGCAGCCGTTCGAGGTCGACCACGGCGTCCCACTGCTCCTCGTCGGTGCAGCGCCCCAGCAGTGCGTCGATCTCGCGGAGCGCGGCGGCCGCGTCCCGTCCGTCGAACAGCGCGTTGCCGTACGGGCCGATCCGCCGGAGCCGACCCGAGCGTTCGACCGGCAGGCAGTTCGACCGGCGGTTCGTCCAGCACCCGCGCCAGCCCGGCGCCGTGCCGACCTGAGCCGCGCAGCAGCGAGGCCCTGGTGGGCCCGTGGTCCGGGGGCTTCAGCCGGGCGCTTCGGCCGGGCGGAGTGCAACTCGATCTCGATGCCCCCTGCGCTCGTCCCCCTCCTTCTCGCCGGAGGCCCGAAGCCTCGGGTGCGGTGCGTTCAGTACGTGGAATTCGCCGCGACCCGGTCGGCGGTCCGGAAGGCGGTGCCGCAGTCCGGGCAGGCGGCCGGGCCGAACAGGTGGCGCAGGCCGTGGGCGACGGAGGGCTGGGCGTCGGCGAGGGCCCTGCGGTGCAGGCGGTCGGCGAGACCGTCCAGTTCGTTGGAAGCGGCCGGGCGCAGCGGGATCTTCCCAGCCTCGCCCAGGGCGTGGTCGTCGGTGGTGGCGAAGCAGTCGGCACAGTCGTCGCCGTCGCCGGTCACCAGGAACACCGGAACGCCGCAGTGCGGGCACTCGACCTCGTACTCGCCGGTGCCGACCCCGTCGAGGCAGCGGTCCCAGGTCTCGACGCCCTCGAAGGAGAGCAGGAACTGGAGCAGGTCGACGTACTCCCCCGCGTCCTCGGTGGTGCGCAGGCGCCGGTCGGTGAGCCGGTGCAGGTCGGCGATCGGGGCGGCGAAGACCTCGAACACCTCGCTGCCGGTGGCCGCGCAGGAGACGATGGATCCGGCGACCACCAGGACGTCGAAGAGGCCGTGGTCGGCGCGGATCTCGGCGAGGGCGGCCAGTCGGGGCAGGGCCGCGAAGCTCGCGGTGAAGGCGGTGTCCAGGAGCGGGCAGAGGTGGTCGATCAGCTCGGAGGCGGTGCCGGACGGATCGGCCTCGAACCGGTCCAGCAGGGCCGGCACGTGCTCGGCGGTGCCGCACGCGTCCTCGAGCGCCGACCAGTTCGTCCACTCCGTCATGGGGCGCATTCAAGCAGACCGCGGACGGACGGTCCGGGCGGGGGATATCGCGTTGCCGGGCCGGGTGGGGCGGTGCTTGGGTGGGCGGGTGCTGTTCCAGGAGGAGTTGATCGGGCGGGTCCGCGAAGTGTGCGAGGCGGAGCCGGAGTTGGACGCCGCGCTGATGTACGGCTCGTTCGCGGCCGGGGAGGCGGACGAGCACAGCGACATCGAGTTCTGGCTGTTCTTCACCGGGGCCGGGCGGGCCGCGGTCGATCCGCACGCGTGGTGTTCGGCGATCGCGCCGCTGAGTTACGGCCTGCTGAACGAGTTCGGCGCGTACGTGGCGTTCTTCCCGGGCCTGGTGCGCGGGGAGTTCCACTTCGCGACGGTGGACGAGATCGCGGGGGTGGCGCGGTGGCCGGCCCGTGGTGCCGAGGTCGAGCGGATGCTGCTGGTGGACCGCAGCGGGGCACTGCGCCCGGTGCTGGAGGGGCTTCCGGCGCGGTACGTCCCGCCGGCCGAGCGGCCCGGGATCGTCGCGGAGTACTGCGACCCGTTCGTGAACTGGCTGGTGCTGGCGTTCCACCTGGCGGCCCGGGGCGAGGAGTTGCGGGCGTGGGACGCGTTGGGGCACGCCCAGCGGCACCTGCTGTGGATGGCGCGGCTGGCCGAGGGGTCGACGGCGCACTGGCTGACCCCGTCACGGGGCGCCGAACGCGAACTGTCGGCCCGGACGGTGGCGCAGCTGCGGGCGGCGACCTCGGAGGCGTCGGCACCGGGCCTGCTGGGCGCGCTGCGGGGCGCACTGGAACTGGGCCGCCGGTTGTGGCCGACGATCGCGGACCGGCACGGACGGGCCGCACCGACCGCACTGTTCGACGAGCTGGACACCGCACTGGGGCTCCGAGAGCAGGGCCCAGAGCAGCGGTTCCGGGAACAGGAGCCCGGGCCCGGGCCCGGGCGGGGCTGACGGCGGGTCACCCGGGCCGCTCCCGGCCGCCTTCGTTCTGGGGCCTGCCCGACAAATGATCACCTGACTGGTTCGCGGAGCCGGAGAAACGGACCAGCCCGACGCTCTCCGACCGCGTGTCAGTGGCCACGTCTACTGTCCTCCCGGACCCGGTGGACAGCCGTCACGCACGAAGGGGGCCTGATGAACAAGGCAAGCGACGTGCGGAAGGCGTGGGCCCGGGTGACCACGTGGCTTGAGCTGAACGACCCCGCGGTCTTCGCCGGTCTCGGCGGTCCGGGCAGTCAGGAGGCCCTCGACCGGGCCGAGCTGCGCATGGGCTTGGAACTTCCGTTGCAGGTACGCCAGTGGCTCCTGGCGAACGACGTGGACGCCACCGAACGCGCCGAACGCCAGGAGTGTCGGGTGCGGCGGGGGTGCCAGGTGCCCGTTCTCGGTGGGCACCTCCTGCTCGGCCTGGAAGACATCCAGCGCGTCTACCTCAGCAAGATGGACATGGAGCGGAGGATGCCCTCCCAAGACCCCGACCACCCGATCTGGCGCCGGGAGTGGCTGCCCGTCGTCGCCGAGTGCGACGCCCTGTACGGGACGTTCCTGAACACGGCCGACGGGACGATCGGGACGTGGGGCGAGGCGGACATGCCGCAGGAGGGGGTGTACGCCTCACTGGCCGCTTTCTTCCACCGGACGGCGGACCTGCTGGAAGGAGTCAGCACCGGAGACTGGAGCGGCCCCGCGGAGCGTGCCCGGCGCGCTCCGCGCGAGGCACTCCGCCCGGACGCCGAGGCAGTACGCCGGTGGGCCCAGGGCCAGCCGCAGACGGAGCAATCGCCGGAACCTGCGGGCAGGCGGAGTTACAACGAGGGGTTTCCGTCCTGGGAAAGCTTCTAGCCGTCAACGCCGTTCCCTCCGACAAGGAACTGAACAGTCCGTTGACCGTCGAGTATTTATTGCCTGTCCAGCAAATGATCGTCTAAGGCTTGTCCCGCAAAGATCAGCTTCAGTCGCAGCGGCACTCTGACAGCCACGAGGGCCGCTGCCGCCTGGGCCCCCTCACGGCGGTGACAGGGGGCAGCGGCATGATGAACCACGTGACGAACAGCGTGGACATGCACCCGGGCCGGATCCCGGGCTACGACAGCGGCCCCCTCGCCCACCTGCCCGAGCTCCTCGACGAGCCACGGTTCTGGCTGGGACACCTCTACTCCTGTGTACAGAGCGAGGAAGCCGAGGAGCTCCTGTTCGGTGCGGATTACGACGCCGCAGAGGACTTCCACCGTCGACTGTCCGGCCGCGCGGACTGGCCCGTCTTCACCGTCCCGGTCACCGCCGGCCGACTGCACGTCGTCTACCGCAACCTCGAGGAAGACACCGGCACCGACTACCTCCTGCACCACCCCGGCTGGGACCGCGCCGAACTGCTCGCCCAGGACGACGGCCACTTCATGGGCCCCGGCCTGTCCTGGCCCGAGCTGACAGCAGCTGCGGACAACGGCCTGGCCGGCGGCTCCACCACGGACCCGGACGCTCGCCTGCTACTCCTGCTGCCCGCGTTCGGAGACACAGCTCTACCCGCTGCGGCCGCCGAACGCCTGGCAGAAGCTCTGCGCAACCGAACCGCCGTCGAGGATCCCGAACAGCTCGCGGCCGCTCTGCTGGAAGGCCAGGGCCCCTGCGGCCCCACGCGCTGGACTGCAACCGGGGATGGTCACCGGACCAACGACGGCCGCTACTCCTTCCGCAACCCGACCAACCGTTTCGCGCTACCGGCGGACCGCCTCGCCCGGGTGACAGCCGCACTTGCTCCCTGATCCAGGCCCTCCTGGGACGATCCTGCGGGGAGCTCCGTTTTCACCGCATCCCAGCCGTCCTGGATAGCCCCGTTCACCGGGCTGGGCCCCCGCGACGTCCGGAGGCCGGTCACGATGCTCCGCCGCGAGGGCGCCGACGTGCCGCGCCGAGGCCGACCGTGGGGCCTGACACTGGAGGATCGGGTTCCGCTGGTCATTGTCTACTGGCGAACGAATCTGACGCTGCGGCAGCTCGCTTCGCTGTTCGGGGTATCCAGTCGGCGGTCGGCCGGGTCATCGACCGCATCGGGCCCTTACTCGTCTCCGTCCGGGTCGTCGTCGAGGAGGCGTCGGACCACCGCGTCGAGGTCGACGTGGTCGCGTTCGAGGCCGACCGGGACGACGCACTCGGTGCGGCGCAGGAAGTCGCGCAGGGCCCGGGCGGGGATGCGCAGCAGGGCGCTGGCCTCCTCGCCGTGCAGGGAGAGCAGGACGTGTCCGTGGTCGGGGCCGTCGCCGGGGGTGACGGACATGTCACCGAGGCCGGCGGGGCGGGTGAGTCCGGCGAGCAGGACGTCGCGGGAGAGCGCCCAGGTGACGGGGTCGGGCAGGTCGACGTGGTTGTCGAGGTGGACGGTGTAGGGCTCGTCGGCGCGGTAGCGCAGGCGGGCGGCGACGGGGACGTGCAGTTCGGGGGTGACGACCACGTCGACGACCAGGTGCACGGTGGGCCGGGTGGTGGCGCAGCGTTGCGGGGGGACGGCGGGCGGGGTGGGTTCCTCGTCCGGGTTCACCTGGCCCCACCGCCGTTCGTCTCCCGCCCCGCACAGCGGAGAAACGATTCTTCACTTGCCACGCGGCAACCCGCTGCGCGCCGCAGCGCCTCTCGAACCTGCACGCCAGGACAACGACGCCGGGCCCGATCGGTGACACCCCGTTCGTTCCGCCGACGAACGGCCCGGGCGCACCAGGTGCCGCGCCCGGGCGTTTCGGCGGCTACGCCCGCGCGACCCGGCGGGCCAGCTCCTCCAGGTAGGCGTCGCCGTACGCGTCGGCCAGGTCGTCCAGGTCGATCATCGGCGGGATGTCGATGACGGGCTGGCGCTCGGTCAGGAAGGCCACCGTCTCGTGCACGATCCGCTCCTCTTCGCTGCCGGACAGGCCGGGCCGGTCCAGCACCCCGTCGGTGACCCGGACCCGGGTCTCGGCGCCGACCGGGCCGTCCTCGATCCGGACCAGGTACTCGCGGTCGCCCAGGGGCTCCACCCGGATGTCAACTGCCATGGCGCGGGCCGTCCTTCCGTCAGTGCTCAGCCGTGCGGCAGGTGCCGACGCCCCGTCACCTGCCGGTTCTGCCGACGGGCACCAGCCGCTCCCACCCTACGCGCACCGGGCTCCCGGCTCCGCGACCCGGCCCGGACGCCACTCCGTCCGCCGGGCCTCAGCGGCGGCCGAAGCAGCGCTCCAGTTCGTCCAGGTCGTAGAAGGAGGAGCCCTTGGCGATCGGGTGGCAGGCGCCCTTGAACGCGGTCTCCCGCTCGTTGTAGAGCATCCGCACCAGGTAGGCCGGCTTGCCCTTGCTGCCGGGGGCGGCCCGGTACAGGTCCCACTGGAGGTTGGCGGCCATCGGCGAGACGTCGGCGCCGCGCCACGGGTTGTTCGCGTAGCTGTAGGGGTGCGCCGGGTCGGCCTGCCGGGTGCTGCCGGGGAGGCCGAGCAGGGCGGCCAGCGGTTCGATCTCCTCGGCGTGGGTGAAGCGCAGCACGGCTCCGGCGCCGCTGGTGCCGTCGGCCTTGTGCTCGGCCTGGGCGAACAGGTCGTCGAGCAGGACGCCCGCCATCTTGTAGGTGATGGTGCGTCCGGCGAAGCCGGGGCCCTTCTGGTAGAACTCCTCGGCGTCGTCGAGGTAGCCGAACCACCGGGCGTCGGAGGGCGTCAGGAACCGGTCCAGGTCGGTGCCGCGGGCCTCGACGGACAGGTCGGGCGCGGCGCTGTAGAGCGCGTACAGCGAGCGGGCGAAGGCGGTCTGCCGCTCGGCGTTGAGGGTGTCGGCGAAGGCGGCGGTGAACAGGCGGCGGACGGTGTGCCGGGCGGCCTCGGCGGTGCGCGGGTCGGCGTCGACCGCGGCGAGGGCGGCGGCGAGCTGCGGGTCGGCGGCGAGGTACGCCTGGTAGTCGGCGTTCTGCGGCTGCTTGTGGAAGTAGAGCAGGTTCTTGTCGGTGACCGGGGCCTCGACCCTGCCGGCCAGGGCGGGTTCGCCCGCGACCAGTCCGGCGGTGAAGGCGTCGGCGCTGGCGGTGGCCCGGGCCACGCCGGAGGTCTCGACCACGATCGGCGCGCCCTGGGCGGCGATGGCGTCGAACAGGCCGGGCAGCCGCCGCTCCATCCGCAGCGCGGTCTGCCGCTGCTCGTCGGCGCCCCGGGCGGACAGGTTGCCGTAGCCGATCGAGGCACCGGCGTCGAGCAGCGTCCGGACCTTCGGGGCGAGTTGGGCGCCGAGGCCGGTCAGCCCGCCGGCCTGCTCGGCCTCGGCGAGCAGCGCGAGGACGGCGTCGCCGTCCTCGCGGTCGCTCATCGCGCGCGAGCCGTGCCGGGCGACGTTCTCGGTGAACACCGGCGTGTAGCCGGCGGGGGCCTGCTGGTAGCGCCGGAGGTCCTGCTGCGGGGCGTACGGGGTCTTGGTGCCGTAGGAGTCGCTGCGGGCGACGCCCTGGGCAGCGTGCTGAGCGGTGCTCCGGGCGGTGCTCTGGGCGGCGGCGGTTCCGGCGGTCGCGAAGGTGGCCGCCAGGGCCGTGGCCAGGGCGGTGGCGGTGGCGGTGGCGGCGAGTGCGGCGGTGCGCTTCACGGTGGGGAGCCTCTCGGAGGGAAGGCCGACCGGTCCGTCCCGGTCGACCGCCGCACCCTGCCAGCCGCGTTCGAACCCCCGTCCACGCCCGTCCGTTCGCCCGGTGTCCCGGGAGTGAACGGACGGTCCCGGGCGCGTCGGAGGCCCTGGTCGGGACGTCGGAACCCGGCCACCGCCCGGCCGCCGTCCGGCCACTGCTCAGCCGACGACCGCGACCGGGGCGTCCCAGGCGTTGCGGTCGACGGTGACGGTGGCGCCGCCGTAGGTCTCCTTCTGATTGACCTGGTACTGGTGGGCGCGGCGGTGCCCGCTCCACAGGCCCGCGGCGAACGGGAAGCTGCCGGTGGTGTCGGCGGCGCCGTCGTACTTGGCGTACCAGACGGCGTCGGGCAGGTCGGGGGCGTTCTCCCCGGCGGCCTTGGCGATGCCCGCGGCGCTGGAGGAGGCGAAGCCGTAGAACCCGGCCCAGTAGCCGGAGCCGTGCACGGCGCGGTTCCAGGACTGGACGTAGGCGAGGACGGCGGCGGCGCAGGAGGTGTCGGCGGTGTCGTACGCCTCGACGTCGAGGTAGAGGGTGCTGCCGGGGCGCATGCCGAGGGCGGCGGCCTTGGCGACGGCGTCCCGGCCGTCGGTGGTGCCGAGCGGGACGGCGGTGTCGGCGGTGAGCTTCTCGGGGCTATTGCCGGTCTGGCAGGGCGGCTGGGCGCCGACGTACAGCGGGACGAGCTTCCAGCCGCTGCCGCTGACGGACTTGACCCAGTCGGCGGTGAGCTGGGGTTGGGCGCAGCCGCGGTTCTTACCGCCGATGTAGACGGCGGCGGCGCCGTAGGGGCTGGTGCCGTGCCAGGCGTTCATGGTGGCGAGGCCGGGCGCGGTGCAGGTGTCGAAGGCCAGGCCGGTGAAGGTCACGGGTGCGCCGCCGGGCTTGGCGACGGGCGCGGCGGGCGCGACGGACGCAGCGGGCGGCGTGGTGGCGTCCTTGCCCGCCGGGCCGGTCCCGGTGGCGGACGCCGAGGCCGTGGCGGACCCGGAGGGGCTCGCGGAGGTGGACGCGGACGCGGAGACGGAGGCGGTGGCCGAAGCGGAGGCGTCGGTGCTCTCCGTGGGCGCGGGCCCGGGTGTCGGCGCACCGGCATCGGCGCTGGTGGCGGCGGGTGCGGCAGGTGCGGCGGCGGGGTGCTCGTCCCCGCCCCCGGCGGCGGCGAGGGCGGCGGCGCCGGAGCCGATCACCAGGACGGCGGCGGCGGAGAGCAGGACGGCACGGCGGCCTCGGGGACGGCGTCCGGACGATTCGCGGGCGCGGCGGTGCGACACGTGCTCTCCACTGGGTGGTCGGGCGAACGGGTGGTCAGGCGGATGGTGCGCACACCATAACGGGTGCTCGACGCGGCCCCACCGGCGGTTCGGCGCTCCGGGCAGGCACCGGCGCGACGGCGGACGGCACCCGCGCCGCGGTGCTCGGCAGCGCGCCGACCACGGTCCCGCTGTCGCGCGGTGCCCGGCCTCGTTCCCGGGAGGACAGGCGCTCGGCGGGACGCCGGAGGTGGCCGGACCGCCCGCGCCGCCGCCACCGCAGCCGCAGCCGCAGCCGCAGCCGCAGCCGTGATCCTGCCGGGCCACCCCGGAAGGCCACCGGAACCGCCGCCGATCCGACCGGGCGGTCCCACCCCACCGCGCACACCCCGGCGCAGGCCCCACCAGCGCCCCGCCACCACCTCGCCACCACCCGGGGCACGACGCCGCCGCTCCTCCGCCCGCCCTCCCGAGCCGGTCGCCACCACTGTCGCCGCCGCTGTCGTCACCGCTGTCGTCACCGCTGTCGCCGCCCCAGTCGCTGTCGCCACCGCTGTCACCACCCCGATGGTCGGCCCCGGTGCCGCCCGAGGCCGTGGCGGGGAGCGGTCGCGGGCCGCCGGAGGGGTGTCGGGGCAGGCTCTAGGATGGGGGTCGAACTGTCCGAGTCGGGCGCGGGGCGGCCGTGCCGGAGGGAGTCTCCCATGGAGTTGGCGGGTGTCGACCCGGGGCACGGCGAGGGCGACGAGGGCGGTCGGCGGCGGCGCGGGCAGGGCGAGTTGGCCACCGAGGTGCTGTCGGTGCTGCACCGGGCGCCGGGGCCGGTGACGGCGTCCTGGGTGCAGGAGCAGTTGGGCGGCGAGCTGGCGTACACCACGGTGATGACGATCCTGTCGCGGCTGCTGGCGAAGCAGGCGGTGGTGCGCAGCCGGGCGGGCCGGGCGTACGTGTGGTCGGCGGCGGCGGACGCGGCGGGGCTGACGGCCCGCCGGATGCGTCGGCTGCTGGACACCGAGCCGGACCGGGACGCGGTGCTGGCCTCGTTCGTGACGGCGCTGACGCCGGAGGACGAGCAGGTGCTGCGTTCGCTGCTGAACGCGGCGGAGGCCGAACCCGGCGCCGGGGGCCGGGACGACGGGCGCTGAGCGATGGGCTCCTTCGTCTTCCTCCCGCTGGTGCTGCCGTTGACCTCGCTGCCGATCGCGCGGCTGGCCGAGCACCACCTGCACCCGCGCAACGCGGTGCGGCTGCTGTCCTGGATCGGCGTGACGATGGCGGTGTGCAGCACGCTGGCGCTGGGCCTGCTGTTCGTGGTGGGCACCGCGCAGATCCCGGGCAATCCGCTGCCGGACAGCTGGTCCGATCCGGAGATCCGGACGGCGGTGCCGTTCCACGAGGAGGTGGGCACGGCGGCGGTGGTGGGCCTGGTGACGGTGCTGACGGCGTGTTCGCGTTCGCTCCGCCGCCACCTGCGGATCCGGGCCCGGGCGCAGCGGGTGCTGGCGCCGATGCCGCTGGATTCGGACCTGGTGGTGCTGCCGGACCCCGAGCCGTACGCGTACGCGGTGCCGGGCGTGCCGGGCCGGGTGGTGGTGTCGGCGGCGATGATGGACAGCCTGGACGCGGACGAGCAGCGGGCGCTGTTGGCGCACGAGCGCTCGCACCTGGCGAACCGGCACCACCGCTACCTGTTGGCGGCGCAGTTGGCGAGCTGCGTGAACCCGTTCCTGCGGCCGTTGCAGAAGGCGGTGGGGTACGCGACGGAGCGCTGGGCGGACGAGGAGGCGGCGGGTTCGGTGGGCGACCGGCGGCTGACGGCGCGGGCGGTGGCCCGGGCGGCCCTGGTCACCCGGGGTGGTCCGGCGCCGTCGTTCGCGGCTTTCGCCGCGCCGGGCCCGGTGCCGCGCCGGGTGACGGCGCTGCTGAGTCCGGCGCTGGGCGAGGCGTGGCCGCCACCGGCCTCCCCGGCGGGGCTGGCCGCGATGGTGGCGGCGGCGGGCACGGCGGTGTCGGCGGTGTCGGCCCTGAACGCGGCGGTCGCGCTGGTGCTGCTGGTGAAGGCCGCCACGCCCTGGTGAGGAACGCCGCCCCCTGGTGCGGGCCGCCACGCCCTGGTGCGGGCGGCCCCTCTGCCCGGCCAGGTGGTCAGTCGACGCAGGGGACGCCGCCGGCCTTCACCGGCGGGCCCTGCATCTGCAGGGTGGCGGTGGGGGCGGGCTGGCCGGGGGTGCTGTCGGCGGTGCCGGGGGTGGCGGCGGGCGCGGTGTGGTCGGTGCCGAGGACGACTTGGACGTGGCCGGGGGCGATCGTGCCGGAGGCGGTGGCGGTGGCCCCGTAGCGGGCGGCGATCTGCCGGGCGGCGTCCTGCGCGCCGGTGCCGTACCGGACGGTGGTGGCCCTGGGGTGGGTGTCGGCGTTGCCGGTCCTCCCGGCCCGGTAGCCGAGTGCCGTCAGGGCCTTGGACTCGTCGCCGGCGGCGCCGGTCACCGGTGAGCCGTTGAGCACGTCGACGGTGGCGTCGGCGGCGGGCGCCTCACCGGGGCTGGTGCCGGGGCCGGTGCTGGGGCCGACGCCGGACGGGGTGGCGCCGGCGGTGCCGGGTGCCGGGTCCGCGTCGACGGGCTGGCCGAACAGCTGCTTGACGATCCGCCGGAGCTTGGCCGGGTCGACCTGGTTGACCTCCTGGCCGCCGACGGTGGCGAACTTGTCGATCGGCAGGGTGTTGAACTCGACGTTCCCGCCGGTCAGGTTGGGTGCCTGCTGGGCGAAGTCGAGGATCTGCCACTGGTCGTCTATCACCACGTCCTTCTTGACCACGTTCAGCAGGTCCTGCATCTTGCCGAGGTCGCCGATCACGCCCTGCTGCTTGAGCTTGTACTCGACGGAGGCGATGAACGCCTGCTGCCGGTGGGTGCGGTCGAGGTCGCCGTTGGTGAGGTTGTGCCGCTGCCGGACGAAGGACAGCGCGTCGGCGGCGTTCAACTGGCTGACGCCGGCGGGCAGTTTCAGACCGGTGCCGCCGCCGGGCTTGACCACGTTGCCCTTGCTGTCGGTGACCCGGGAGACGATCGGGTCGTCGACGGCGTTGTTGAGGCAGACCGGGATCGGTTCGAGTGCCTTGGCGATGTCGTAGAAGCCGATCAGGTTGACCTCGGCGAAGTGGTCGATCGGGACGTCGAGGAGCTTCTGCACGGTCTGGATGGTGGCGGAGCGCCCGGCCTCGCGGCTCTGCTGCTCCAGTTCGGCGCCCTTGAGCCCCTTGGCGCGCAGTTTCTCCTCGGCGGCGTCCTTGGCGTAGCCGTAGGCCTCCTTGATCTTGTGCATCTTGCCCTGGGTGCCGTCCGCGTTGTACGTCTGCACCCAGTCGTCGCGCGGGACGGACACCGCCTGGGCCTTCCCGCTGGGCGGGATGTGCAGCAGGATCAGCGAGTTGGTGTTGTAGCCGCCGATCTCGCTGGAGCCCGCGTGCAGTTCGTCCTGGACGAACTCCTTGGGGAGGTCGTTGCCGTCCATGTCCTTGCGGCTGTCCAGGCCGATCAGCAGGATGTTGACGGAGGAGTCGAGGTGCGGGGGCGCGTTCTTCTTGGCCTGGTCGAGGGCGTGCGAGCGGTTGACGCCGTTGAGCTGCTGGGTGGTGTACCAGGCGAAGCCGCTGACGCCCAGGACGGTCAGCGACAGGCCGCAGGCGAGGGCCCGACCGGCGATCACGCCCGGCGCGGGGCGGCGGCGCACGACCCGGCGGGGGCCGCGGCGTTCGGCCGACGGGTGGCCCTGGGCCGGGGTGCGGCGGTCAGCCACGGTGGGACCTCCGGGCACGGAGCCTGCGCACGCCGACGGCCAGCAGGGCGGCGGCGAGGGCGGCGAGCATCCACGGGAACTGGCCGCTGACGAGTTCGAGGCCCCGGGTGCCCAGTCCGGCGCCCCGGTACTCGTCGCCGCGGGCCAGGTAGTCGGCGCAGCCGGCCGCGGCCAGGGTCACCACGGGCGCGCCGCTGACCACCCACCACCAGCCGGCCGGGCTGCTGACCAGGGCGGCCAGGACGGCGCCGAGGACGGCGCACCCGGCGTACACCGGGCCGAGGCCCGGGCTGATCAGTTCGTCGGCGAGCGCGCCGAGCACGGGCAGGCCGAGCGAGGGCAGGACGGCGGGCATCCGGTTCGGCCCGGCGGTGTCGGCGCGCGCGGCCGTGCGCCCGCTCCCGGGTGCTGCCGCGCGCGGCCTCGCGGCGGGCGGCCCGCCGGGGCGCCGTCCGGTCGGGGCGCGCCGCTCGTCCCGGTGCGGGCCGCGCTGGGCGGGGACGGGGTGGGCGGGGAGGGCTCCCCCCGGGCCGCCGCGCCCCTCCGGACCGCCCTGGCCGCCCTGCTCGTCCCGCTCGTCCCGCTCGTCCCGCCACAGCGGCGCGTCGCCGCGTGCGCCTGTCGGCCCTCGCCCCGTCATCGACACCTCTCGTCCACTGCCGCGCCGCGCCTGCGGCGTCCGACCGTTCCGGACTGACAGACGCGGGCGGGCACCACCCGGTTCCTCTACAGAGCTGTAGAGGTTCGAGCGAAGCATACAAATTCGCTCCGGGTACGTAAGCTCGCCACAGGCCGTCACCCGGCATCGGGCGACATCTGGCAGAACGCGACAGCCCGGTGCCAGGACACGGCCGGCGGGCACCCGAAGCGCGGGAGCCCCGACGGCACCCGGATCCGACGGACGGAAGGAGCCACCGGTGGCGGAACGCGGCGCGAAGTGGCCGTGGGCGGTACTGGCACTGGCCGTGCTGGGCATCTGGGCCTACGAGCGCGGCGGCGACCAGGCCGCCCCGCCCGCCGCCGCCCCGGCCGCCAGTGCTTCCGCCGCCGCGACCGCCTCCGCTTCGGCCCCGCCCTCGTCCGGCGCCCCGGCCGCCGCCTCCCGGCCCCCGGGCGACTACGCGCCGCGGTACTTCGCGGCCGAGGTGAAGCAGTACGCGGCCGAGGCCGGGGTGAACCCGCAGCTGGTGATGGCGGTCCTGTTCAACGAGGCGTACAAGCCGCACGGCCCGGACGTCGAGCGCGCCTGGCAGAAGATGAAGCCGGACGCCTCGTTCGGCATCGCCAACATGCACCGCGCCGCCTACGACGAGACCCGCCAGGGCCGCCCCTTCGCCGACCGCCCCTGGGAGGACCTCCCCGACGACCCGGCGCTCGCCGTCCGGGCCGCCGCCTGGTACCTGCACGACCTGGGCGCCCAGCTGCCCGCGCACCCCGCCGCGTCGCTGTCCCGCGACGAGCTGATGGCGCTGGGCTACAACACCGGCGCGGGCAACATGCTGCTCTTCGCCCGCGGCACCAAGCCCGGCCCCGAGGCCCGCTCCTACCTCGACAAGCTGCACGACAACTGGTCGAAGTCCGCCGACGCCCTGGCCGCCCGCTGAGCCCCGGGCGTTCGCTGGGCCCCGGGCGTTCCGCGACCGGGACAACCTACTGACGAGTCCGCCCTCCCCGGTCGGCACGCTCCCCCTATGGTGACCATCGAGTCGTCAACTCAACCAGGGGAGAATGAAGTTGGACATCGAACTGGCGGAGGCCGTGGCCGCCGTGCGGAACGAACTGCTGAAGGCCCAGCGGCTCGGGACCGGGCAGGAGCTCCTGTTCGAGGTCGGTCCGATCGAGATGGCGTTCGAGGTCGAGCTCCGGGCGGACGCGAAGGCCGGCGGGAAGTTCAAGGTCTGGGCGCTGTCCGCGGAGGCCGCCGGGAGCGTTTCGCGCGGCAGGACCCACCGGATCTCCTTCACCCTGACGCCCCGGCAGGCCGACCGGACGGACCTCCTGATCTCCGGTGCGGGCGACGGCGCGGACGAGCCGGAGGACCTCACCGGCCACTACGAGAACTGAGCCGCGGCCGAACCGGGGGGGCACCGGAACGCAGGGGGGAACATGCTGAAGGACAGAGTGGTGGTCGTCGGCGGGCGGGGCAGCCGGGGTTCCGGCTACCTGGTCGGCCCCAGACTGGTACTGACCTCCGCGCACGTCGTCGGCACCGCGGCGACGGTGCCGCTGAAACGGCCCGGCACCGGCCGGGAGTTCCGGGCGACCGTGGTGTGGCGGGGCAGCCCGGGCGGGCGTGACGACGCCGCGCTGCTGCACGTCGACGACGACGGGTGGACCCCGCCCACCTCGGCGGGCGTCCGCTGGGGCGAGTTCTCCACCCTGCGGGCGGGGCAGCCGTGCGAGGTGATGGGGACTCCCGACCTGGTGCAGTACGCGGGTTCCCCGGACGGCCACGCGCTCGGCGAGCGCAAGGGCTTCGTGGAGACCGCCCACCTGACGGGGGCGGTCAATCCGGGGGACTCCTCCGTCGGCAACCGCTACCTGCTCGACCTCACCAAGACCCCTCCGCAGTGGCCGGGCGCGGGCCTGCCCTGGGCCGGCCTCTCGGGGGCGGCGCTGCTGTCCGACGGCCTGCTGGTCGGCGTGGTCACGAGCGAGGCCGCCTTCTCCGGGCACGGCGCGATCGAGGCCGTACCGGCGTACTACCTCTTCCGCCCGGAGGAGGGGAGCGCGTTCCGCGCGGCCCTGCAGGAGTACGGGGCCGACTCACTGCGGCTGGAACCCGTGGAGTTCGTCCCGCTGACCGATCCCCAGTCCACCGACCGGAACCGGTCCGGGGACTCCCCGGCCGCACTGTTGCGCCCGGAGCGGGAGGTGGTTCCCTTCCACGGTCGCGGGGAACTGCTGGAGGAGCTGGTCGGCTGGTGCGTCCAGCCCGACACGGCCGTGCTGCTGGTGCACGGGCCCGGCGGCCAGGGCAAGACCCGGCTGGTGCGCGAACTGGTCGAACGGCTGACCTCCGACCCCGCGCACGGCAGGTGGACGGCGGTGTGGGCGGCGTCCGGAGCGCCCGGGGAGGACGGTCCGGACCTGGCCCCCCTGCGTGAGACCCCGCGCCGGGTGCTCGTGGTGCTCGACTACGCGGAGCAGCGGATCGGCCAGTTGGCGAAGCTGCTCGAATCGCTCTCCGGCCACCGGCTCCCGTTCAAGGTCGTGCTGATCGCCCGGACCGGCGGCGAGTGGCGCGAGCGGGCCAAGGTGCGCGGCGAGGCGGTGGCGGACCAGCTGGGGCGGGCCGCGACGGTCGCGCTGCCCGCGCTGGTGACGGACGCCGGGGAGCGGCCGGAGCTGTACCGGCAGGCCGCGGGCGCGTTCGCCGGGCAGCTGCGCCTGCTGCCCGGGCGAGGGGAGGTCGACTGGGCCGGGAAGGCGGCCGCCCTGCCGCCGCGCGACCTGGGGGACCTGCGCTACGCCAACCCGCTGACCCTGCACATGACCGCGCTGGCCGACCTGCTGGACGCGGGCGATCCGCCGCCGGACGCCCCGAGGTCCTCCCCCGGCGGGCTGGTGGCCGCTCCCGTCGAGAACCCCGACGACGCGGAGGCGCGTCTGCTGCTGCACGAGGAGCGCTACTGGAACGGGGTCCTGGCGGCCAACGGGGTCCCGGCGCGCAACGGGGTCGGCCCGGCCGGCCCGACGGCGGAGGCGTTCCGGGACGCGCTCGCCGCCACGGTCCTGCTGGACACCGGCGACTACGCACGGGCGGACGCCGTGCTGCGGCGCATCCGGGGGCTCTCCGACGACGCCCGGCGCGGGATCGTGGAGAAGTGCCTCATCGCCGCCTATCCCCCCGCCGGGGCGGCGGCCGGCCCGTGGGGGGCGGTCCAGCCCGACCGGGTCGCCGAGCGCTTCGCCGGGCGGCGGGTGCTGGAACAGCCCTACCTGCTCTCCGCACTGAGCGCCGACCTGGCGCCCGACGACGCCGAGCGGCTGCTGACCGTCCTGACCCGGGCCGCGCACCACCGCCCGCTGCGCGCCGAACTCGCCCCGCGGATCACCGAGTTGTGCACCGCATCGCCCGACGTCCTCGCCCTGCCGGCGATCACCGCCGCCACGCACGTCGAGGAGGCGGCGCCGCTGACCGACGCCCTCCTCCGGCTGCTCGACTCCCCGCACTCCGACCCCGAGCGGCTCGCCTCCTGGGCCGAGGTGCTGCCCGGCTCCTCGTACAACCTCGGCCCCTGGGCCGTGCGCCTGCTCGAACGGAGCCTGGAGGCGCCCGGCGGGAGCGGGGGCGACGCCGTCGAAGAGCTGCTGTCCCGCTCCCGGACGCAGCGCCGACTGGCCAGGTGGTACAGCGAGGTCGGGGACTACGCCCGGGCCCTGTCGACGGTGGGGGACGCCGTCGAGGCGCTGACCGCCGCCACGGCCCTGCACGGCCCCGGGACGCCGCACGG
This sequence comes from Kitasatospora sp. NA04385, assembly GCF_013364235.1. NCBI lineage: Bacteria > Bacillati > Actinomycetota > Actinomycetes > Kitasatosporales > Streptomycetaceae > Kitasatospora > Kitasatospora sp. NA04385. The sequence goes on along the minus strand of NZ_CP054919.1, from coordinate 8,195,040 downwards.
GGCCGCCCTGCGCAGTGCGCTGGCGGGCTGCCTCAACAACCGGGCGGTCTTCCAGACCCGGACGGGGCAGTGGGACCAGGCCCTCGCCTCAGCCGACCTCGCCGTCCAGGGCTTCGAACTGCTCGAACGGAACAGCGGGTTGGACCAGCCCGAGCACCTGCTGACCTCGCTGGGCACCCGTGCCACCGCCTACGGCGACCTCGGCGACCTCGCCCGTTCGCTGGCGGACTGGACCGCCGTGGTCGAGCGTCGGCGGGAGCAGGCGGCGGACGGCACCGAGGAGGCCGTGGTCGCCCTGGCCCTCGCCCTGAACAACCTCGCGCTGAGTCAGCGCGGCTGGAGCCGGGGCGAGGAGTGCCTGCGCACCAGCCGGGAGGCCCTGGCGCTGCTGCGCCCGCTGGCCGGGCGGCGGCCGGACGCCCACCGGCACCTGCTGACGAAGGTGCTCGGCACCCTGGCGAACTGCCTCGGCGACACCGGCCACCCGGCCGAGGCGCTGGAGGTGTCCCGGGAGGTGGTCGCCCTGCGGCGCCGACTCGCCGAGGGCCGGCCGGCCGCCTACCGGGGCGAGCTGGCCCAGAGCCTCAACTCGCTGTCCATCGAACTGAGCCGGGCCGGTCTGGGCCGCGAGGCCCTCGCCGCCGTGCAGGAGGCCGTCGAGCACTACGAGGAGTTGGCGCGGGAGCAGCCCGGGGCGTACCGCGAGCCCCTGGCGATGACCCTCAACACCTGGTCCAACGAACTCAGCGACGCGGGAGCGGCGGAACGGGCGGTCCGGGCGGCGGAGCGGTCCGTCGCCCTCTACGCGGAGTTGCACCGGTCCCATCCCGGGGCGTTCGCCACCGACCACGCGATGGCCTTGACCACCCTGGCCCTGCGGCTCGGCAACGTCGACCGGGGTGCGGAGGGGCTGGTCCTGCTGGAGCAGGCCGTCCTGATCTACCGTTCCGTCCCCGAGCCCCGGCCGGCCGGCGTCCAGGCGGACTTCGCGCGCTGCCTGAACAACATCGCGTCGGCGCACCGCGGTGCCGGCCGCGACGCCGAGGCGCTGCGGGCGGCCGAGCAGGGCGTGGCGGTGAGCCGGGTCCTCGCCGAGGCGCAGCCCGACTCGTTCGATCCGCTGTTCGCCCGGCTGGTCACCACCCGGGTCCTGTGCCTGCACCGGCTGGGTCGGCTGGAGGAGGCGGCGGACGCCGCCGAGGTCGCGGTCGCGGCCGCCGCCCCGACCGCCGCCCGGCCGGAGTCGGCCGACATCCTGGACGTCCTCGCTGCCGTCCTGAGCCTGGCCCGTCGGCCCGAGGCCGCGCACGCGGCGCTGCGGCTGGTGGTGGACGCGCGGCGTGCGCTGGAGCGGATCGACCCCGAGCGCCACCGGGACGGCCTGCTGGACTCCCTCGACCTGCTCCGCAACCAGCTCGCCGCTGCGGGCAAGTCCGCCGAAGCCCTCGAAGTCGCGGCCGAGGCCGTGCGGCTGCGCCGCCTCGAGTCGGAGCGTCAGCCGACCCACGACCACCGGGCCCGTCTCGCCGCCGTGCTGTCCGACACCAGCGGCCTGCTGGCCCAGCTGGGCCGTCGCCCGGAGGCCGCCGGGCACGTGGCGGAGGCGGTCGGGCTGTGGGAGTCCCTGCCGCCCGCCGAGCGGGACGCCCGGATGCCCGCCCCGGCTCTCACCGCGCTCCTGCACGCCGTCGCGCTGTGGACGGACGGGGAGTCCGCTCGGGCGCTGACGCTGCTGCGCGAAGTCGCCGAGTCGTTCGAGCGGATGCCCGCGTCGCATCCGGCCCGCTGCGCCGGGATGGCCATGTCCCTGGGCCTGCTCGGTTCCCTGTCGGTCGAGGTGGACGGGGCGGAGGCGGCACTGCCGCACCTGGACCGGGCGGTCGCCGCCGCCCTGGCGATCGAGGGCCTGGGGTCGGAGGCGTACGAGGGGATCGTCGCGGACACCTTCGGTTCCCGGGCCCAGGTGCGCACGGAGTGCGAACCGCCCCACCCGGGAGCCGCCGCGGACGCCGAACGGGCCGTGCGGCTCTACCGGGGCATGCCTGCGGTGGAGGCGGCCGCACGTGCCGCCCGGGCCGTCGGCGCGCTGGCCGCGCTCGGGGTCGCCCGGGCCCAGGACGGGCTGGCCGAGCAGGCGCTCGCCGACACGGCGGAGGCGCTGGCCGCCGCCCGGCGGCTCGACCCCCCGGAGAGCGACGACCACCGGAGCGCCCTGGCGATGGCCCTGCTCGGCCGGGCCCGGTGCAGGCTGCTGGTCGGCAGCGGGCGTGCGGAGGCCGCCGCCTGTGCCGGGGAGGCCGTCGGCCTGCTGGAATCGCTGGTGGAGGCGGCGCCCGCGCTCTTCTCGTACGCCCTGCGCCGGGCGCGCGCCCTGCGCGAGGCGGTGGAGCGCGCCCCGTGGCGGTCCGCCGGATGACGGTGGCGCCCCGGCCCGCCCCCGCTACGGGTGGGCCGGGAGCGGTGGATAGAATGACGCTCCGTCAACTACCGATCACCGGAGGGTAACCGTGTCCGACGACCTGCTCATCGCGAAGATCAGTCACGGGTTCGACCACTTGGACGCCGACGGGGACGGGCGGCTCACCGAGCAGGACCACGTCCTGATGGGGCGGTCGGTGGCACGCTCGCTGGGGCACCCGGCCGGGTCCGCGCCGGAGGAGCGGATCGTCGGGGCGTACGTGGCGATCTGGCGCGAGCTGCACCTGCCGCACCTGCCCGCCGGGGCCGAGGCGATCGACCGGGCGCAGTTCCTGGCCTCCACCGCCTCGCTGGCCGACGACCCCGGGGCGGCGGTGGCGACGCTCGGGGCGCTGGCCCGGGCCTTCCTCGCGGTGGCGGACACGGACGGCAACGGCGAGGTCGACGCGGACGAGTTCTTCGCCTTCCAGCGCGGCCACTTCCCGCAGCTGCGCCGCGCCGACGCCGACACCGCCTTCGCGCACCTGGACCGGAACGGCGACGGCGCGCTGTCCGCCGAGGAGTTCGAGAGCGCGATCATCGAGTACTGGACCAGCCGCGACCCGGCCGCCCCGGGCAACTGGTGGACCGGCAGCCCGCAGGGCGACCCGGCCCCGACCACGCTCTGAGGCGCTCGGGGCGCTCCGGTTGACCGGGCGGCCGCGCCCGGGGGAGCCTGACCGGCATGACGGATCACACTCTCGACGCGCCCGACCGTCCCGACGGCCCGGACGCGCTGGACGGCCTGCTGGACGCGGCCCGCGCCGCGGCGGTCGAACGGGGCCACAACGAAGTCACCACCGGGCACCTGCTGCTGGCGCTGCCCGGACGGCTGCCCGGTGTCGCGCCCGGCGCGCTGGCGGAGGCGGTCGAACGGGCCCTGGCGTCGTACGCCTGGCCGCGCTTCCCCGTTCCGGCGGGCGAGTTCCCCCCGCTGTCCCGGTACGCGGGCGACGTCCACCAGCGGCTGGCCGACGGCGGGCCGGGCCCGCTGGCGGCGCGCCTGCCGCTGGCCGTCCTGGAGTGCGAGCCGTCCGGCCCGGGCCGCCTGGCGCTGCACGCACTGGGCCTGACCACCCGGCAGGCGCACCGCGAGCTGCTCAGCGCGGCGGTCGGCTGACCTTCGGCACCCGCCGCGCGGCGCGCCGCTGCGCGGCGAGGTCCGCCACGTCCCGGGTGGTCAGCGCGTCGGCGAGGGGCAGGCCGGTGCCGGCTGCGGCGGCGAGGCGTTCGCGGACCTCGCGCGGGGTGCGCGGGCGCCAGCCGGGGCCGTCGCAGCAGCCGGAGGCGAACCGGACGCCGGAGTACAGCAGCGCGGTGAGCGCCCGCCAGGCGGCGGTGTCGGAGCGGCGCGGGACGTGCAGGTCCTGGCCCGCGTCGATCAGCGGGCCCCGGCAGCGCGGGCAGGTCTCGGTCCGCTGCCCGCGGCGCTTGTAGGACGCCCGGCAGGGCAGGCACACGTGGTGCCGGCTGCCCGTCCCGCCACGGAAGCACATGCCCGCATCCTGACCCACCGTCACCACCTGCGGCAACGGGTTTTCCGGCGCCCCGCCGGGGCTGCGGGGCGCGGCGGCGTCCGGCGGGCACACTGGCGCCATGACAGCTTCCCGCGCCCGGGGTACGGAACCCGGCCAGCCCCCGGACCACGACGAGGCGCACGGGGGTGCGCTGGGCGGGCGGTTGAACTGGCTGCGGGCGGCGGTGCTGGGGGCGAACGACGGCGTGGTGTCGACGGCGGGCCTGGTGGTGGGCGTGGCGGGTGCGAACTCCTCGTCCACCGAGCTGCTGACGGCCGGTCTGGCGGGCCTGCTGGCGGGCTCGCTGTCGATGGCGGCGGGCGAGTACGTCTCGGTGAGCACCCAGCGGGACGCGGAGCGGGCCGCGCTGGCGCTGGAGCGGCGGGAGCTGCGGCTGACGCCGCAGGCGGAGCTGGCCGAGCTGGCGGGCATGTACGAGGCGAAGGGCCTGGATCCGGAGCTGGCCCGGCAGGTGGCCGTGCAGTTGACCGCGCACGACGCGCTGGCCGCCCACGCGGAGACCGAACTGGGCATCGACCCGGACGAGTTGACCGAACCGTGGCACGCGGCCTGGGCGTCCTTCGCGGCGTTCACGGTGGGTGCGCTGCTGCCGCTGCTGGCGATCGTGCTGCCGCCGCAGTCCGTCCGGGTGTGGGTCACGGTGGTGGCGGTGCTGGCGGCCCTGGTGGTGACGGGCTGGACGAGCGCCCGGCTGGGCGGGGCGGATCCGCGCCGGGCGGTGCTGCGCAACGTGCTGGGCGGCGGCATCGCGATGGCGGTGACGTACGCGGTGGGCGTACTGCTGGGGGCGTCGACCGCTTGAGGGCGGGGCACGGGCCAGGGGCCCGCCGCCGGGTGGTTCCGGTGCGGGCCCCTGGTGCACGGGTCGGTGGCGCGGGTCAGTAGCGCGGGTCAGTAGCGCAGGTCCGCGGCGATCCGGCCGGCGTCGGAGAGGGTGCCGTCGGGGACGAAGCTGACGGTGGCGCCGGTGTCGAGGGCGCGCTCGATGACCTCGTCGACGACGTCCTCGCGGGCGCCGGGCTGGCCCTCCTCGGCGGGGACGAGGTGGTCGCCGTCGTCGCGGACGGTGGTGCGGAAGTTCTCCTCGACCACCAGCAGGGCGATCCGGCCCTCGGCCGCGGTCTGCCAGACCTCGTCGAGCCCGGCGGCGAAGGCCTGGCGGCCGCGCGCCTTGTCGAGGCGGGCGAGCGCGTCGGTGATCTCCTGGTCGGCGTGCCCGCGGACGGCGGGTTCGACCACCTGGCGGACGACCTCGGCGGTGGCCTGGGCGAGGCCGCCGTGCGGGATCTGCGAGGTGGTGGCCTTGGCGATCGGGCCGACGGCGTCCAGCAGGGCGAGCGCGGGGGCGTCGCCCACCACGTACAGCGGGCGGGGGTCGGCGGCGAGCACCTTGCCGACCGCGGTGTCGGCCTGCCGCAGGAAGGTCTTGGTCTCCTCGTCCCGGAAGGTGCTGGGGGTGTCGCCGATCCGCTCCTGGCGCTCGGGGTCGGGGTTGTCGTAGACCCGCACCAGCGGGAAGCCGTGGACGTTCTCCTCGGTGACGCGCTCCTGGTTGCCGCCCCACAGGACCACCCGGTCGGCGGCGACCGCGAGCACCCAGTAGGGGCGTTCGGCGATCTGCGAGGAGACCAGGTTGCGGGTGAGGAAGGTGTCGGCCACGACCACCCGGGCGGGGGCGGTGCGGCCGAGTGACCAGACCTGGTGCTCGCCGGGCGCGACGAGGATCGCCAGGCCGTCCTCGGCGTGCACCAGGTCGACCTCGGCGAGCGCCTTGTCGAGCTGCTCCAGGACGTCGATCCGGTCCGCGCGGGAGACCTCGGGGTCGGCCTGGACCCGCTCCTTCGCCTCGGCCACCAGGTTGCGCAGGCGGACCGGGTCCTGCGCGTTGTCCGGCTCGCGGCGGTGCGTGGGCATCAGGATGGACACCGCCGGATAGGGGCGGGGCCGGCGCAGTTCGGCGAGGACGGCGGGGCTGAGGGCGGGGTGCATGGAGTCCCTTTCCGAAGGCGGCTCGGCCTTCTGTTCGTGGACACGCGAAGCCTGAGTGCTGCTCCCGAATGTCCCAAATGTACCTATTTGACCTCCGGGGCGTCGAACGGCGCGACACCGAACCGCCGGGCGCGGCGTCGGCGGGCGGCGCGGCGGGCCGCGTGCCGGACGGCATAGCGGGCGACGTGGTGGACGGCGAGCAGGGCCGCCGCGCCGAGGGCGTAGCCGGGCAGGTCGGACGGGTCGAAGGTGGTGCCCAGGACGAGGCGGGCGAGTCGGCTGTGCCGGCCGAGCTCGGCGGGCAGGCCGGTGAGCTGGAACAGCTCCACCGCCCAGCTGGCGGCGAGCGCGGCACCGGCGGCGGTCCACGGGCCGAGCCGGGGCGCGGCGGCCATCAGCAGGGTGTGCAGCAGCGCGGTGTACAGCGCCCCGCCGAGCAGGGTCGCGGCGCCGACGGGCACCAGCGCGGGCGCGGTCAGTCCGAGCAGCAGCACCGCCACCGCACCGGCCAGCCATCCGGCCCTGGCCGACCACTCCCCCGGGCGCCCGGCCGGCGGGGCCGCCGGACGGTCCCTCACTTCCCCCGACGGGCGGGGACGGCGCTCCTCGCGGGAGCGGCGCTCTTCGCCGGGACGGCGCTCTTCACGGGGACGGCGCTCCTCGCGGGGGCCGGTGCGGCGCGGCGGACGCCGGTCGTCGGTGGTGCGCATCCGCACAGCCCATCACACGGGGCGGGCGCGGGCGGCGGCGGGGCCGGTCCTACGGTGGGGGCATGCGGACCATCGAGTTGACCTGTGACCCGGCGTCCGACCGGGCGGTGCGGACGGTGTGGCGGCAGCTGGCCGACGGCGGGGTGGACTCGCTCGCGGACAACCCGCACCCGGGGCACCGCCCGCACCTGACCCTGGCGGTGTGCGGCGCGATCGCCCCGGACCGGCTCGCGGCGGTGGGTGAACTCCTGGCCGGGGTGCTGCCGTTGGAGGTGCGGCTGTCGGGCCTGCTGTCGTTCGGGGCGCGCAGCCGCCGCCGGGTGCTGGCCTGGGGCGTGGTGCCGGGTCCGGCGCTGATCGAGCTGCACCGGGAGGTGTGGCGGTTGCTGGCGGACGCGCCGGAGCCCAACCCGCTCTACCTGCCCGGCCGTTGGATGCCACACCTGGGCCTGACCCGCCGGGTGGAGCCGGACGGCCTGGCGCTGGCGCACCGGCTGCTGGGCCGCCACCCGGACCTGGCGGGGGCCTTCGACGCGGCGCGCTCCTTCGACACCGAGAGCCAGCTGACCGACCCGCTCGGTATCTGACGGTCCGTCCATTCGCCCTCGAAGCACGGGCACCCGGACCGGCGACCGGACTCGGCCCCACAGCGGCTCAGCTCAGCGAGCCGCACCGGTCGCGGTCGGCCCGGGGCGGGCGGGCGCCGGGAGGGCGGTGAAGAACTCCCGGACGTCCCCGGCGAGCAGGGCGGGCACCTCCATCGCGGCGAAGTGCCCGCCCCGGTCGAACTCCGACCAGTGCGCGACCCGGTAGCGGCGTTCGACCAGCGGGCGGACGGCCAGGGTGATGTCGTGCGCGAAGACCGCGACGCCGAGCGGGGCGGGGCAGGGGGTGGCGCCGCGCGGGGTCTCCCGGGTGAGGCGGGCGGAGGAGGCGGCGGTGGCGGTCAGCCAGTACAGGCTGACGTCGGTGAGCAGGCGGTCGTCGTCGACGGGGGCGGCCGGGTCGGTCCAGTGCGCGAAGCGCTCGGCGATCCAGGCGAGTTGGCCGACCGGGGAGTCGGTGAGGGCGTAGCCGAGCGTCTGCGGGGCGGCGGCCTGGAGGGACTGGTAGGGCGGCCGGTTCGCCTGGAGCGCGCGGACCGTGTCGAGCCGGGCCTCGTCGGCGGCGGAGAGCGTCCCGGCGTCCGGGTCGGGGGGCAGCGGCAGGTAGGTGACGTGGACGCCGACCACCCGGTCGGGGGCGTGCGCGGCGAGGGCGGTGGAGATGCCCGCGCCGAAGTCGCCGCCGTGGGCGCCGTAGCGCCGGTAGCCGAGGCGGTCCATCAGTTCGGCCCAGGCGCGGGCGACCCGGGCGACGTCCCAGCCGCGTTCGCGGGTGGGGCCGGAGAAGCCGAAGCCGGGGATGGACGGGACGACCAGGTGGAAGTCGCGGCGCAGCGGTTCGAGGACGTCCAGGAACTCGAGGAACGAGCCGGGCCAGCCGTGGGTGAGGACCAGCGGGAGGGCGTCGGGGTCGTCGGCCCGCAGGTGCAGGAAGTGGATCCGCTGGCCGTCGATCTCGGTGGTGAAGTGCGGGAGTTCGTTGAGCCGGGCCTCGTGGGCGCGCCAGTCGTAGCGGGTGCGCCAGTGGTCGGCGAGCTGCTGGAGGCGGGCCAGCGGGAAGCCGTAGTCCCAGCCGGCGCCGTCGATCTCGTCGGGCCAGCGGGTGCGGGCGAGGCGGTCGGCGAGGTCGTCGAGGTCGGCCTGCGGGACGTGGACGCGGAAGGGCTCGATCATGGGGTGTCACCTCGGGTGCGCGGGATGGGCGGCACGGCCCCTGGAGACCGTTAGTGCGATAAACGTTCGTCGCACTAATGAAGTTAGACTGTTAGTGGCACTAACGCAACAGTGGGAGGACCCGACCATGAGCCCCGCACCCGAGGACGCCACGCCCGAGCGGCTGCGCACCGTCCCCAGCCGACTGCTGGCCGGGGCCGCCGCCGCGGCCGACCGGCTGGTGGGCGAGCGGCTGGCCGCCGAGGGCGCCCGCAAGTGGCACTTCGCGGTGCTGGTCGCGCTCGACGAGACCGGCCCCGCCAGCCAGGCCGAGCTGAGCCGCCGCACCGGCGTCTACCGCAGCGACATGGTCGCCGTCCTGAACGAGCTCGCCGACGCCGGTTTCCTGGTCCGCGACCCCGACCCGGTCGACCGCCGCCGCAACGTCATCACCCTCACCCCCGCCGGCCGCGCCCGCCTGCACCGCCTGGACGCCCTGGTCTCCGCCGCCCAGCAGGACCTGCTCGCCCCGCTCACCCCCGCCCAGCAGGGCGAACTCGTCCGCCTGCTGGCCCTGCTGAACGCCCGCCACCGGCCCGCGCACGGGGGCGAGCCCGCCTGAACCGGCGCCGGGAACGCCGCCGGGGCCCCTCGAAGGGGGCCCCGGCGGACGGTCGGACCGCTGCCGTCACCAGTCCGAGGCGGTCGCGCCCAGCGCCAGCAGGACCTGGTCGAAGCCGTTGCCGTCGTGGTCGTCGGTGTACGCCATCGTGAGCGCGCCGAACGGGGAGGAGGCCACCGCGAGCTGCTCCTGCCGGCCGGTGGTGTCCTGGCTGACGGACCGGGCCGACAGCCGGCCGGTGGAGGTGCCGTCGGGGTTGAGGCCGCGCGCCCAGACCGCCGGGTCGGCGCCCGCGACGCTCCAGCCGACCACGGCCTCGCGCTGGTCGTCGATGCCGACGCTCGGGTTGCCCGCCCCGCTGCCGCCGGAGACCTCGGTCTCGGCCGGGCCGGGGGTGCCGGCCGCGGTGAAGGAGCGGGCCCAGACCCCGCGGGTGCCGGTGTGGTCGGACTCCCAGGCCACCACGAAGTCGCCGTTGAAGTCGGCGGCCACCGCCGGGCGCTGCTGCTGCCCGGCGGCGACGCTGTTGGCGCTGCGGCGGCTGAGCGTGACGGCCCCGTTGGCCTTGGCCAGCTTGACCAGGCCGATCTGGTAGTAGCCGTTGCCGTCGGTGTCCTCGTCCCAGACGACGACGGCGTCGCCCGAGGCGGAGGTCGCCACGTCGGGGTTGTGGTGGGCGCCGCCGGTCGCGTTGACCGTCACCTCGTACGCCTTGGTGGTGGTCCCGGTGAACCCGGCCGCCTTCACGGTGGCCGCGGCGGTGCCCTGGACGTCCTCCCAGACCACCGAGAACGCGACCGCGGTGGCGCTGCCCGGCGCGCCGTCCGGGTCGACCGCGACGCGCGGGTGGATCTGCTGGCCGTCGGCGTTCGCGTTGACCCGGCCGGAGCCGAGCACCGCGCCGGTCGGGGAGAGCACCCGGTAGACGATGTTGTAGAGCCCGTTGCCGTCCGGGTCCTCCGCCCAGACCACGACGGCGTCGCCCCGGTCGTCGAGGCCCACGTCGGGCTGGAGGTGGCGCCAGGCGGTGCCCGCCGTCCCGCCCGCCGAGAGCTTCTGCTCGTAGCCGGGGGCGCCGTTGTGGAAGACCCGCACCCACACGTCGCTGTGCGCGTCGTCGTCCGGGTCGGTCGTGTCGCGGTCGTCCTCCCAGACCACCGCGGTGTCGCCGAGGCGGTCGGCCGCGACGGCGGGGGTGTCCTGGTCGCCGGTGGCGGCGCTGTTCGCGGTCACCCAGGAGGTGGGCCCGGCCGCCGAGGCGGGGGCGACCAGGGCGAGGACCGCGGCGAGACCGGCGACGGCCGCGCCGAGTACGGAGAGCTTACGCATCGGCCAACCCCGGCTGTCCGTCGTGGATGAGGAAGGTCTTGGCGGTGGTCGCCGCCGCGCCGTGCTCGGTCACCGCCGCCACCGACCGGAAGTCGGCGGTGATCTGCGTGGGCGCGATCCGGGTGCGGACGTAGCCGCGCCGGTTGGAGTAGAAGCGCAGGTGCGGGTTGAGCGAGCCGTTGGGGATCGCCGTGGTGGCGCTGCCGTCGCCGCCGCTGGTGATGGAGGTGCAGACCAGCTCGGAGCCGATCGTCGCCGACGACGGGTTCGCGTAGTCGGCCTTGAGGTCGTTGCCCCAGGAGGCGTGCACGTCGCCGGTGAGGACGACCGGGTTGCGCACGGCCCGGTCGACGATGCCCTGCTGGATGCGCGCCCGACTGGCCCGGTACCCGTCCCAGGCGTCCATGTTCATCGCGCCGGACGCGTTCACGTTGCGGGCGAAGAAGACCTGCTGGCCGATCAGGTCCCAGGTGCTCAGGTGCTGGCCGAGCCCGTCGAGCAGCCACGCCTCCTGGGTCGCACCGGTGATCGAGCGGGACGCCAGGTCGGCGTCGGCGCAGACCTTCGTCCCGTCGCCGCAGGCCTGGTCGTCGCGGAACTGGCGGGTGTCGAGCATGTGGAAGGTGGCGAGGGTGCCCCAGCGGACCCGGCGGTAGAGCTGGATGCTGTTGCCGGAGGGGGTGGCGGCGGCGCGCAGCGGCATGTTCTCGAAGTACGCCTGGTAGGCGGCGGTGCGCCGCGCGGTCCACTGGGCGGCGGTCAGCACGGGGCTGCTGTCGGCGCGGACCATGTTGGCGTAGTTGTTCTCCACCTCGTGGTCGTCCGGCACCACCAGCCACGGCGCGGCGGCGTGCGCGGCCTGCAGGTCCGGGTCGGTGCGGTAGAGCGCGTAGCGGCGGCGGTAGTCGGCCAGCGAGACGATCTCGCTGCCGAGGTGCTGGCGCACGCCGGTGGTGGTGGCGCCGCCCTCGTAGATGTAGTCGCCCAGGTGCAGGATCAGGTCGGGGCGGTCGTCGGCCATCCGGCGGTAGGCGGTGTAGTAGCCGCTCTCGTAGTGGGCGCACGAGGCGAAGGCCATCGTGAAGGCCCGCCCGAGCGTGCCCGGCGCCGGGGCGGTGCGGGTCCGGCCGACCGGGGAGATGAAGCCCTGGGCCCGGAACCGGTAGTAGTACTCCGCGTCCGGGGCGAGGCCGCCCGCCAGCGCGTGCACCGAGTGGGCCTGCGCGTAGCGGGCGGTGACCGTGCCGGAGCTGACGACGGTGGCGAAGTTCTGGTCGGTGGAGACCTGCCAGTCGACGGCGACGTCGGCGTTGGGCATGCCGCCCTGGCCGTCCGCGTTGGTCGGGGTGGGGGCGAGGCGGGTCCAGAGCACCACGCTGGTGTCGTCCGGGTCTCCGGAGGCGACGCCCAGCGTGAAGGGGAAGGGGGTGGCTGCGGCGGCCGACGACTGTGCCGTCGCCCCGAGTTGGAGCGCGGCGGCGCCCGCGGTGGTGAGCCCGCCGAGGAGGAAGATGCGGCGACTGAGGTTGCTCATGGCCGGTCATGCTCGCGGACCCGGGTGAACTCCGGCCCCTGCCGCGGAGGCCGCCGAGTGACGTGGCAGCGTCATGAGTTGACGCGCGTCAACGAGGCCGCCGACGGGACGGGCTGACGGCGGGGCCGGCCGACGGCGGGACGGGCCGACGGCAGGACGGGCCGACGGCAGGACGGGCCGACGGCAGGACGGGCCGACGGCAGGACGGGCCGACGGCAGGACGGGCCGACGGCAGGACGGGCCGACGGCAGGACGGGCCGACGGCAGGACGGGCCGACGGCGGGGTGGGCCGGCGGTCAGAGCCGGTGCACCGGGCAGGGGGCGTACTCGAACGGGGTCTTGAAGCCCTGGACGGGGCGCAGTTCGGCCGTCCAGTCGCCGGAGATGACGCCGCGGCGCAGCAGGAACAGCTGGTTGGCGCGGCGGCGCAGCCGGGCGCGGTACCGCTCGACCGTCTCCTCGCCGTTGACGGCGAGTTCGGTGACGACCTCCTCCAGCAGGCAGCTGGCGCAGGACCCGCCGGGGCGGTGGCGCTCGCGGCCGATGCCGACCGCCTCCAGGCCCCAGACGGTGATGGTGCCGTCGGGGCCGACGCCGGTCAGCAGGGCCTCCGGGGAGCCGTCCGCGGTGCAGACCTCCAGCAGGCGGGCGCGGAAGGCGTCGGGGTCGACGGTGACCAGGGGTTTGTTCAGCCTGCGGGTGGCGACCACCAGCAGGTGCGCCAGCAGGGTGGCCGCGAAGGTGAGGCAGCCCGCCGCCAGCAGCCAGCCGGGGCCGTCGCCGAGGCCCAGCCCGACCGCGACGCCCGACCAGAACAGCGCGGAGAGGTAGTCCAGCCCGCGGGCGCCGTCCCGTGCGAAGATCCGCACCGCGGACCACCCGGCCAGCACCGGGATGGTCACCAGGCCCACGGTCTGCCACATGCTCATGCCCGCCCCCTGACTCCCCCCCGGCTGAGGATTTCCGCCCGCGGCGGGTTCCAACCTTCGGGCGGGGGGCGGACGGGGGCGAGCGCGCGGCCGGGCGGGCGTTCGGGCGGGGCCCGGCTGCGCGGGGCGGCGCCCGCGCGGGCGGGGGTCAGCGGCGGCGGGTGCCTCGGGCGGTGGCGGGGACGGCGAGGCGATGCGGGCGGTCGACGGGGGCGGCGAGCAGGTCGTCGAGCTGGCTGGTGACGGTGGCGCGCAGGTCGTCCTCGTCGGTGAACTCGTGGTCCTCGAACAGGGAGTGGCCGGTCCACATCAGGTTGGCGCAGACCTGCGCGGGGACCTGGCCGGTCTGGGCGCCGAGGCCGACCAGGGCGACGGAGGCGATGCTGCCGGGGGTGGCGGCGTTCTGCCGGTGGACGGCCTGGAAGGCGGCGGCGCAGGCGAGCGCGACGTTCAGCGTCTGGCTGACGTCCTGCGCGGAGGTGCGCATGGTGGGGGTGGAGATCAGGAAGCGGGGCACGGCCGCGCCGGAGGGCACGCAGACCGCGCCGCCGACCTTCAGTTCACCGCCGTGGCCGTCGCGGATGGCGCGCTGGACGCGCAGTTGGATGCCCGCGCCGAGGTGCCGCTTGATCACCGCGTCCAGCCCGCCGTTCATCAGGCCGCGGGAGTTGGTGGGCGTGACCCAGGCGTCGACGTCCACGTCGAGGATCGAGCCGGTGCGGATCTCCACGCCCGGGGTGCCGGCGAACGCGGTGCGCCAGGCGCCCACCACGTCGGTGTTGAGGTCGGTCAGCACCACGCGCAGCGGCTTCGGGGCGTGCTTGACGGTCATGCGGGCGAACTCCGTTCGGCCGGGGGCTCGTTGTCGGTTCCGACCCTATCGGTCGGCACCGACAGGACCGGGTCCGCGCACTGTCGGCGGCAGGGCTTACCGTGATCTTCCGATCGCACCGCCCGTTGCCCCTTCCACCGTTGCCCCTTCCACCGTTGGAGTACCGCCATGGCCGAGTCCACCCCGCCCGCCGCCGCCCCGAACGACCCGCTGGGGCTCGCCGAGCTGTTCAAGGGCGGCGGCGAGGAGTGGCTCCCGGCGCTGAAGCGGTTGATCGAGCTGCACCCGGATGCGGCCTCGTTCATCGGGCCGAACCGTCCTCAGGACGTGGTGCCGGTGCGGGAGTTGACGTTCCAGGCGCTGAAGCCGAACCCGCCGGGCAAGTGGAAGGTGGTGGTGTTCGGGCAGAACCCGTACCCGCGGCCGGAGAGCGCGACCGGCATCGCGATGTTCGACAACACCTTCCAGAACTGGCAGGACAGCCAGTTCGGCCGGGTGGTGAGCATCCGCTGCATCATCAAGGCGGCGGCGATGTGGAAGTACGGCATCCCGAAGAAGACGCCGATCGCCGACCTGCGGGCGCTGCTGGCGCAGCACGGCACCGTGCAGCCGCCGGAGTGGTTCCAGGCGATGCTGACCCAGGGCGTGCTGCTGCTGAACGCGGCGCTGACGGCGAGCAGTGACGGTTCGACCTCCCCCGCGGTGCACACCAGGTTCTGGAAGCCGGTGGCGACGAAGATCGTGGAGGAGATCCTGCGGGCCAAGCAGGAGGGCCCCGAGGAGGACCGCGGGGTGGTGTTCGCCTGGTGGGGGACACACGCGCGGTCGCTGAAGCAGTCGGTGGAGCGGATCGCCCGGCGGTACCCGGACGTGCAGGTGCGGCACATCGACCACCCGAACCCGGCGGCGCAGGGCGACGTCTTCTGCGACGGCGAGCACTTCGGGCAGGTGAACGCGGCGCTGGAGGGCCTCGGCGCGGACCCGGTGGACTGGCTGCCCAGCGCGGGCTGGCAGGCCGCGGCGGCGGCCGAGGGCCGTACCGACGCGGGCACCGCCTCGCGGATGGGGGCGTTCATCGCGTCCACCATGGAGCTGCACCAGCTGTACCTGGAGCGGCTCGCCTCGGTGAAGGACGAGGGTCTCGAACTGCCCGACATCACGGGCGTGTTCGACCTGGAGCGGCTGGGCTTCCGGGAGGCGGTGGAGCCGGTGGCGGCGCTGCTGCGCGGGCTGGAGCGGCACGTCGGCTCGGCGCACGAGTTCGGCAAGCGGCACGCGGACGCGACCGCCGGGGCGCTGGACGCGGACGCGGTGGCGGCGCTGCACCTGTACACCTGCGAGTCGGCGTTCTACCGGGAGCTGAACGCGGCGCTGCGACACCCGGACCGGGCCCGGCTGACGCCGTACCTGCCGTACCTGCGGCTGCTGTTCGACGCGGTGGGCCGGCTGCCGGTGCGCCCGGAGCCGCTGTGGCGCGGCGTGGCGCTGGACCTGCGGGCGCAGTACCCGCTGGGGCGGACGGTGACCTGGTGGGGCGTGTCCTCGTGCACCTCGCGCCCGGCGGTGGCCCGGTCGTTCCTGGGCGGCCGGGGCAAGCGCACCCTGTTCGAGGTGCGCCCGGCCCGGGCGGTGGGGATCCGGCAGTTCTCGGCGTTCACCGAGGAGGAGGAGTACATCCTGCTGCCGGGCACCCAGTTGACGGTGACGGACGTGGTCGCGGAGCGCGGCGGGCTGTGCACGGTGACGCTCACCGAGTCGGCGGACGGGCCGCTGGTGTCCTGAGGCGGGGGCGCCCGGCCGCGGCGCGGGGCGTCCGGCGGTCCGGCCGGGTCGGGGAGGTGCGCCCCCCGGCCCGGCGTACGCCCCTTGCCGTGCCCCCGGTCCGCGGAGGGATCTTCCCTGACGGGGCCGGGTTTGATTGACTGCCCGTCATGACCTCCCGTGTGTTCGAGTCCGTGCCGCCCGATCCGATCGCCTACCTGGACCGGCTGGCCGTCTCCGAACTCGGCCGGGAGTACAAATCGGTGATGCTGGCGGCGCTGGCGGTCGAGCCCGGGCAGACCCTGGTCGACCTGGGCTGCGGGCCGGGCACCGACCTGCCGGCGCTGGCCGAGGCGACCGGCCCGGGGGGCACCGTGCTGGGCGTGGACCACGACCGGGAGGCGGTGGACGCCGCCGCCGAGCGGACCGGGCACCTGCTGCAGGTCGACGTCCGGCTGGGCGACCTGCACGAGCTGCCGCTGGCGGACGGGAGTTGCGACCGGGCCCGGACGGACCGGGTGCTGCAACACGTGGCCGATCCGGCGCTGGCGCTGCGCGAGGCCCGCCGGGTGCTGCGGCCGGGCGGGCTGCTGGTGCTGGGCGAGCCGGACTGGGGGACGCTGACCGTCGACCACCCGGACGCCGCGCTGACCGCCGCGTACACCCGGTACGTCACCGACCAGGCGGTGCGCAACGCCCGGATCGGCAGCCAGCTGCCGCGGCTGGCCGCCGAGGCCGGGCTGGACGTGGTGGAGGTGCGGCCGCTCACCCCGGTGTTCCGCGAGGTGTCGGCCGCCGACCGGGTGCTGGGCCTGCAGCGGGTCACCCACCGGGCGGTGGCGGCGGGCTACTTCACGGCCGAGGACGCCGACCGCTGGCTGACCCACCTGGCGACCGGCCACTTCCTGGCCACCGTCACCTTCCACGTGGTCACGGCCCGGGCCTGAGCCCCGCTCCCCGGGGGAGGGCGAGGGCGTCACTCCCCCGGCCGGGCCCGCCGTTCGTAGCGGGTGCGGGCCGACCGGTGGGCGGCGCGCAGCAGGGCGCGGACGTCCGCGGCGGTGCGCTCGGTCGGGTTCACCACGGCCAGCCAGCCGGCGGCGGCGTGGACGGGGTGGGGGATCACGGTGTCGTCGGGTTCGGCGGCCGGGCCGCGATCGGGGTACTGGGCGGTTCGGCGGGCGGTCTCCGCTTTCCCGGCGGCGATGTTGACCCGGTAGGCGCCCGGCCGGTCCAGGCGGGAGGTCGCGTCGTCGGGGTAGTCCTTGGTGACGACCGTCGCGAACGGCTGGCCGGCCCTCGGGAGGGTGCCGTCGGGCGCGTAGTAGAAGAAGGCGTCGCCCCAGCTGATCTCCGGGGTGCCGTCGCCGGGGGCGGGGCGCAGGGTCAGGACGCCGTCGAGGCCGGCCGTGAAGTCGATGATCTCTTCCATGGTCATGTGCTCTAGCGTGGCATTCACGTGCAGGTGGAGACTTCGGCGGTCGGAAGGCGGGGATCGGGGTGCAAAGCCTCAACTCGGCGGTGCTGCGGACGGTGGACGTGGCGCGGCGCGCCGGGTGCTCGGTGCAGCAGGTCCGCAACCTGGAGCGGGACGGGGTGCTGCCGCCCGCCGACCGCACCGCGGCCGGGTACCGGGTCTACACGGAGCTGCACCTGCACTCCGCGCTGGCCTACCGGGCGCTGGCCGCGGGCGCGGGCCCGGTCGAGGCCAAGCGGATCGTCCGGGCCTTCCACCGCCCGCCGCTCGCCCGGGCACTGGCCCTGCTGGACGCGGCGCACGCCCGCCTGGACGCGGAGCGGGCCCGGCTGCGGCTGGCCCGGGAGGCCGCCGGGGCGATCGCCGAGGAGCCGATCGGCGAGGTGCGCGCCGCGGACGCGATGGGCGTCTCCGAGCTGGCCGCCGCCCTGGGCGTGCTCCCCTCCGCGCTGCGGCACTGGGACGCGGAGGGCCTGGTCGTCCCCGACCGCGACCCGGTGCGGGGCACCCGGCGCTACACCCCGGCCCAGGTCCGCGACGCCCGGATCGTCCACCAACTGCGCCTGGCCGGGCACCGGATCGCACCCCTGCGCGCCCTGCTGCCCGACCTGCGCGGCGCCCGCGGCCCGGCGGACGTCACGGCGGCGCTGGCGGCCCGGGACGAGCACCTGACCGCCCGCTCGCTGGCCCTGCTGGAGGGCGCCGCCGCCCTCGGCACGCTGCTGGCCCGCACCCGCTCCGGGGGCTGAGCCGAGGACCGGGCCGGTCCGCAGCGGCAGGAGAGCGCGAGGACCACGGCGTCCGGGCGGGGCATCAGGTGCCGTCGGCGGCCTCGATCTGCCGGATCAGGCGTTTGAGCTGGGCGACCTCCTCGCGCAGGGCGTGTTCGTCGGCCGGGGTGAGGGTGATCCAGGTGCGGGGGCGGCGGCCCTCGTAGCCCTTCTCGACGGCGACCAGGCCGGCCTTCTCCAGGACGGTGAGGTGCTGGCCGAGGTTCCCGGCGGTCAGGTCGAGGGCGGTGCGCAGGAAGCCGAACTCGGCGCGGCGGGCCTGGTGGACGACGGTGAGGATGCTGAGGCGGACGCGCTGGTGGACGGTGTCGTCGAGGGCCTTGGTGGGGTGCTGCCCGGCCTCGTCGGGGCTCCCGGAGCTCCCTGGGCTCCCTGGGCTCCCGGAGCTCTCGGCGGAGGTGTCCGCGGGGGTCGTCCGGCGGCCTGCGGGCGGGCGCGGCGGGTGGCGAGGCCGAACAGCAGGGCGCCGGTGAGCAGGTACAGGGCGGGGATGCCGTGCCGGGTGGCGGCGGACCAGGGCCCCGCGCCGTTGCCCCACCAGGTGGTGGCGGCGAGGGCGGCGACGGCAGCCGTCCCGGCCAGCACGTACGGGCGCACGGGGGTGCCGACGCCGCGGCGGCGGGAGCGGCGCAGGCACCAGAGGGCGGTGGCGGCGTACGCGACGAGCAGGCCGGCCGTCCAGTAGGCGGGTGAGCCCTGGTGGGTCAGCGTGCAGGCGTCGTCGGGGCCGAGCGGGCCGCCGGGGCAGGGGACGCTCTCCTGCCGGTAGGTGAGTCGGCCGACCGGGACTGCGCCCAGGGTGACCAGGCCGAACGGCAGCAGCGGGATCCACGCGTCGCGCTGGAGCGCCCGCACCTTCCCGCCCCTTCCGGCCTGCCGCCCCTTCCGGCGCCGTCGGCCCGCCGGTCCTCCCGGCGCCCCGTCAGGCCCGGCCGAGGGCCCGGTCGACGGCGATCTCGATCACCACCCGCGTGGGGTTCTCCCGGGGCTGCCGGTAGCGCTCGGCGTAGCGGCGTTCGGCGTCGGCGACGGAGTCCGCGTCCCGCCGGATCACGGCCCGGCCCTCCAGGGTGGCCCAGCGGGCCCGGTCGACCTGGCAGAGCGCGACCCGCTGCCCGGCCTCGCCCGCGGCGAGCACGTTGCGGACCTTGCGGCTCCCCCCGTCGCTGATCACCCGCGCGATGCCGGTGTCGGGGTCGAAGGTCGCGCCGACCGGGACGACGTGCGGGGTGCCGTCGGGGCGCAGCGTGGTGAGGGTGCACAGCTGGTACTCGCGCCAGAAGGCGAGGTAAGCCGGGTCGAGGTTGCGGATGTCGTGTGCCATGGTCCGCATGCTAATCGGGCCGCCGGGCGGACCCGGGCGCGGCGCCGTCCGCCGGGAGCGGTAGCGTCGCCGCTGGTGGGGGCGGCCCCCGCCGGGTTCGGAGGGGAGTCGCGGTGTCGGTGCTGGAGGCGTGGGCGGAGGGTCCCGGCGCGGTCGAGGGGGCGGAACCCCGTTGGCTGTCGCGGGAGTTCGCGGTCGACGGGTTCGCGGGGGACGCCTCCGCGGTGCCGGCCCGCCCGTCGGCGGCGCTGCTGGAGCTGGAGGGGGTCGCGCTCGCGGACGGGCCGAAGCGGCGCGGGAAGCTGCTGCGCGAGCGGGTGCCGCTGGAGTCGCACGGGCGGCTGGTGCTCTCGGCGTCCCGCCCGGAGGTGGTCGCGGCGGTGGAGTCGGCGAACACCGGGCGGCTGCCGCACCTGGTGCCGCTGCGGGCGGGCCGGATGGCGGCCTCGCCGTTCGCGTTCCTGCGCGGCTCGGCGGGCCTGATGGCGCACGACCTGGCGACCACCCCGGTGAGCGGTGTCGCGGCGCAGCTGTGCGGGGACGCGCACGCGGCCAACTTCGGCCTGTACGGGGACGCCAGGGGCCGGCTGGCGCTGGACCTGAACGACTTCGACGAGACCGTCTCCGGCCCGTGGGAGTGGGACCTGAAGCGGCTGGCGGCCAGCCTGGTGCTGGCCGGACGGCAGGCCGGCGCGGACGAAGTCGCCTGTCGGCAGGCGGCGTTCGACGCGGCGGCGACGTACCGGCGGACGGTGCGGCAGCTGGCGAAGCTGCCCGCGCTGGACGCCTGGAACGCCTGGGACGCCATCGCGGAGCACCAGTTGGTGGAGTTCGCGGGCGCGCACGAGCTGAGCGAGCTGCTGGCGGCGGTCTCGGCGAAGGCGCTGCGCAACACCGGGGCGAAGTTCGCGGCGCGCTCCACCGTCCGCACCGAGGACGGGGGTTGGCGGTTCGTCGCGGCGCCGCCGATCCTCAGCGAGGTGACGGACCGTCAGGCCGAGATGGTGGCGGGATCGTTGGCGTCCTACCGGCACACCGTCCCGGCGGAGCTGCACCCGCTGCTGGCCCGGTTCCGGGTGCAGGACGTGGCGTTCCGGGTGGTGGGCACCGGCAGTGTCGGCACCCGTTCGTACGTGGTGCTGCTGACCGACCGGCGGGGCGGGCCGCTGGTGCTCCAGGTGAAGGAGGCCCGGGAGTCGGTGCTGCTGCCGCACCTGGTGCGGGCCGGGTTCCCGGTGCCGGACGGGGGCGGGCACGAGGGGCGCCGGGTGGTGCTGGGGCAGAAGCGCATGCAGGTGGTGTCGGACCCGCTGATGGGGTGGACCAGCGTCGCCGGACTGCCGTACCAGGTGCGGCAGTTCCGCAACCGCAAGGGCAGTGTCGACCCGGCCGCGCTGACTCCCGCCCAGCTCGACGACTACGGCCGCCTGACCGGCGCGCTGCTGGCCCGCGCGCACGCCCACACGGCGGACGCGGCGCTGGTCGCCGGGTACTGCGGCAAGGACGAGCGGCTGGACGAGGCGGTCGCCCGGTTCGCGGTCGCCTACGCCGACCAGTCGGAGGCCGACCACACGGCGCTGCTGGCGGCGATCCGCACCGGCCGCCTGGCGGCGGAGCCCGCACCGAACGCCTGAGCCCGGGCCCGGGTACCCGGACCGCAACCGCTCCGGTTGCGGTTCCGTCTCCATTCCCGTGCGGCGTCGCGGTGGATGACCGGGTGCTGCCACATTGGTGGCCGAAGTAGCTGGCTCGGACAGGAGATTGACGATGGTTTCGGGGGACGGGGCCGTGTCGGCCGACGTCGTGGTGGACGCGCTGGTACGGCCGGACGGGGCCGCCGCGGCGGGTCTGGACGCGGAGGCGGTGGCCCGGGTGCGCCACGAACTGCAGCGCCTGCCGCGCTGGCAGCAGGCGCTGGCGGCCGTGGAGGCCGCGCCGCAGGACGCCGCGGCCCGCACCGTGCTCACCGGGGCCGTCGACGAGGTGCTCGGCTTCAACTCGGTGCTGGCCCGCTCGCTGCGCCCCGGCGGCAGCGCGGCGGACGGCAGCGGCGCGGCGGACAGCGGCAGCGCGGCGGACGGCAGCGGCGCGGTGGGCGGGGCACCGTGGTGGACGGGGTCGCGCCCGCCCTCGCGAAGGCGCCCGCGCCGGTGCTCGCGAAGGCCCGGAGAGCGCGCCCGTCGACGCCCCGGCAGTGGGCGCGGCGGCCCAAGCGGCCCCGGTGATCCTCCCCGCCGCGCCGCCGGCACCGCCCGCCCCACCGACCGCGGCGCCCTACCAGGCCGCGGCTCCGGGCCTGCCGCCCGCGCCGCCCGCCCCGCCGACGGCACCGCCGGGCGCGCCCGCCCACTCGGGCACCTATCCGGGCGCCTACCCGGGCCTGCCGCCCACCGGGGCGCCGGTCGACCCGGCCGTGCTGGCCAAGCGCAAGCGGATCGCCCTGGGCGTGGGCGCGGTCGTGGTGGTGAGCGGCCTGATCCTGCTGGGGAGCACCCTGTTCGGCGGCGACTCCGTCCCGACCCTGCCCCGCTCGGTCGAGGGCGAGAAGATGCGGGCCAGTTCGGCGAACGGCGACTTCCCGGACTGGAAGGACATGAGCTCCAGCATGACCAAAATGGGCGTGCGGGACGTGCAGGGCGCCGTGTACGGCTCGGTGCCGGAGGCCGAGGCGGACGAACCGATCAACGGCGACGACCGCAAGGAGCGCTGGAGCGTGGTCATCGGCAAGTCCAGCCCGGAGTTCCGGGCCAAGATGGCGGTGCTGGTCGACTCCTCCGGCGACAGCGACGCCCCGCACGTCGTCGAGTCCGGCCTCGGCGGGACGATGTACTGCGACTCCTACGACCCGGACGATAGCAAGCGGACCCGGGCCCGCAAGGACATCACCTGCCTGTGGGCGGACGACGACTACATGATCGTCGTGGTGGGCACCGGCGTCGACGAGAACCTGCCGCCCAAGGTCCTGGAGCGCGTCCGCAGCGGCGACGAGAGCTGACCCGACCCGCCGCCGCGGAGAACCCCCGCGCCCGGGTACCGCACCACCGGGGCTCCGGGCGCGGAGCTCCGGGCGCGGGGGACGCGGGCCGGGAGACGCGGGCCGGGGGCTGCGGACCGCGACCGGCCGCACCCGGGTGATCACGGCCGCGGTCGCGGTCGCGCACAATGGGGTGATGCGCATACGTGAGGTCCGGGCCGGGGAAGTGCCGCTGCTGCAGGAGATCGAGCGGGCGGCGGGAGCCGGTTTCCGCGAGGTCGGGATGCCCGAGATCGCGGACGACGAGCCGTTCTCCGCCGCGGAGCTGGCGCCGTTCCTGGCCGCCGGGCTGGCCTGGGTGGCGGTGGACGGCGCCGACCGGCCGGTCGCCTACCTGATCGCCGAGCGGATCGACGGCGCGCTGCACGTCGAGCAGGTCTCGGTGCACCCGGCGCACGCCCGCCGGGGCATCGGACGGGCCCTGCTGGAGCACCTCGCCACCCGGGCCCGGGCCGAGGGGGTGTCGGCGCTGACCCTCACCACCTTCGCCGACGTCCCGTGGAACGCCCCGTACTACGCCCGCTGCGGCTTCCACCCGGTGCCGGACGACACCCTCGGCCCCGGCCTGCGCGAGGTCCGCGCCCGCGAGGCGGCCCACGGCCTGGACCGGTGGCCGCGCCTGGTGATGAGCCGACCCCTGTAGGGCTCCCGCACCGGCGGCCACGCCGTCCCCCGCGTGCGGACGGGGCACAGCCCCCCGCCCCACCGCTGCACGAGGCACGCCCCGGGCCGGTCGAGGATCCGGCCGCCGGGATCAGGCCCGAACCGACCTCCCGGGCGGGGGAGTCACGGTTCGTCGCACCCTGCTCCTGCACGACGCCCGGGTGCCCGTCGACCCCGGCCCGGCCCCGGCTCCAGCCCCAGCCCCAGCCCCAGCCTGGACGCCACCACCGGCTGACCCGCCGCGCCGCGTCGCACCGCCACTCCCCCGATGGCCGGGAAAACCCCTGGCCGACGGCCGTCCCCGGCGGGCATGCTCACCGGCATGCCCAGCACCCTGCTCCTCGCACCCCGGATCAACGAGACCGGCCTGCAACTGCGCACCGCCGCCGGGCGGCGCGGGCTGCGGGCGTTCACCGCGCCCTCCTGGCGCGCCCCGCGCGAGCTGCTCGGGGAACGGGTCCACCTGTACGGCGGTCCGCTGTTCGCCGACGCGGTCGGACGGGAGCTGGGGCTCGCCCCGCTGGAGCCGGCCGACGGCTGGCTGGCCGCGCTGCCGCGCGAAGTGACCTACCGCCGGGTCGAGTTGACGACTCTCGCCGCGGCCCGTCGGCGGTCCGTTCCGGCCTTCGTGAAGGCCCCGGCCGACAAGCACTTCGCCGCCCGGGTGTACCCGGACGGCGGCGCCCTGCCCGGGCCCGACCTGCTGGACGGCGACACGCCGGTGCTGGTCAGCGAGGTGGTCCGGTTCGAGGCCGAGTACCGCCTGTTCGTCCTGGACGGCACGGTGCACGCCGCCTCCCGCTACGCCCTGGACGGCGAACTCGCCGTCGCCGAGCTGGAGTCGGGGCCGGGAGCGGACGGTCCGGAGCTGGCGGCGTTCGCCGCCGACGTGCTCGCGGCGGCCACCGGCCCCGCCGCGCTGCCGAGCGCCGCCGTGGTCGACCTCGGCCGCACCGAACGGGGTTGGGCCGTCGTGGAGGCCAACGCGGCCTGGGCGAGCGGTGGTTACGCCTGCGACCCGAACGCCGTGCTGGACGTGGTGCTGCGCGCGGCCGGTCCGCTCGCCGAACTCCCCTCCGCCGAACGCCCGTTCCTGCGCACCCTGCCCGACGTCGTCCACTGACCGGCGTCATCCACGAACGACCACGGTCCACCGGACGACGACCCCGGACGACGTCGTCGGCCGTAAGTCGCGTGCGCGCGGCGCCCGGTGGAGGTGAGGATGGGGGCCATGAGCACTTCTCACCTCACCCACATCACCGAGCCGCCGGGCGTCGCACCGGGCACCGGCTACACCCAGGTGGTCACCGGGACGGGCCGGCTGGTCCAGGTCTCCGGGCAGGTCGCGTTCGACGAACGGGGCGAACTGGTCGGCCCGGGCGACCCGGAGGCGCAGTCCAGGCAGGTCTTCGAGAACCTGCGGCGCTGCCTGGCGGCGGCCGGAGCCGGGTTCTCGGACGTCGTGAAGTTCACCGTCTTCGTCACCGACGTGGCGTACCTGCCCGCCGTCCGCAAGGCCCGCGACGAGCACGTGGACACCGCGCGGCCACCGGCGAGTTCGGCCGTCCAGGTCGCGGCGCTGTTCCGGCCCGACGTGCTGGTCGAGATCGAGGCACTGGCCGTCGTCGCCGACTGAGCCGCACGAGCCGTGTGA
Source organism: Kitasatospora sp. NA04385 (assembly GCF_013364235.1). Lineage (NCBI taxonomy): Bacteria > Bacillati > Actinomycetota > Actinomycetes > Kitasatosporales > Streptomycetaceae > Kitasatospora > Kitasatospora sp. NA04385. The sequence continues at coordinate 8,170,639 of NZ_CP054919.1, read as the reverse complement.
GCCGCACGGTGCGGGCCGGTGCGGCCCGCACCGTGCCCTGCCGATCCGCACCGCGTCCCGTCGACTCGCACCAACACCCTTGCTTCGAACGCCAGTTGGAGAAAGCGCCCGGTGCGCCGGTGGCTGGTTTGCGTCCTACGCGCGGGCGGTGCGGGCGCATACGGTCGGAGGCGAGGGGCTGCCGTCCGGCCGCGCCCTCGGACTTGCAGGTGTCTTGCCAGGAGGACGGATGACCACCGACGCGACCACCGACGCGGCTGTCGGCACCCCCGACGGACGGCCGCCGGCGCCGCTGGTGCCGCTGCACTGCCTGCTGCGGGGCGAGGCCGGGCCGCCCCGGCAGGCCGTGCTGCCGACCGGGACGCCGGTGTGGGTGCTGACCCGGCACGCCGACGTCCGGCAGGCGCTCGCCCACCCGGCCCTGGGCCGGGCCTCGCTGTACGCGCCGGACGCCCCGCCGACCGTGCTGACGCCGAACATCCTGGACGACCCGTCGTCGATCCTGAACAGCGACGGCCCCGGCCACCAGGCGATCCGCCGCACCGTCCAGCGCGCTTTCACGCCACGGGCGATCGAGCGCTGGCGGCCCTGGGTGGACGGGGTGGTGCGGGAGCTGGTGGACGGCCTGGTCGCGTCCGGCTCGCCCGCCGAGGTGGTGGGCGCGCTCACCAAGCCGCTGCCGGTGCGGGTGATCAGCCGGCTGATGGAGCTGGAGGGCCTGGACACCGACCGGCTCGGCTACTGGAGCGACCACGCGCTGTCGACCACGGCGTACAGCGCCGAGGAGATCGCGGCGGCGATCCGGGAGTTCGGCGAGTTCGGGCACCGGCTGGTGCTGGAGCGCCGGAAGAACCCGGGCGACGACCTGGTCAGCTCGCTGGTGCGGGCCGCCGACCAGACCGGGGAGATGACGGAGGCCCAGATCACCTCGCTCACCATCGGGTTGGTGATCGCCGGGCACGAGACCACCATGACGAGCTTCGGCAACGCCCTGGTGTACCTGCTCGACCCGCAGCGCGCCGAGCACCCGCAGCGCGCCGAGCACCCGGACGCGGTCGGCGGGGCCTGGCGGCGGATCGGCGAGGACCCGGCGGCGGCCACGGCCGCGACCGAGCAGATCCTGCGCACCGTCCCGCTCGGCGACCGCGTCAACGCGCCCGGCCAGCTGCGCCGGGCCACCGCGGACGTGGAGGTGGGCGGGGTGGTCATCCCGGCGGGCGCGATCGTCGCCGCCGACACCACGGCCGCCAACGCCGACCCGGAGGTCTACCCGCCGGGCCCGCTCGACCTGTTCGCCCCGCTCGGCACCCCGTCGCTGACCTTCGGCGCCGGTCCGCACCACTGCCTGGGCGCCTGGCTGGCCCGGATGGAGCTCGAACTCGGCCTGCACCACCTCGCCCGCGCCCTGCCCGACCTGCGGCTGGCCACCCCCGTCGACCGGATCGAGTGGCGCACCGGCCTGCTCACCCGCAGCCCGCTGCGGCTGGAGGTGGCCTGGTGAGCGACGCCCCGCAGCTGGTCGTCGCGGTCGACCGGGTCCGCTGCATCGGCAGCGGCCTGTGCGCCCGCACCGCCCCCGCCGACCTCGTCCTGTCGCCGGACGGCCGCGCGACGCCCGCCCGTCCGGCCACCGCGGCCTCCACCGAGCTGACCGAGGCCGCCGAGATGTGCCCGGTCGAGGCCATCACCGTCCGCGACGCCACCACCGGGGAGCTGGTCGCCCCCGCCTGGTGACCGCCGCCCGGTGACCCCCCGTCACCCCGGCGGCCGTCCCCGACCACCCGGCCGCCGGGGCCCGGGAGCGCACCGCCAAGGAGCTGGCACCGCCGAGGAGGTCACACCACACAGGAGTCCGCACCGCCGGGTAAAGCTTCGGCCAAACCCCCTGGACGGCGGCCGCTCCCCCTGCCATCCTCGCCGCCGTGCTGATCTTCATCCTGCTGGGCCTGTTCCCGCTCGGCTTCTTCTGCTTCGGCCTCGCCCTGTTCGTGGACTTCCGCGGCGTCGCCACCCACTACACCGCCCGCAACCGCGCCGTCGTCGAGGACCTGGCCCGCAAGGGCCAGGACGCCCGCAGCCTCCTGGTGCTCGGCGACAACCGCAAGATGGGCCCGCTGATCATGCTGCTGAGCGCGGGCGCGGTGGCCTTCATCGTCTACCAGATCGTCACCATCGCCCGGAACGGCGGCTGAACCCCGCCCCAGCCAAGGCCCCACCCCGCCCCCACCCCGCCCCCACCCCCGCCCCGACTCAGGCCGGGCCGTGCACCCGGCGGGCCTCCAGAACAACGGCCGTGGCGACGACCGGGCGGCCCTCGTGCATGGTGATCCGCCGGCCGGGACGCAAGCCGCGCCAGCGGGCGGGGGTGAGCGGGCGAAGCCGGACGGTGGCGCGTTCCCCGGGGCCCAGCCGGGGGACGTGCTCCACCCAGAGGGCGGCGACGGCCGTGTCCGGTCCGCCGTCGGGGGCGCGCAGGCCGATGTCCCACAGCGGGCGCAGGACGCCCGCCCCGTCGAAGGAGGTCCGGCGCGGGCCCTCGGCGGCGGGCGGGAGGGTGAGTTCGGCCCGGATCACCAAGTCCTCGCGGGCCTCGCCACAACGCCAGTGGCACCAGGCGGCGCTGCGGGCGTGGTGGAGTTCCTCGGCGGCCGCGGCCAGGGCGGCCCAGCGGTCGGGCGGCAGCGGCGGAGCGGCACCGAGTTCCTCCAGCAGGGTGAACGTGCCCTCCCAGGTGTCGTGGGCGAGGAGGTCCCAGAGTTCGCGCGCGGTGGGGTCGTTCGGGCCGGCCGCGGCCTCGGGAACCAACAGGCCCGCGTCCTCCAGGAGTTCGATGACATCCATGTCCCCGATTGTGGCCCACGGACGGTCGGCGGCCCCGGCGGGGGGCGACGGCGGCATCGACCTGGAGGTGACGGGCGAGCGGTTCCGGCTGTTCCCGGTGCACGGCACCGGCGGGTACGCGGCGCAGTGGAAGGTGCGGGCCGGAGCGCGAGCCCGGTGACGGCCCACCGGAACGACCCGGAACGCGGAGCCCCGTCCCCGCCGCCTGCTTCCTCCCGTCCCCGCCCACCGGACCGGCCGGTTCCGCCGAACCGGCCGGTCCTGCCCGGCGGCGGCTGCCACCGGAGTTCCGGCCAGAGCGGGTCCCGCCGATCCCTACCGGGCCCTGCCCGTCCCTACCGGGTCGACACCGCTCAGGCCGCTGCTCAGGCCGCCGCTCAAGCGGACTGGCGCTCGATCAGGGTGGGCTCGAACAGCACGGTGGTGGCGGCGCGGCCGGGCCGGGCGAGGTGGTCGAGCAGGACGCGGGTCATCTCGGCGGCCATCTCCTCCACCGGCTGGCGGACGGTGGTCAGGTGGGGCCGGCCGGCCGTCGCGGCGGAGGAGTCGTCGAAGCCGATCACCGCGATGTCCTCGGGGACGCGGCGCCGGTGCTCGGCGAGGACGGCCAGCGCGCCCTGGGCCATCAGGTCGTTGGCGGCGAACACGCCGTCCAGGTCGGGGTAGCGGCGCAGCAGCGAGGTCATGGCGCGCTCGCCGTCCTCGCGGGTGAAGTCGCCCTCGACGTGCGGGAGCTGGTGGATGCCGTGGTCGGCCATGGCCTCCCGGAAGCCGGACAGGCGGTCGCGGGCGGCCCGGACGCCGAGCGGGCCGGAGATGGCGGCGACGCGGTGGCGGCCGCGGGAGGTCAGGTGGTCGGCGGCGATCCGGCCGCCCTCGCGGTTGTCGAGGTCGACGCAGGAGAGCGAGAGCGGCGTCGGGGGGCGGCCGAACAGGACGGTGGGGATGCCCGCGGCGAGCAGCTGGGCGGGGAGCGGGTCGCGGCTGTGGGTGGAGACCACCATCGCGCCGTCGGCGTTGCCCTGCCGGAGGTAGGTGAGCGCCTTGTCGCGGGCCTCGGCGCTGTCGGCGAGCATCAGGACGGGGTGCAGGTCGAGCGGGCGCAGGCCGGTGAAGACGCCGCTGACGACGCGTCCGAAGAACGGGTCGGCGAAGATCTCGCCGCCGACGTGGTGGTCGGGCGTCTCGGGGGCGTCGCTGCCGGAGATGACCAGGGCGAGGGCTCCGGTGCGCCGGGTGACCAGCGAGCGGGCGGCGCTGTTGGGGACGTAGCCGGTGCGGGTGATGGCCTGGCGGACGGCGCCCTGGATGGCGGGGTCGACGTTGCGGACGCCGTTGATGACGCGGGAGACGGTGGCCCGGGAGACGCCCGCGACCCGCGCCACGTCCTCCAGGGTGGTGGCGCGCTTGAGGGCTTCGCTGCTCATGAGGCCCTTTATAGCACGCTCGGAGAGCGCTCTCCCAACCCGTTCCGAAGCATGGTCCACCGGCTGCCCCGGGGCATGCTCAGGGGCCCGGCCGGGGGCCTGCTCCGGGCCGGGCCGGGGCCCGCGGCCGGGGGTGTCGGCCCCCCGGCCGCGGCCCGCCGTCAGTGGGCGTCCGCTCACGAGCTGTGCTCCTGCCAGCAGATCATCACCGTGGTGGCGGTCATCACGGCGACGTCGGCGCGGCTGCGCGGGGGCGTGCCGAAGGTCTCGGGCAGCTTGGCGACGTCGACGGTGAGCACGAAGCTGTCCTTGCGGACCACGGTGGTGCCGTCGGCCCGCTTGTAGGCGGCCTCGCCGAGGCCGTTGAGGTCGGTGACGGCGCCGGCGCTGCCGCGCAGCCCGTCGTACTGGGCGAGCGCGGTGGCGGCGTCGGGGAGTTCCTTGACCGAGAGGGTCATGCTGGCTCCGGCGTAGTGGTACTCGCAGCTGTAGACCCGCTTCTCCCAGGTGGGGGCGAGCGGCTGGGTGATGTCGGTGCCGAGCGCGCCGGCGAGTTCCTGCCGGAAGTAGGGGTTGCAGATCATCGAGGTGGCGTCGGAGGGCCGGTCGGGCGCGCCGGACGAGGGGGCCGCGGCCGCGCTCGCGGGCGAACTCGCGGCGGGGGGTGCCGCGTCGGCGCCGGGGGCGGCGCCCGATCCGCAGCCGGCGGCGGCCAGCAGCGGGAGCAGGAGCAGCGCGGCGGTGTGGCGAAGCCTCATCGGTGGTCCTCCGTGGGGGTGGGGCGCGGGCCGGCCCCGCCGCCGGACGTGGGGGTCCGTGGCGGCGGGGCCGGTGTTCCGCGGTGGGGCTACGGCTCAGGGCTTACGGCAGAAGGTACTGCTCGTTGAGCGCGGCGCCCTTGCCGGGCTGGTTCTGGTCGTAGCCGCGGGGGTCGCACTGCAGGCCGCCGACGATGCAGTGGTTGACCATCGCGGCCAGGGTCGGAGCGTCCCAGGCGTTGAAGAAGTCGTAGTGGAAGGAGAACCCGCGTCCGCTGGAGAGGTGGAGTTGGGCGAGGTGGTCCAGGTTGGCCGGGAAGGCCATCTTGAACTCGATCATCGGCAGCGCGACCGGGTGGTCGGCGGGGCAGACGCCGTCGATGGGGTAGGCCATGTGGCTCTTGTGGTCGGGGGTGTCCAGGTACAGGCCGTTCCAGCAGCTGGGGGCCTGGAAGCGGACGCCGATCTGGCCGCCGCCGGGGCAGCTGGTGGGCAGGTCGGAGGTGTGGTAGCTGGTACCGCACTCCCAGCCGGCCACGTACCCGGGGTGGGTGGCGAAGTCGGTGGCGCTGTCGTTCGGGCTGGCGACGACGAACCGCAGGCCGGCCGGGAAGGGGCGGACGGCGGTGTAGTCGTTGATGCCGCTCTTGTAGTAGATGGTCTGCAGGCCGACCGGGTCGACGGGGGTGTTGCCGTCGTACATGGTGGGCATCCAGTAGCCGGACTTGTCGCCGGGGGCGAGGCAGCTGGTGGTGCTGGCCTGCAACGACTCCAGCGTGGAGTTGGCGTTGGTGTTGAGGGCGCCCATGAAGGTGTGCATGTGGGAGGCGCCGGGCTTGCCCGGGTAGACGATCGGGTCGTCGGGCAGGTCGTGGGTGGCGGTGCAGTTGGCCTGGAACTCGTGGAAGTAGGCGTGCGGCGGGTTCCCGGTGGCCGGGGTGGCCCCGGTGACCTGGGGGTTGGCCAGGACGTAGCCGGTGGTGGCGGTGGAGACCTGGCCGTAGACCTTGAACTCCTCCAGCGAGTAGCCGTAGCCGGTGCCCCGCTTGGTGAGGTTCAGCCTGATGTACCGTCCGCTGCCGGCGAGGTCGATCTGCTCGGTGCCGCCGGTGCCGTTGGCCTTGGTGTAGACGGTGTTCCAGGTGGCGGCGTCGTTGCTGGTCTGCACCTGGTAGCCGCTGGCGTACGCGGCCTCCCAGTCCAGTTCGACGTGGCTGATGCTGGCGGTGCCGCCCAGGTCGATCTGGACCCACTGGGAGTCGGTCCAGGCGCTGGCCCAGCGGGTGGCGAGGTTGTTGTCGGCGACGGCCGCGGCGGGGAAGTTGGCGCTCTCCACGGACGAGGCGGTGACCGGCTTGGACTGGCTGATCAGCGGGTCGGTCGCGGCGACCGCCTGCTGGCTGAGGACGCCGCCGGTGAGGGCACCGGCCGCGAGGATCGCGGCGGTGGCACCGGCGAGCGCGGTGCGGTGGGGCGCGCCGCGCGACATGCGGTGTTTCATCGGACCTCCGGAAGAGGAAGGGTGGGTGGGGGGCCCGGTGCCGCGCGGCGCTCCCTGCCGCGCGGCACCGGGGGTCTGTGGGGGGTGGGGGTGTCCGGTCCGGTGGCACGGGCCGGACGCCCCCCGTTTCACGGCCGGCGGGTCAGGCGTAGACGCCGAACTCGTACATCGAGTAGCCGTAGGCGGTGCCGCGCTGGGTCATGTTGACCCGGACGTAGCGTCCGCTGCCGTTGACGTCGATGTCGTCGATGCCGCCGGTGCCGTTGGCCTGGGTGTAGACGGTCGTCCAGTTGGTGCCGTCGTTGGAGGTCTGGATCTGGTACGCCTTGCCGTACGCGGACTCCCAGCCGAGCTGCACGTGCTTGAACGAGGTGGTCTGGCCCAGGTCGACCTGGAGCCACTGCGGGTCGGCCCACTCGCTGGCCCACCGGGTGGACCAGTTGCCGTCGGTGGTGTTGGACGGCGGGAAGGGGGCGCCGTTGCCGACGGCCTGGTAGGTGGAGGCGGTGGTGGTCTTGCCCTTGGCGACGTTGGTGCCGCTGGGCGTCGGGGCGACGGTCCGGAAGGACTTGGACTCGATGCCGACGTTGCCGTGGCCGTCGTAGGCGTAGACGTAGACCTTCCAGACGCCCAGGGTCTTGGGCGCGGTGACGGTGAACTGGCCGTCGCCGGTCTGGGTGAAGCGGACCTGGCTGAAGCCGGTGCCGCCGTCCACGTACTTGGAGCTGTAGTACAGCTGGTAGCGGACCAGGTCGCCGTCGGGGTCGGTGGCGGGCGAGCTGAGCGTGAAGGTGCCGCCGGCCGGGACGTCGGAGGTCTTGCTGAGCGTGACGTTCGGCATCACCGGCGGGGTGTTGCCGGACTTCGCGCTGCCGCCGTAGGACTTGGCGACGGAGTAGTACGCGGGCTGCTTCCAGCCGCCGGGGATCAGGTTGAACCAGGTGCCGCCGAAGTCGTTCTCGGTGCCGTAGTTGAACATGGTGGCGCCGAGCGAGACGCCGGTGTGGCCGGCGATGCAGTTCCAGGCGCTGGTGTAGCCGTCGCGCTTCTGGGTGTCGGTGGGCTGGGTCGGGACGCCGTTGGCGTCGTTCGGGACCTCCCACTCGCCCGCGTCGCCGGACTCGGTGACGATGTACGGCTTGGTGTAGCCGCCGTTGATCCAGTCCTGCTTGACGTTGCAGACCGCGCCGTAGGAGTTGACGGCCAGCAGGTCGAGGCTGGGGGCGTACTGCTTGTAGTACGGCCAGGCGCCGGTGTAGGCGTCGGTGGAGGTGACCGGGTGGTCGGGGTCGATGGCGTGGATGGCCTGGGTGACCTGCTCGACGAACTTGGCGTAGGCGACCCGCTCCTGCTCCACCGTGGCGCCGTTGTAGGCGTGGTCCTGGGTGGTGAGGATGACCTCGTTGCCGACGTCCCACATCAGCACGCCGGGGTGGTCCTTGTAGGTGGTCACCCACTGCTTGATGGAGTCGAGGGTGCTGTTCTTGTAGGCGGTGTCGTTGACGTAGTCGGCGCCCTGGTTGAGCCAGAAGCCGTTGACGACCTTGAGCCCGTACGCGGCGGCGGCGTCCAGCAGCGGCTTGCTGCCCGCGTCGGTGCCCCAGGTGCGCAGGGTGTTGACGCCCATCGCCTTGAGGTCGCGCATGTGCGCGTCGGCGGTGGACTGGGCCGGGCCCCAGGTGACGCCCTTGAGCTGGTAGGGCTGGCCGTTGACGCTCAGGCCCCAGCTGCCCTGGCTGCCGGTGACCTTGACGGTGCTCTTGCCGGTGGGCACGGGCGGGTCGGTGAGCGCCGCGGGGGCGGTGCCGGTGGTGGTGGCGACGGTGACGGTGCCGATGGACAGCGCGCCGCCGGAGGTGGTGGTGGCGCTGGGCGTGGTGCAGCCGCAGACGCTGTCGGGGAAGGAGCCGCCGATGCCGAGGTTGAAGACCAGCTTGAAGCCGTGGTCGACGGCGTTCTTCCAGTCGGTGGTGCCGACCTGGGACTCGTTGACCTGCCAGATCTGCCGGCCGTCGAGGTACCAGCGGATCTGCTCGTCGCTGACGGTGCGGTCGATGACCTGGCTGTAGGTGTGGTAGTCGCTCTGGCAGCCGGGGCAGGAGGCGAGTCCGCTGGTCATGCCGTTGTACTCGTTGCAGTTGCCGCCGGGGGCGGTGCCGCAGTGCAGGGTCGCGGAGGTCTGGCTGCGGCCGTTGACGTTCTCCAGGATGTCGGTCTCGCCGGTGGCCGGCCAGCCGCCGCTGCGGTCGTTGGCGCCGATGGCGCGGAAGGACGGCCAGTAGCCGGTGCCGTCGGCGACGCCGGGCTGCTTGATCTGCGCGGAGATCAAGAGCTGTCCGCCGGCGGGGGCGGCGAAGTCGCCGCGCTTGCTCTCCACCCGGCCGGAGGTCCAGTTGCCGGCGCCGTCGCGGACGGCGGTCAGGTTGAGGTGGCCGTTGCCGTCGACGGCGACGTTGGCGGGGTTGGCGGTGTCGTTCTGGATCTCGCCGGTGCCCCAGTTGGCGGCGCCGCCGGGCTCGGAGGTGCCGGTGCGCACCGTCCAGTTGGCGGCGGAGGGGGCGCTGCCGGAGCCGCCGGCGAAGTTGTCGCTGAAGACGGTGTTCCAGTTGCCGGGCGGGGTGGTGCCGGTGGGGCTGCCGCTCGGGGTGGGGCTGGGGCTGGAGCTCGGGCCGGAGCTGCTACCGCCGCCGGTGAACACCCGGAACTCCCAGACGGAGTAGCCGTAGCCGGTGGCCCGGGCGGTGCCGTACAGCCGGACGTAGCGGGCGGTGCCGGTGAAGTCCTGCTTCTCGGTGCCGCCGGCGCCGTTCGCGGTGGTCCAGACGTCGTTCCAGGTGGTGCCGTCGGTGGAGAGCTGGATCCGGTACGCCTTGGCGTAGGCGCTCTCCCAGGTGACGGAGGTGCCGCAGACGCTCTGCGCGGAGCCGAGGTCGACCTGCAGCCACTGCGGGTCGGCGGCGGCGGAGGACCAGCGGGTGCCGGCGTCGCCGTCGACCGCGTTGGACGCGGGGGTGCCGTAGTTCTCGGTGCTGGAGGCGGTGGCGGTCTTGCCCTGGGCGGCGTTCGCGGTGCCGCAGCCCTGGTCGCCGCCGCCGGTGGCGCCGTAGACCTGGAACTCCCAGAGCGAGTAGCCGTAGCCGGTGGCCCGGGCGGTGCCGTACATCCGCACGTAGCGGGCGGTGCCGGTGACCGGGACGGTCTCGGTGCCGCCGGCGCCGTTGGCGGTGGTGTACGCGGTGGTCCAGGTGGTGCCGTCGGTGGACAGCTGGATCTGGTAGCCCTTCGCGTACGCCGCCTCCCAGCGCAGCGTGACGGAGCTGAGGGCGGCGGGCGCGCCGAGGTCGACCTGCAGCCACTGCGGGTCGGAATTCGCCGAGGACCAGCGGGTTCCGGTGTCGCCGTCGACCGCGTTGGACGCGGGGGTGCCGTAGTTCTCGGTGCTGGAGGCGGTGGCGGTCTTGCCCTGGGAGAGCAGGACGGGGGCGGCCTGGGCGCGGCCGGCCGGCAGCAGCAGGACCAGGGCGGCGACCAGGGCGGCGGCGAGCGCCGCGGCCAGGGTGCGGACGGGCGGTGCGGAGGGGGCCGGCCGGACGGGCCGGGGGGTGTGCAGGGGTGGGGCGGGCATCGGGGCTCCCGATCGGGTGGGGTGGGGGCGGCACCGTCGAGGGCCGGTGCCCGGATCAGGGAGAGCGCTCTCTCACTACGCCAGTGATGGTTGCCCCGTTGTTTCATCCGTGTCAAGGGCGGCGACAACTTGTTTGTCAGCGAAACTTCACCAAAACCCTGGTGTGGCTGCGATGTTCTGCGCGCCAGCCCCTTGACGGGGGGCGGGTGGAGCGGCCAAGCTCCGGATGCCACCCCGGGAGAGCGCTCTCCCAGCGAGAGCATCCCGGGGTCTTGTTACGCCATCCCCCGCGAGGAGCCGATCCATGCCCGTTTCCCTGCCCCGCACCGGCCCGAGAGGCCGCCTGCTCGCCACCTCCGCGCTGCTGGTGCTGGCCCTGACCGCCGTGACCTCCTGCTCCAGTGGTGGCGGCAGCTCGTCCGCGGACGAGGACCCCAACGCCAAGGTCACCCTCACGGTGAACCTGTTCTCCGACTTCGGCTACGCGGATCTGTACAAGGAGTACGAGCAGGCGCACCCGAACGTCACCATCAAGGAGAACCGCGCCGACATGGGCGCGCACCACCAGAACCTGCACGCCCACCTGCTGGCCGGCTCGGGCACCGCGGACATCGAGGCCATCGAGATCGGGCAGGTGGCCGGCTTCCAGCCGGAGGCCGGGAAGTTCCTCAACTTCCTGGACAACGGCGTCAGCAAGGACCAGTGGGTGCCGTCCAAGACCGCCCCCGCCTCCAGCCCGGACGGCAAGGTGCTGTTCGGCCTGGGCACCGACATGGGCGGCATGGCGCTGTGCTACCGCACCGACCTGTTCAAGGCGGCCGGCCTGCCCACCGACCGCGAGGCGGTCGGGGCGCTGATGAAGGACTGGCCGTCCTACCTGGCGGCCGGCAAGCAGTTCCTGGCCAACAGCCCGAACAAGGACGTCCGCTGGTTCGACAGCGGCGGCAACCTGTTCACCTCGATCCTGGCCCAGGCCCCGCAGGGCGTCTACGACGCCGAGGGCAAGGTCGTGGTCACCAGCAACCCGGCCGTCAAGCAGTCCTTCGACCTGGTGGCCGGCGCCATCAAGGACGGCCAGTCGGCCGGCATCCAGGCGTTCACCCCCGCCTGGGACACCGGCTTCCAGAAGAGCCAGTTCGCCACCGTGGCCTGTCCGGCCTGGATGAGCTACGAGTTCAAGGCCAACCCGCCCACCGACGGCGGCAAGTGGGACATCGCCCGCGTCCCCGGCGGCGGCGGCAACTGGGGCGGCTCCTACCTGACGGTGCCGAAGGCCGGCAAGCACACCAAGGCCGCCGCCGAGCTGGCCAAGTGGCTCACCGCCCCCGAGCAGGAGAGCCGCCTGTTCAAGGAGAAGGGCTACTTCCCCTCCGACCAGGCGCTGTGGAGCCAGCCCGACATCGCCGAGCACACCGACCCGCTGTTCAACGACGCGCCGACCGGCAAGATCTTCTCCCAGTCGGCCCGCGACCTGAACCCGCAGCCGCTCGGCGCGCACGGCGCGGAGATCGGCACCGCCCTCGGCAACGCGCTGACCTCCATCGAGCAGGGCAAGGCCGACCCGGAGGGCGCCTGGAAGCAGGCCCTGAAGGACGTCGACAACATCGTCAACTGACGGCCCGCTCCCCCGGACCCGCGGTGCCGGTGCGGACCTGACGCCGCACCGGCACCGCGCCACCCCCTCCCAGCCCCTCCTCTGCTTCTGCCCCAGGGAGCTCCCCTTGGCCGCATCGACCGCCGCCGCCCGCGGCGCCCGCGCCCCCGCCCGCCCCGCCGGCCACCGCTGGCACCGGCTCGACCGCACCGTCTCGCCCTACCTGTACCTCTCGCCGTTCTTCCTGGTCTTCGGCGTCTTCGGCCTGTTCCCGATGCTGTACACCGGCTACGTCTCGTTCACCGCCTGGCGCGCCGACCGGCCGGGCAGCGAGGGCCAGTGGGTCGGCTTCGAGAACTACCGCAAGCTGCTGGACGACCCGTTCTTCTGGAACGCCGTCAAGAACACCCTGGGCATCGGGGTGCTGGCCACCGTCCCGCAGCTGCTGCTCGCGCTCGGCCTGGCCCACCTGCTCAACTACCGGATGCGCGGGCGCACCCTGATGCGCCTGGGCGTCCTGCTGCCGAACGTCACCTCGGTGGCCGCCGTCACGCTGATCTTCGTCCAGCTGTTCGGCCGCGACTTCGGCATGGTCAACTGGTTCCTGTCGCTGTTCGGCGTGGACCACATCGACTGGCAGGCCGGCACCCTCTCCTCCTGGTCGGCCATCGCCGCGATCGTCACCTGGCGCTGGACGGGCTACAACGCGCTGCTCTACCTGGCCGCGATGCAGTCCGTCCCGTTCGAGCTGTACGAGGCGGCCGCGCTGGACGGGGCGAGCCGCTGGCGGCAGTTCCGCTCCATCACCATCCCGATGCTGCGGCCGACGATCCTGTTCACCGTCATCGTCTCCACCATCGGCGCGCTCCAGCTCTTCGGCGAGCCGATGCTGTTCAGCCAGCAGCAGGACCCGACCACCGGCGGCTCCCAGCACCAGTTCCAGACCCTGGCCCTGTACTCGTACAACCAGTTCTGGGGCCGCTTCAAGTACGGCTACGGCGCGGCGATCTCGTGGGCGATGTTCCTGCTGATCGTGCTGGTCGCCGTCGTCAACTTCCTGGCCGCGCGCCGGATGCGAGGTGCCGAGTGACCACCCCCGCCCTGCCCCGGCGCCGCCGGCCCAGGACCGTCCGGCAGCTGACCGCCGGACGCGGCGTGTACGTCGTCCTCGGCGCCGCCGTGCTGCTCTCGCTCTTCCCGCTGTACTGGACGCTGGTGGCGGCCTCCCGCACCAACACCGAGATCCACCAGATGCCGCCGGTGCTGCTGCCCGGCGGCCGGCTCTGGCACAACATCACCCAGGTGTTCGTCCAGACCGACCTGCGCCTGGCGATGATCAACTCGCTGATCGTGGCCAGCACCGTCACCGCCAGCGTGGTGCTGACCAGCACCCTGGGCGGCTTCGCCTTCGCCAAGCTGCGCTTCCGGGGCCGGAACCCGCTGCTGGCCTCGGTGGTCGCGACCATGATGGTGCCGACCCAGCTGGGCATCATCCCGCTGTACATCATGATGGCCAACTGGTTCCACTGGGCCGACCACCTGCAGGCCCTGATCGTCCCGGCCGCCGCCAACGCCTTCGGCCTGTTCTTCATGCGCCAGTACCTGATCGGGGCCGTCCCCGACGAGCTGCTGGACGCCGGGCGGATGGACGGCTGCACCACCCGCGGCCTGGTCTGGCACGTCGTGCTGCCCGCCGCCCGGCCCGCGATGAGCGTCCTGGGCATGCTCACCTTCATGGCCGCCTGGAACGACTTCTACTGGCCCAAGGTCGTCATGACCCAGCAGAACCCCACCGTCCAGCTCACCCTGTCCGAGCTGGCCAGCGGCTACATCAAGGACTACTCGCTGGTCCTCACCGGCGCCCTGGTCGCCAGCGCGCCGGTGCTCGTCGCGTTCCTCCTGATGGGCCGCCAGATCATCGACGGCATCATGCAGGGCGCCACCAAGGGGTGACCTCCGCCCCCGCCCGCCGCGGGCGGGGGCTCCCCCTCCGTCCGGCCCCGCTCCCGGCCCCGCCGCTGCGCCGCCCCGCCGCCACCGCGCCGCCCTCCCGCCGCCGTGCGGCCGGGCCGGCCCGCCGCGCCGTCGACGGCTGCCCGCCCCCGTTCCGCGGGGCTCTCGTCCCCTCCCCGGCCGAAGCCGGGGTGTCGATCTAAGGACCTCCATGACCCAGCTCTCCATGCCACCTCAGCTCGCCGCCGACGCCCCGCGGCCGGGGCACCGAACGGACCACCGGGTCCTCGACCTGGAGCAGAAGGCCCGGCTGGTGTCCGGTGGCGACACCTTCCGCAGCAGCGGGGAGCCGGCGGTCGGGATGCACCCGATCGTCTGCTCGGACGGGCCGGTGGGCGTGCGCGGCGAGCGCTGGGACGAGACGGACACCGCGCTGCTGCTGCCGTGCGCGACCGCGCTGGCCGCGTCCTGGGACGAGGAGTCGGTGGCCCGGATGGGCGCCCTGCTGGCGGGCGAGGCGCGGCGCAAGAACGTGCACGTGGTGCTGGCGCCGACGCTGAACCTGCACCGCTCGCCGCTGGGCGGGCGCAACTTCGAGTGCTTCTCGGAGGACCCGCTGCTGACCGCCCGGATCGGGGCGGCGTACATCGCGGGCGTGCAGTCCCGGGGGGTCGCGGCGACGGCCAAGCACTACGTCGCCAACGACTCGGAGACCGAGCGGCTGACCGTGGACGCCCGGGTGGACGAGCGGACGCTGCGCGAGGTGTACCTGGCGCCGTTCGAGGCGGCGGTGCGGGCCGGGGTGTGGGCGGTGATGTCGGCGTACAACCGGGTCAACGGCACCTCGATGGTCGAACACCCGCTGCTGGCCGAGCCGTTGAAGGGCGAGTGGGGCTTCGACGGGCTGGTGGTCTCCGACTGGGGGTCGGTGCACGAGGCGGACGGGCCGGGCGCGGCGGCGTGCGACCTGGCGATGCCCGGGCCGAACCCGGCGTGGGGTCCGGCGCTGGCGGCGGCGGTGCGGGCGGGCCGGGTCCCGGCGGCGGCGCTGGACGACAAGGTGGAGCGGCTGCTGCGGCTCGCGGAGCGGGTCGGCGCGTTCGACCCGCCGGCGCCGGGCGGGCAGGCGCCGGTGCCCACCGACCCGGCGACCCGGGGCGCGCTGCGGGCCGCGGCCGTCGCGGGCACCGTGCTGCTGCACAACCCCGAACGGCTGCTGCCGCTGGAGGAGTCGGCGCTGCGCCGGGTCGCGGTGATCGGTCCGAACGCGGCGACGGCCCGGGTGCAGGGCGGCGGCAGCGCCTCGGTGTTCCCGGCCGCGCCGCTCTCGCCGCTGGCGGGCCTGCGCGCCGCGCTGGACCCGGCCGTGGAGGTGGTGCACGCGCCGGGGGTGCACACCAACCTGCGGCCGACGCCGCTGGTGGCCGCGGACTGCGCGCTGCCGGACGGGTCGGCGCCGGGCGTGCTGGTGCGCTACCTGGCCGCCGACGGCTCCCTGGTGCACGCCGAGGCCCGTTCGACCGGGCGGGTGCTGGAGCCGTCCGCGGAGGTCGACCTGACGCCGGTGCGCACCATCGAGGTGGAGACCCGGTTCACCGCGCCGACCGCGGGCCGCTGGCGGCTGGGCGTGGTGGGCCTGGGCGCGCTGCGGCTGGAGGCGGACGGGGAGGTGCTGCTGGAGGAGTACGTGGAGCCGCTCTCGGACGACCCGACGTACCTGCACGTGTCGCCCTCGTTCCGGCAGGTGGAGCTGGAGCTGGCGGAGCGCCAGGAGGTGGCGCTGCTGGCCCGGCGGACGGTGGAGTCCGCGCACGGGCGGGTGCTGGTGCTGGCCGCCGACCGGCCGGAGGCGGAGCTGGAGCGGGAGTTCGCGCACGCGGTGGAGCTGGCCGCGGCGGCGGACGTCGCGGTGGTGGTGGTCGGCACCACCGACGAGCACGAGAGCGAGGGCTTCGACCGGGCGGGCCTGCGACTGCCGGGCCGCCAGGACGAGCTGGTGGCGGCGGTGGCGGCGGCCAACCCGCGCACGGTGGTGGTGGTGAACACCGGCAGCCCGGTGCTGCTGCCCTGGCGGGAGCGGGTCGGTGCGGTGCTGACCTGCTGGTTCCCGGGCCAGGAGGGCGGCGCGGCGCTGGCCGAGGTGCTGCTGGGCCGGGCCGAGCCGGGCGGGCGGCTGCCCACCACCTGGCCGGACGCCGAGGCCGACTGCCCGGTGTACTCGACCGCCCCGGCCGACGGGCGGCTGGAGTACGCGGAGGGCCCGCACCTGGGCCACCGGGGCTGGCTGCGCGCGGGCCGCACCCCCGCGTACTGGTTCGGGCACGGGCTGGGCTGGGGCGAGTGGAGCTACCTGGCGCTGGGCGCCCCGTCCGACCCGGCGGCGGACGGCTCGCGCACGGTGCGGGTGACGCTGCGCAACGACGGGCCGCGCCGCTCCCGGGAGACGGTGCAGCTGTACCTGTCGCGGCCGGCTTCGGAGCTGGACCGCCCGGTGCGCTGGCTGGCCGGCTTCGGCGCGGTCGAGGCGGGGCCGGGCCAGCGGGTCCACGTCGACCTGGTGCTGCCGGCCCGGGCGCTGGAGCACTGGTCGCCCGAGGAGCACGCCTGGCTGACCGAGCCGGGGACGTTCGTCCTGCAGGCCGGCCCGAACTGCGGCGAACTCCCGCTGGCGGCCGCCCTGTCCGTGGACGCCTGACGGCTGACGCCGCGGACGCCTGACGCCTCGGACGCCTGACGCCCGGTGCCCCGCGTACCCTGCCCCGCCCCCGCTCCCCCGGGGTCGGGGCAGTGCGGTGTCCGCCGTCGCTACTCGACGACCTCGGCGGAGATCAGCAGCACGTCCTCCTTGGGGACGTCCGCGTGGCCGCCCTTGGAGGTGGTGGACACCGACTTGATCTCGTCGACCACGTCCCGGCCCTCGACGACCTCGCCGAACACCGCGTAGCCCCAGCCCGGGCCGCTCTTGGCGGTGTGGTCGAGGAACGCGTTGTCGGCGACGTTGACGAAGAACTGCGCGGTGGCCGAGTGCGGGTCCGAGGTGCGGGCCATCGCCACGGTGTATCGGGTGTTCTTCAGCCCGTTGTCGGCCTCGTTCTGGATCGGCGCCCGGGTCTCCTTGCGGCGCAGGCCCGGCTCCATGCCGCCGCCCTGCACCATGAAGCCGTCGATGACCCGGTGGAAGACCGTGCCGCTGTAGAAGCCGTCCTGCACGTACTGCAGGAAGTTCGCGACCGTGGCCGGGGCCTTCTCGGCGTCCAGCCGGATCACGATGTCGCCGTGATTGGTGCTCAGCTTGACCTTGGACAAGGCAACCTCACTGTCTGTCTGCTGCATCCGATGCGTCGATACGAAGATCGTCGCCCCCATTGTCGCAGCTTCCGCCACCCGGCCGCCTCCCGACGCGGTGACGGCCCGTTCCCCGGGTGCCCGGCGCGCTCGGTCCCACCGGCTGCCCGCTCCGGGCCGCCTCGGCGCGGAACGCGCGCAGGGCGTCGAAACGGCCGTGGCGGCAGCCGGGCGGGTCCCCTCCCGGGTCACCGTCGTGGAGCTCGGCGTGCCGACGGCACCGGTCGAGGCACTCCGCGCCCACGCGGGCGAGTTGCGGGGTGACGGCCACGCGCACCATCGTCCCGCGCGGGCCGGCGGGGCTCCCGGGAGGGGGAGGCGGGCCGTCAGTCGAAGCGGATGTGGCGGAGCTTCACCGCGGTCCGGCGCAGGCTCGCCCGGAGGGCGGTGTCGGTGTCGGGGAGCAGGTGCAGGCCGGCCAGGGCGGCGAGGTGGTCGGCGCTCTGGCGGACGGTCAGCCGGTCGGTGGCCAGGTGGGTGGCGAAGTCGGGGGCGGCGAGGCGAGTCAGGCAGTCGTCGAGCCGGGCGAGCGCGAAGCTCTCGCGCGGGGGCGGGCCGTTCCGGCCGGCCAGCCGGCGCAGGCGGTGGACGGGGTCGCGTTCGGCGAGGCGGCGCAGGACGGTGGCGCGTTCGGCGAGCAGGGTGAAGTGCCGTACGTCGTGCCCGAGTTCGCGCAGCCGTCCGACGGTCTCGGCGAAGTAGCCGGGGTCGGTGACGGTCATCGGGACGATCACCGGCCCGGGGTGCTCGCGGGCCGCGAGGTCGAGGATCTCCGCGGTGCCCCGGCGCCAGGCGGGCAGGTCCTGGAAGTCGGCGCGCAGCGCGGGCGGGAGCATCCGGTGCAGACCGAAGCCGAGGTGCTCCGGGTCGCAGATCACGGCACCGGGCAGCCGCCGGGCCAGGTGGTGGGCGGTCTGGGTCTTGCCCCCGCCGAACGGTCCGTTGATCCAGATCAGCATGGTGGCCCATCGTACGCGGGCGGTCGGGCCGACTAGGGTGGGCCGATGGACGGACAGGCGCAGCGGCGGGTGTTCCCGAACCGCTTTCCCGGGCCGGCCGGGCCGGTTGACGCGTGCGGCTGCACGGGGCAACGGCGGGTGCGGTTCCACGGGGAGCGACAGGACGTCTCGGCGCCGGGCTGGCTGCGGCTGCTGGAGCTGGTCGAGGAGGCGGTGGCGGACGGGCGGGAGGAGTTCGCACCGCTGGAGGAGCTGACGGCGGAGCAGCGGCGGCAGGTGGTGACGCTGCCCGCGCGCATCGGCGCGCTGACCCGGGTGCGGCACCTGCGGCTGTACCGGTCGAACCTGGTGCGGCTGCCGCCGGAGATCGGCGGGATGCGGGCGCTGGAGGAGTTCACGCCGTACACCTCCTACCGGTTGCACTGGTTCCCGTACGAGCTGGCGCGGCTGCCGCTGCTGCGCCGCAGTACGGTCAGCACCCGGGCGCTGTACGGGAATCCGAAGACCCGGACGCCGTTCCCGGTGCTGGCGGAGCCGACGGCGGCAACGGCGGCGACAACGGCGACGGCGTGGGACCCGGCGGTGTGGGGGACGGATTCGGTCGGGGCGTGCTCGGTGTGCGACGGGCCGGTGGCGGGGGTGGCGGGGCTGCACCAGGCGTGGATCTCGCTGCGCACCTCGGGGGCGGACGTGCTGCCGCTGCTGGTGAACGCCTGCTCGCGGGAGTGCCTGGCCGCGCTGCCGTCCCCGCCGGCCGGCTACCTGCCGGGTCCGCACCGCGGCCGCGGGGTGGACGGACTGCTGGCGACGGCGGAGTTGGAGCTGTTCGCGGACCGCTTCCGGCTCTGGCTGGGCGACGGGGACGCGGACGAGGACCTCGGGGCGCGGTGGACGGCGGACGCGCTCGCCGACGGCCTGGCGCCGGGACGGCGGGCGCTGGGCGTCGGCACCTCGACCGACCTGGAGGTCGAGGTGACGGTGCAGGTCTTCCGGGGCCCGCCGCCGCCCGACCACGCCGCGTTCGAGCACGTGGTGGAGGCGACGGTCGAGGTGCCCTCGGGCCGGTTCGCCGTGATGGGCTGCACCGACGACCTGCCGGACGCCGACCGCTTCGACGTCCCGCCCGGCCTGGTCCGGGTGCGCGTCTCGCGCTCGAACCTGGCGGCCGCCGCGCAGGCCGTCCTCGGCGCGGACGACCCCGGCGGGCAGGTGCCGGAACGGGTGCGGGTCCGGCTGTGGCCGGTGACGGCGGACGAGGGCCCGCGGGTCCTGGTGCGCCGGACGACGCCGGTGGGCTGACGGCCGTCCGGGGCGGCGGCCATGGCGGGCATCAGGTGCCGGCCCGGAAATCGTGGCCGGGCGGGGCGTTTCGCTGGTGCCACCGCCCGGCTCCGGGGCCCGGGAAACCGCCCTGCCGGACCCGCCGCCCGGATCGTCGTCCGTGGATGCCTGACGCCCGGTGCCCCGGGTAGCCTGCCCCGCCCCTGGCGGGCCTGGGTCTGGACCTGCGGCGAAGCCGCCCGCGCCCGCCTCGGCCACCCCCGGCCCGCCGCCGCCGGCGACTAGCTGCTGCTGCTCGTCGACGGCGCGCTCGCCGCCGGAGCGACCCGCCCCGCGACCGACCCGGCGGCGGCCGCCCGCGAGCTCGCCGAGCAGGTCATCGGACAGGCGCCCGGCGCCCGCTGAAGGCCCCCTCCACCGGGCCCCGGCTTGTCCGCCGCGGCCCGGATCGTCCCCGGGCCGGGGCCGGGGCCGGGGCCCGGGTTCGCGGAACGATCGTGCGGGGCGCCGTCCGGCTGTGGTGCGCACACCGTCAGCGGGCCCGCGCGGCAATCGCGTTCGGGACGATCCACCGGGGGGAAACAGCTGCGTTCGATCCGTCTTGCCGTCCGGGCGTCCGCCCTGCTGGCCGCCGCCGTCCTGGCGGCCGGTTGCAGCAGCGGCGGCAGCGGCGCCGCCCCGGGCCCCGAGGGGCTCCCGCCGGGGGCGCCCTCCCCGGCGGGCCCGAGCGCGCCCGGGGCGGCGCCCTCCCCGGTCGACCTGCTGCCGGAGCCGAGCGGCGAGGTGGTGCACGGCGTCTTCCCCAAGGACGGGGGGTACGGGTACACGGCGCAGCTGGTCGGGGAGGTGCACAGCACCGTCGTGCTGCCGGGCAAGCCCGTGCCGAGCGGGAAGAGCGCGGTCCTGTTCCGGCTGAAGCCGGCCTCCGACCCGGTGGAGCGCAGCTCGATGGCGCCGGCGACCACCCTGGTGTTCCCGGAGGGCTCCTGGTGCGGTCAGCCCGGCAGCAGCTGCCCGTGGATGGAGGGCGACTCCCAACTGGTGGTGGAGTCCAGCGTCCGGGCGGGCAACCGCGACGAGAGCGTGCCGGTGGGCGACGCGATGGACGCGAACACCGTCTACTACCGCTACTACTGGACGTTCGTCCCTGCGGGCGCCAATCTGGCGGGCACCCGGGTGTGCTACACCCAGCCGGGCCCGGGGGAGCTCTGCACCCCGCTCGGCCCGGTCACCCCGCTGGCCGCCGGGGCGCTGGGCAACCACGACCTGAGCTGAGGCCGGTGCCGCGCCGGGCGCCACCCGTCCGGCGCGGCGGTGGGGCGCGGCCGGGGCCCGGGCGGACAGGATGGAGGTGCCGTTGCCGTCAGGAGTGCCCGAGAGCCGGGAGGCGTGCTGTGACCGCTGCCGAGGAACCGCAGGTGGAGCCGGGTGTGGGGGCGGAGCCGACCGCGCCGCCGTCGTTCGAGCCGTACCGGCACCCGGCGGCGGGCTGGGGCGCGGCGAAGAGCGTGGCGAAGGTGCTGGCCGCGACCGGGGAGTGGGTGGACGGGCCCCGGGCGGTGCTGCGGATGAACCACGAGAACGGCGGGTTCGACTGTCCGGGGTGCGCCTGGCCGGACGACTACAAGGGCCTGCACCTGGACATCTGCGAGAACGGGATCAAGCACGTCACCTGGGAGATGACGGGCAAGCGGGTCGGCCGGGAGTTCTTCGCCGCGCACACCGTCTCCGAGCTGTCGGAGTGGAGCGACTTCGCGCTGGAGGACCAGGGCCGCCTGACCGAGCCGATGGTCTACGACCCGGACACCGACCGGTACGTCCCGATCGACTGGCAGCGCGCCTTCGACCTGTTCGGCGAGGTGGTGCGCGGCCTGGACGACCCGAACCGGGCGGCGTTCTACACCTCGGGGCGCCTGGGCAACGAGGCGACGTTCCTGTACCAGCTGATGGCCCGCGAGCTGGGCACCAACAACCTCCCCGACTGCTCGAACATGTGCCACGAGGCGTCGGGGCGGGCGCTGACGGCCTCGCTGGGGACGGGCAAGGGGACGGCCGACCTGCGCGACTGGGAGGCGGCGGACGCGCTGTTCATCCTGGGGGTGAACGCGGCGTCCAACGCGCCGCGGATGCTGACCGCGCTGGCCGACGCGACCCGGCGCGGCGCGCAGGTGGTGCACGTCAACCCGCTGGTGGAGGCGGCGGCGACCCGCACCATCGTGCCGCACGAGTTCGTCGACATGGCGCTGAACAAGTCGACCAGGACCGGCAGCCTCAACCTCCAGGTGCGCATCGGCGGCGACATGGCCCTGCTGCGCGGCATCGCCAAGGCCGTGCTGGAGCAGTCGGCGCACGACCCGAAGGCGCTGGACCGGGAGTTCGTCGAGCGGTACACCAGCGGTTTCGCGGAGTACCGGGAGCTGGTGGAGCGGACGCCCTGGGAGGAACTGGAGCGGCAGAGCGGCCTGAGCCGCCCGCAGCTGCTGGCGGCGGCCCGGGTGTACCGGGAGGCGGACCGGTCGATCTTCTCCTGGTGCCTGGGCGTCACCCAGCACGAGCACGGGGTGGACACCGTCCGGGAGATCGTCAACGTGCTGCTGCTGCGCGGCAACCTGGGCCGGGAGGGCGCCGGGCCGTCGCCGGTGCGCGGGCACTCCAACGTGCAGGGCAACCGGACCTGCGGGATCGACCACCGCCCGGCGCCGGAGTTCCTGGACCGGCTCTCGCAGGTCTGCGGGATCGACGCGCCGCGCGCGCACGGGCTGGACACCGTCCAGGTGATCGGGGCGATGGCACGCGGCGAGGTGCGGGTGTTCGTCGGCATGGGCGGCAACTTCGCGCTGGCCGCGCCGGACACCGCCTACACGTACGAGGCGCTGGAGCGCTGCGAGTTGACGGTGCACGTGTCGACCAAGCTCAACCGCAGCCACCTGGTGCACGGGCGGCGGGCGCTGATCCTGCCCTGCCTGGGCCGCACCGAGCAGGACCGGCAGCGCGGCGGCGTGCAGGCCACCTCGGTGGAGGACTCGATGAGCATGGTGCACCTGTCGGTGGGGATGCGGAAGAAGCCCGCGTCCCGGCAACTGCTCTCCGAGCCGGCGATCATCGCGGGCCTGGCCCGGGCGGCGCTGCCGGACAGCGCCACGCCCTGGGAGTGGTACGTCGAGGACTACGACCGGATCCGCGACACCATGGCGAAGGTCCTCGACGGCTTCGAGGACTTCAACCGCCGGGTGCGGCTGCCGCTCGGCTTCCGGATCAGGCAGCCCGCCCGCGAACTCGTCTTCCTCACCCCCTCCGGCAAGGCCGAGTTCTCGGCGGCCCCGCTGCCGGACGTGCTGCCCGAGCCGGGGACGCTGGTGCTGGGCACGATGCGCTCGCACGACCAGTGGAACACCACCGTCTACTCCGACAACGACCGCTACCGGGGCGTCAAGAACCTGCGCACCCTGGTGTTCATGAACCGCCAGGACATGCGCGAGCGGCACCTCGCCGAGTTCGACCCGGTCGACGTCACCGCCACCGCCCGGGACGGCTCGACCCGTTCGCTGCACGGCTACCTCGCCGTCCCGTACGACCTGCCCCGGGGCTGCGCGGCCGGCTACATGCCGGAGATGAACGTGCTGTGCGCGATCGGCGACTACAGCTCGCAGAGCGACCAGCCGATCATGAAGCACCTCAAGGTGACGGTCACCGCCGCCACCGCTACCTCCGGCTGACCGCTGCGCCTGACCGGCCCGCGGCCGTCCGCCGGTCCGCGGCCGCCCGGCGCCGTTCCCCGTCCGGCCGGCGGGCCGTTCGGTGTCTGCTCTCTCCGGCCTCGCACTCCGCTGGCCTGCTCGGTTCCGGTGGACGGCCCGTCCGCCGCTTCCCCGGCGGCGGATAGGCTGGCGCGGCGGCGTGCTGCGGGGCCGGGCGCCGCCTCCATCCTTCGGGTTCGCGCCGGGCACCGGCAAGGTGTTGCCCGTTGCCAGGGGGCGGTTGGCAACACGTGCGGCACCGCGCGGAGCAGTGACAGCACATCAGGGAAGTGGGGGGCCGGGGCCGGTGACGTTCGGCGAGCGGCTGCGGGCGTTGCGGGAGGAGCGCGGGGTCTCCCTCGCGGAGCTGGCCCGGGCGACCAGTTACAGCAAGAGCTACCTGAGCCGGGTGGAGACCGGTCGGCGGCCCGGCAACGAGGCCCTGGCGGCGGCCTGCGCCCGGGCGCTGGGGGCCCGCCCCGAACTGCTGGGCACGCCGGACGCGCCGAAGGCGCCGGACGCCGTCGGCCACCCGGGCAGCCCCGTCGCCCCGGCCGTCCCGATGGCGGTTCCGGTGCAGCTGCCGCCCGCGCCCGGGGTGTTCACGGGCCGCGAGGAGGCGCTGGCCGAGCTGGACGGGGCGCTGGCGGCGGCCCGGGCCCGGTGGGGCGAGGGCGGGCCGCGGGTGTGGGTGCTGGACGGGATGGGCGGGATCGGCAAGACCGCGCTGGCGGTGCGCTGGGCGCACCGGGTGCGCGAGCGGTTCCCGGACGGGGTGCTGTTCAGCGACCTGGCGGGGCACGGCAGTTCGGGCGCGCCCCGGGAGCCGGGCGAGGTGCTGGACGGTTTCCTGCGGGCGCTGGGCGCCGACGCGGGGGCGATCCCGCCCCGGGTGCCGGAGCGCAGCGCGCTGCTGCGCACCCTGCTGGCCGAGCGGCGGGTACTGCTGGTGCTGGACAACGCGGCGGCGCCCGCCCAGGTCCGTCCGCTGCTGCCGGGGGCACCGGGCTGCCTGGTGCTGGTGACCAGTCGGACCAGGATGGCCGGCCTGGTGGTGCGGGACGGGGCGCGGCGGGTGACGCTGGCGCCGCTGCCGCAGGAGCAGGCGGTGGAGCTGCTGCGCCGCACGCTGGGCCCGGAGCGGGTGGACGCGGACCCGGCGGCGGCCCGGGAACTGGTGCTGCGCTGCGGGCGGTTGCCGCTGGCGCTGCTGGTGGCGGCGGAGCGGGCGCTGTCGCGGCCGGGGCTGGCGCTGACCCGGGTCAACGAGGAACTGCGGTCGGACCGCACCCGGCTGCACGTGCTGGCGGCGGCGGACGACGGCGACTCGGCGCTGCGGACGGTGTTCTCCTGGTCGTACCGGGCGCTGGCGCCGGAGCCGGCCCGGGCGTTCCGGCTGCTGGCGCTGCACCCGGGGGCGGTGCTGACCGCGCAGACGGCGGCGGCGCTGCTGGGCACCACCGCGGGCAACGCGCACGAGCTGCTGGACGTGCTGGCGGACGTGCACCTGCTGGAGGCGGAGGCGCCGGAGCGGTTCCGCTTCCACTCGCTGCTGCAGGTGTACGGCCGGGAGCTGGCGGACGCCCGGGACTCCTCGCGGGACCGGGCGGCGGCGCTGGACCGGCTGTACGACTGGTACCGGCAGGGTGCGGACGCGGCGGGCCGGCTGCTGGAGCCGGGGGCCCGGCCGGCGGGGGCGGCGCCGCTGCCGGGGGTGCGGCCGCCGGTGTTCGGGGCGGCCGGGGAGGCGGTGGCCTGGTGCGAGGCGCACCTGGCGGACCTGCTGTCGGTGATCCGGCACGCGGCGCTGGCGGGGCGGCCGCCGGCGGCGTGGCAGCTGCCGTTCGCGCTGTGGTCGTTCTTCCACCGGCAGCACCACCGGGCGGAGTGGCTGAACGCGGCCCGGATCGCCGTGGCGGCGGCGGCCGACAGCACCGATCCGCGGGCCCTGACGGCGTCGCTGGCGCTGCTGGGCACGGCGCAGTTGCACGCGGGGCGGCCGGTGGAGGCGGAGATCCACCTGCGGCGGGCGCTGGAGCGGTGTGCGGACGGCGGGGCGGACGCGGGGAGCGAGTGCGCGGCGCGCAACAACCTGGCGGAGCTGATCCTGCGCCAGGGGCGGGCGGCGGAGGCCCTGGAGCTGCTGGAACCGGCCCTGCCGCTGGCCCGGACGATCGGCCACCGCTGGGTGGAGCGGGTGACCCTGACCAACCTGGGCGACGCCTCGCTGCGGCTGGGGCGGCTGGCCGACGCGGAGCGCTTCCTGCTGGAGGGGCTGTCGCTGCGCTCGATCGGGCCCGATCCGCGCACCGAGGGGCTGGCGCTGCTGCACCTGGGCACGGTGCACCGGGTGCTGGGGCGGCTGCCGCAGGCGGTGGGCTGCCTGCGCCGGGCGCTGGACCTGCACGGCGCGTCCGGGGACGGGTGGGCCCGGGGGCGCACCCTGGAGCAGTTGGGGCACGCCCTGGTGGCGCTGGGGCGTCCGGACGACGCGGTGCCGCTGTGGCACGAGGCGCTGGCCGTGCTGTCCGACCCCGCGGCCGGGAGCGCTCCCGCGGCGGGTGCCCGGGAGCTGTCCGGTCCCGCTCCGGTGGAGCCGGTGGAGCCGACGGAGCCGATGGAGCCGATGGAGCCGATGAAAACGGTGGAGCCGGGGGCTCCGGAGGTGCCGGAGCCGGAGCCGGAGCCGGAGTCGTCCCGGCGTTCCTGGTTCCGCCTCTGACCGGCCCGTTCGGGGGCCATGACCGCTTCGCCCAGGTTGTCTAGACCAACTTGTGACCAGGTCGAGCTTGACCCGAAGCCAATCTGGGTTACCGGGCAGGAACTTGACAACACGTTTGGTCTGAACCAATCTGGCGATCGGAGCGACCGCGGCGCGCTGTTCACGCCGCCCTTCCCCGTCGCTCCGGCTCTTCGGCCCCGCTGCGGGGGCCGCCCGTGCCCGGCCGCGGCCGCCCGGCCCGGAGCGCGTCCCCGTCCCGCCGCGCCCCCGTCTCCCCCTCGACCGGGTCCGCCCGCGTGCCCTCGCCGGGGCGCGGCCACCCGTCCAGCTCCCGCACGCCCCATCGGAGGGTCGTCCCATGATGTCCGTACCGTCCCGTCGCGCCCACCTGTACCGGGCCGCGGGCGACCGGCCGTACTTCAGCAACGACGGCGAGTCCTACCTCGCCCAGCACACCCTGCGCGAACTGTCCAAGTCCCGCCCGCTGCGGGTGCTCTCGGCGGAGGACTTCGCGCACTGGCAGACCTACGGCTACGTGGTCGTCCGCGAGGCGGTGCCGGCCGAGCACGCCCGCCGGATGCTCGACTTCGCCTGGGAGTTCCAGGGCCTGGACCCGCAGGACCCGTCCGGCTGGTTCCCCGAGCGGCCGTTCCGCTCCGAGCTGGACCGCAAACTGCACGTCCACGGCTTCGTCGAGGCCTACCACCACCAACTGCTGTGGGACAGCCGGCAGCACCAGCGGGTCTACGACGCCTTCGTGGACGTCTGGGACTGCGAGGAGCTGTGGGTCACCCTGGACCGGCTCAACCTCAACCCGCCCAACCGGGGCAACCGCGACCGGGCGCTGCTCGACCCCGCCGACCGCGGCGCCGACCTCCGGCTGCACTGGGACGTCGACACCGGCCGGGGCGTGCCGCCGCAGCGGGTGCAGGGCATCATCGCGCTCAACGAGACCGCGCCGGACACCGGCGGCTTCCAGTGCAGCCCGGAGCTGTTCCGGCGGTTCGAGTCCTGGCGGCTCGCCCAGCCCGCCGACCGGGACCCGCTCCGCCCCGACTTCGACCGGGCCGAACTGCCGGTGGTCCGCCCCGAGCTGCACCCCGGCGACCTGCTGATCTGGAACGGCCTGCTGGCGCACGGCGTCGCCCGCAACCTCTCCGAGCGGGGCGTGCGCGCCGTGCAGTACCTGTCGATGATGCCCGCCCTGGAGGAGCACGAGCAGCTGCGCAAGTCCCGGGTCGACTCCTGGCGCCACCTGCGCACCCCGCTGTGGAACCGCACCCTGGTCGGCGACCCCGTCCTGCACGAGTCCAAGCGCTACCCGACCGCCCGGCTGACCGAGCTCGGCAGCAAGCTGCTCGGCCTCAGCTCCTGGTACGAGCCGGTCGACCTGGCCGAGCAGACCGCCAGCTGGGCGGACCGCTGCACCGCCCCCGTCTGAGCCGGCCCCGGGCGGCTTCCTCGGGGGCTCCCGTCACTCCCGGCCCGGCAGGGCCCGCGCCAGCGACTCCAGCGCCCCCAGCGGATCGGCCCCGACCGGGGTGAGGACGACCCCGGTGGCACCCGCCGCGTGGCGGGCGGCGATCGCGGCGCGGGCCTCGGCGGGCGTCCCGGTGACGGCGAGCGCGCGGACCCACTCGGCGGGCATGGTGCGGGCGAACTCCGCGCCGTCGGCGCTCGCGGCCCGGTGGGCCCGGAACGCGGCGGCGAACGGGAGCGGTTCGATGTGCGGCGCCCAGTCGGGTTCGCCGATCGCGGCCAGCCCGGCCCGGACCCGCTCGACGGCGGCGTCCCCGTCCGGGTCGACGGCGGCGACGTCGTACGTGACCACCCGGGCGCCGCGGCGGCCCAGGTGCTCCAGCGCGGCGGCGACGTAGCCGGGCGCGGCGGGCTCGGCCAGCAGCAGGCCGTCGGCGACCTCGCCCGCGAGCGCCTGCGACCTGGGGCCGCGCACGCCCAGCAGCACGGGCGGCACCACGTCCGGGATCTCGGTGAGCCGGACGCCGCCGCAGCGCACGTACCGCCCGTCGGCGGGGCCGTCCTCGCCGCGCAGCAGGGCGCGCAGCGCGGTGGCGTACTCGCGCAGCAGGGTGAGCGGGCTGGCCGGCCAGGCGCCGCCGGCCTGTTCCATCCACTCCCGCATGCCGTGGCCGAGTCCCGCGGTGAGGCGGCCGGGGTGGAGCTGGGCGAGGGTGGCGAGTTCCATCGCGGCGAAGCAGACGTTGCGGGCGCCGGCGGGCAGGATGCCGATGCCGACGGTGATCCGCTCGGTGGCGGCGAGCACACTGGCGGCCTGGGCGATGCCGCCGCGCCAGCCGAGGTCCTCGACCACCCACAGCTCGTCGAACCCCAGCTCCTCGGCGCGGCGCGCGTACGGGAGGATCTGCCGCACGGGCAGGTCGCGGGGCAGCATCACGCCGACGCGGCCGGGGCGGGTGTCGGGGCTGGTCATGGCGGGGCTCCTTCGGGGATGTGCCCGGGTCTCCCGCACGAGGGCCCGGAGCGACTCATAAGATCATCTTCCGCCCCGGGCGTCGAGGGCCGACGCCCCGTCAACCGGCCGCGGCCGCCTGCTGCGGCTCCTCCCGCGCCGCCGACCGCGCCACCGCCTGATCCACCGCCTGATCCACCGCCTGGTCCACCGGCTGATCCACCGGCTGGTCCGCGACGGCCGGCCGGGTGCGCCGGTCCGCCGACCAGGAGACGGCGGCAACCGCGAAGCCGAGCAGCGACAGGCCCGCGCCGACCAGCGAGGGCGAGGTCAGCCCGTACCCGGCGTCGATCGCCAGGCCGCCGAGCCAGGCGCCGATCGCGTTGGCCAGGTTGAAGGCGCCCTGCACGGTGGCGGAGGCCAGGGTCGGGGCGGTGCGCGCCTTCCGGATCACCAGGGTCTGCAGGGTGGGGACGGTCGCGAAGCCCGCCGTGCCGATCAGCACCACCGTCACGGCGGCCGTCCAGCGGTTGTGCGCGGTGAGCGCGAACAGGCCGAGCGCGGCCGCCATCGCCAGGAACGCCGCGCAGATCGACGGGCGCAGGGCCCGGTCGGCCGCGTAGCCGCCGATCAAGTTGCCGATGGTCATGCCGACGCCGAACAGGGCGAGCACCAGGGTGACCGAGCCCTTGGCGAACCCGGCGACCTCGGTGAGGGTGGGCGTGATGTAGGTGTAGCAGGCGAACAGTCCGGCGCAGCCGAGCACGACGGTGGCCAGGGCCAGCCAGAGCTGTCCGCTGCGGAAGGTGGCGAGTTCGCCGCGCAGTCCGGCGCCGGGGTGGCTGGGCAGCGGCGGGACGAGGCGGGCGATGGCGACGGCGCCGAGCAGGCCGATGACGACCACCACGAACATCGCGGCCCGCCAGCCGAGGTGCTGGCCGAGCAGGGTCGCGGCGGGCACGCCGAGGATGTTGGCCACCGTCAGGCCGGAGAACATCACCGAGACGGCGCGGGCCCGCAGGTGCGGGGCGACCAGTTCGGCGGCGGCGACCGCTCCGGCGCCGAAGAACGCGCCGTGCGGCAGGCCGGTGATCAGCCGGGCCACCGCGAGGAAGGCGAAGTTCGGGGCGACGGCGCACAGCAGGTTGCCGAGGGTGAACAGCCCGGCCAGGCCGATCAGCGCCGTCTTGCGCGGCAGCCTGGTGGCGACGGCGGTCAGCAGCGGCGCCCCGATCACCACGCCCAGCGCGTACAGCGAGATCAGCCAGCCGGTCTGCGGGATCGTCCGGTCCAGGCCGTGGGCGATCTGCGGGAGCAGTCCCATCGCGGAGAACTCGGTGGTGCCGATCGCGAAGGCGGTCACGGCGAGGGCGACGAGCGCCAGTGGCATGCGGGTACTCCAGGCGGCGGGGCGGTTCCGGTGGCGCACCGACCCGGCGTCGCCCCGGTGTTGCCCTGGCGTCGGCCCGGCGTCGACCTCGGTGCCAACGTTGTCAGTGCCCGCCGATCCTACCGGCCCCGCACCGCTCCCCCGCAGGCCGTTCACATGGCGGCCGTCCGGCGGGCCGGTGACCGCCGGGTGGCCGGGCCGGTCGGAAGGCCGGACAACTGGATGGCCGGTCAGAAGGCCGGGCGGCCGGACGGCCGGTCAGACCGGCGGCAGCAGGTCGCTCGCGCTGACGGTGTACGCCAGCGGCGGGTACCCGAAGTCCGTCTCCCGGTTCTCGCGGCGGCGCAGCAGGTGGAACTCGCGCTGCTGCTCCTCGGTGGCGGGCAGCAGTTCCCCGTCCGGGAGGTGGGCCCGCCCGTCGCGGTGGTGGACGGGCGTCGCGGAGGTCCGGAAGGTCACGCCGAGCCACTCGTTGTCCACCGCCCGGGCGGGGGGCTCCAGCACGATCCGGTGCCGGAAGCGGCGGTTCGCGGCGAGCGAGAACACCACCAGGCCGTGGTGGGCCAGCGGGACGCCGAAGCCCTCGCCCGGCACGCCGTCCTTGGGTTCGAAGCGCAGCGTCCTGGGCGGTCCCGCCGGGTCCCGGTAGCAGGAGTACAGCGCGACGGAGGAGCCTTCGGCCAGGTCGAGCGCCAGGTCGGAGTGGGCGCCCATGCCGGTGCAGGCGTTGGTGTAGACCTCGACGAGCGCGTTGTCGAGGCCGTCCGGGAGCGCCGCGTGCTCCCGGACCTCTCCGGCCAGCCGCTCGTGCACCGGCCGGAACCGCTGGGCCGGGTGCGCGTACCGGGCGGTGGTGCGCACCAGCGGCACTCCGCCGTCCTCGCCGACCCGGACGATCACGGCGGCCCGGCGGCCCCGGCCCGCCTCCTCCCAGCGCACCGATCCGAGCAGTTCGGCGAACGGGTTCTCCCCGGCCGGCAGGGCGTGGCGGCGGATTCCGTCGGGCAGGTCAGGGCCGGGGTGCAAGGTAGTCTCCCGCGTTCATGCTGAAGGGCGGCTGTCCGGCGTAGTCGACGAAGGAGGTGCTCCGGTTCTCCTCGGCGTAGCTGCGGCGCAGTTCGTCCATCCCGTCCCGGGTGGGCGGTTCCAGCTCGACCGGCCCGCGCGCGGTCTTCAGGAAGGTGCGGCCGTCCCGGTGGACGGCTTCGGCGTCCGAGCAGCGCACCACGTAGCCCAGCCGGGTCGGGAGCCGTTCGGCGGGCAGCGCCGAGGGGCGGATCTCGTGGGTGTAGCGGCGGTTGGTGGACAGCGGCACCAGGAGGACCGAGCCGGGGTGCAGGGTGAGGGTGACGTCCGGCGGGAGGCCGGCGGCGTCGGTGTGCGCGGTGCGCTCCTTGAGGCGGAAGCGCAGCCCGGTCAGCGCGCTGACGCCGTTCACGCCGAGGTCGTGGGGGTCGCCGGGCAGCGGGCGCAGTCCGTCGAGCCGGTCGTAGAAGGTGCAGAAGGCCATGATGCCGTTGGCGGGCATGTCCTTGGTCTTGTCGGCGTGGGCGGAGATCCTGGCCTTGGACTGCCGGCGCCCTTCGGCGGCGGGGGTGTTGTGGTAGATCTGCGCGAGGACGTGGTTCAGCGGCGCGTGGCCGTGGAGGACGGCGGCGGCCTCCCGGTCGAGTTCCCCGACGATCCGGGTGTCGGTGGCGCGGAAGCCCTCGGTGGGCCCGGCGAGGTTGGTGGAGCAGCGCAGCAGCCGGAAGTGCAGCTCGGCGCCGTCCCGCCGGACGGGCGTCAGGTAGATCCCGCTGCGGTGGGCGGTGCCGGGCTTGGTGGACTCGGTGAGCGACTGGAAGGCGTGCTCGGTGCTGATCCGGCCGAAGTGGTCGTCCGCGGGGTCGAAGAAGCGGCGGTAGTACACGCCGACGCCGCGCACCCGGGCGGGCACCCGTCCGGGGTCGACGACGGGCCACGGCCCGCCGTCCTCCCCGCCCGGTGCGGACGACGGCTCCCGGACGGCGAACACCCGTGCCGCTCCGCGCAGTCGGCGCTCCTCGACGCCCGCCCGGACGCCGTACAGGTAGACGGTCCGGCCGGTGGGGTCGACCGCCCCGGCGGCCAGTTCCTCCGGGGTGGCCCTGGTGCCGGGGAACTCCCGGGCCGGCTCCTCCTCCCACCGCTCCCGCGGTGCGACCAGCACGCTGCCGGTCCCGTCGATCCGGGCCACTGCCGGTCGTGCCGCTTCCATCCGTCGAGCACCTGCCGTTCGTCGCTGTCGTGCGTGGTCGGTGGGGCGGGCGGGGCTCAGGTGGAGTCCCGCACCACCAGCCGGGTGTCGAGGACCACCCTCGGGCGGGCCACCGCCTCGCCGTTGATCCGGGCGATCAGTATCCGGGTCATCTCCCGGCCCATCTGCTCCAGCGGCTGGTGCACGGAGGTGAGCGGCGGGTCGGTGTGCACGGCGATCGGCGAGTCGTCGAACCCGACCACGGCCACGTCCCCGGGGACGCGGCGGCCCCGCTCCTTGAGGACGCGCAGGGCGCCGATCGCCATGCTGTCGGAGGCCGCGAAGACGGCGTCGATGCCCGGGTCGCGCCGGAGCAGTTCCTGCATCGCGCGCACCCCGGAGTCGGCGGAGAAGTCGCCGTGGGCGACCGGTCCGGCGTCCAGCACGGCGGCGGCGTGCGCGTCGTGGAAGCCCTGGAGCCGTTGCAGGCCGGCCCGGGTGTCCTGCGGGCCGGTGATGGTGGCGATCCGGCGGCGTCCCCGGTCCAGCAGGTGCCGCACGGCGCGGCGGGCGCCGTCGCGGTTGTCGACGTCCACGCAGTGGGCCGGGTCGAAGCCGGTGGGGGCGCCGACGACCACGGTGGGGATGCCGCTGTCCTCCAGGCGGCGGGGCATCGGGTCGTCGCCGCGCAGCGAGGTCAGCAGGACGCCGTCGACGTGCTGGGCCGTCAGGTAGCGCAGCAGTCGCTCCCCCTCCGGCCCGGACTGGGCGAGGGCCAGCAGCAGTTGCAGGCCGCTGTCCGCGAGGCCCCGCTTGATGCCGCGGACCAGGCCGGAGAAGTAGGGCTCGGCCCAGGCGGTGTCCTCGGAGACGCCCATCACCAGGGCGACCGTGTCGGTGCGCCGCCGCACCAGGCCCCGGGCCAGGTTGTTGGGCACGTAGCCCAGTTCCTCGACGGCCCGCAGCACGGCCTCCCGGGCCCGGCCGCTGACCCGCTCCGAACCGTTGATGACCCGGGACGCGGTGCCGCGGCCGACGCCCGCGTGCGCGGCAACGGCCTCCAGGGTCGGCCGTCGGCCCTCCATGCGCGCCCCCTCCTGCCGGGAGCCCCCGCCGTCCGGGAGGGCCCCGCCCCTGTGTCGTCCGTGCCGTGCGTGCCGTACGTGTCGTGCGTGCCGTGCGTGCCGCCGGTGTCGCCGTCCGGCTCGAAGTACCGTCGGTGTGTTCGAAGTTGCAGGCTACCTCCCCGCCGCTCCCGCCGCCGCCGGGATATCCGACCGGGGCCGTCAGCCGTCGAGGGCGGTGCGGGCGAACCAGGCACGGGCCTCCTCGGCCGGCAGCACGCGCAGCAGTTCGGCGCTGCCCGGGAGGTCGGGGAAGTACCGGTCGGCGTTCCAACTGCGCCGGTACGAGGGGTGGTCGAGCACCAGCAGCCGGCGGCCGTCGACCACCGGGACGTCCGCGGGCAGGCCCTCGTTCCGGATCGTCCCGCCGTCCGGGGCCCGCAGGTCGAACGAGCCGTACGCGGTCACCCCGGAGGGGCCGGTGGCGGGGGCCGGGTCGACGGCCGGGCGGACGGCCTCGGCGGCGGGGGCGGTGCCGGGCAGGTGGCCGCCGCCGATCAGGACGTGCGCGAGCAGGGTGTGCAGCTGGAAGTTGTCGCCGATGCCGCCGATCCGCACCTCGTAACCGGTGCCGGTGGGCCGGTGCAGCACCGTCAGCGGCTCGTCCAGGATCGCCGCCGCGTAGCGCAGCGGCCGTAGGCCGTGCCGGTCCATCGCTTCCAACTCGCTTATCGCCGAAAGGAGTTCGGCGCCGTGACGGCGGCGCACCTCGGCGCTGCGCAGCACCGCCAGCGCGGGCGCGAACCACTCCTGGAGGCCGCACCAGCCGACGCCCAGCCGCACCGCGAGCAGGTCGCCGCCGAGCACCGCGATCACCCGGTCGATGTGCGCCCGGTCCGGCTCGGGCAACTCCCCCTTCTCCCGCGGCCACCGGGCGGCGCACTCCAGCGCGGCCCCGATCTCCTCCCGCAGGCCGGTCAGCACCGGCTCCGCGCACGGCACCGGGTCGGCCCCGCGCTCGACGCAGAACCCGACCGCCGCGGCCACCAGCGAACGCGGCCAGACCCGCGGATACCCCGCCACCAACCCGGCCAACCGCCCCGCCACTTCACGGCACGCCGCATCGTCCGCCCCCCGCAGCCCCCCGGCCACCGCCTCAAGGGCCCGCGCAGCCCGCGCGGCCTGAACGCCCGCCACCGCCCGCTCCAACGTGGCCAACAGACCGTCCAGCTCCGGAAAATCACTCACCGGCGCACCCTAGGCGCTCCGCCAACACCCCACCAAACCCCCGAGGCCCCGGCGGCTCGGCGACCTGGGTGGCACCATGGCGCGCATGCTGAACGTGGAGATCAACGGACGGCCCGCGAACGTCGAGGACGTCCACCGGATGGCGACCTGGAACTACGGGCACTTCACCTCGATGCAGGTCCGCGACGGGGCGGTGCGCGGCCTGGACCTGCACCTGCGGCGGCTGGCGGACGCCTCCCGCGAGCTCTTCGCCGACCTGCTCGGCGCGCAGGCCCCCGGCGACGAGCTGGTCCGCGGTCTCGTCCGGCAGGCCCTGGGCGGCCGCCCCGACGCCTCGGTCCGGGTCAGCGTCGTCCCCGCCGGGCCGACCGGGGGCACCGACCTCGTGGTGTCGGTCTCCGACCCCGTCCCGGACGTGCCCCGGCCCGCGCTGCGGGTCCGTACCGCGGTGTACGAACGCGACCTGCCGCACCTGAAGCACGCCGCGACGATGGGGCTGACCCACCAGGCCTTGTCGGCCCGACGGGCGGGTTTCGAGGACGTGCTGTTCCTCGGTCGGGACGGGTCCGTCCGCGAGGGCTCGGTCTGGAACGCGGCCTTCTGGGACGGCGAACGGGTCATCTGGCCCGCCGCCCCCGCGCTGCCCGGGATCACCATGCACCTGCTCCGCGCCGCCCTGCCCGCCACCGGCGTCCCCTCCACCACCCGCCACCTCGCCGCCACCGACCTCCCGTCCCTGCGCGCCGCCGCCGCGACCAACTCGCACTGCCCGGCCCAGCCCCTGGCCTCCGTCGACCACGTCACCTTCCCGAACCTGAGCGCCGAACTCGCCGAGATCCTCACCACCGCCTGGTCCCGCGTCCCCTGGGAAGCCCTCTGACCCGAACCCCGCGCCCGCACCCCGCACATCTCAGCGCGCTCTCACCCCGCCACGTGCGCTCCCGCGCCGGGCCCGTCTCCCTGAAACCCTCACCCCGCCGCCAACGCCCCGATCCGGTGCACCTCGGCCGCCACGCCCACCCCACTGCTGAACCCCACCGCTGAACCCTTCACCCCGCCGCCAACGCCCCGATCCGGTGCACCT
Organism: Kitasatospora sp. NA04385; assembly: GCF_013364235.1. Classification (NCBI taxonomy): domain Bacteria; kingdom Bacillati; phylum Actinomycetota; class Actinomycetes; order Kitasatosporales; family Streptomycetaceae; genus Kitasatospora; species Kitasatospora sp. NA04385. The sequence continues at coordinate 8,135,461 of NZ_CP054919.1, read as the reverse complement.
CGGCTGCCACGCCGTCGAGTTCCGGCGGCAGGGGGGTGTCGGTGGCGGGCGGGGTGGTGGGCGGGCCGGGGCGGTCGAGGGCGTCGGCGGCGGCGGCGAGCGTTCTGGTGAGGGTGCGGGCGGCCGGGGCTGCGGGGGCCGGGGCGCCGTGGTCGCGTTCGACGGCGTACGCGGTGGCGGCGTCGGCGAGGCGTTCGGCGTGGACGGTCAGGCGCAGCCAGTCGGGTCCGGCCGGGCCGCCGGGGTGGAGTTCGGCGGCGGCGTTCTCCGCGGCGGCCCGGGCCTGGGCGAGCGTGCGGTAGGCGGTGCGGCGCAGTTCGGCGCGGCGGGCGGCGACGGTGCCGGGTGCGCTCTGGCGGTCGGTCAGCAGGACGTGGTCGAGGTAGCGCTGGGTGTGCCGCAGCGCGTGCGCGGCGCGCTGGCCGACCCGGGCGCGGGTGTCGGCGAGGCCGGGGAGGTGGCCGACCAGCAGGACGAGCGCGCAGGCCAGGGTGGTGTCGGCGAGCCGTCCGGGGGCGGCGCCGTGGTCGCCGCCGGTGGTGACGAAGGCCAGGACGGTGACGGTGATGACGGCGGTCTGCGCGGCGAAGTGCCGCTGGGCGACGGGTATCAGCGCCCCGGTGGCGGCCACCGCGCCGACGGGCCACCACGGGCCGGGCAGCGCGGGTGCGAGCGCGGCGACCAGCAGGACGCCGGCCACCGTGCCGGCGAAGCGGTTGACGACGCGTGAGAACAGCGGTCCGAGGTCGGGTTTGACCAGGAACGCGGCGGTGACGGGCAGCCAGTACCAGTGCCCGGTCCGCAGCCCCAGCGCGAGCGCCGCGCTGGCCGCCACGCACACCCCGACCCGCACCCCGTACGCCCGTCCGGCCCGGCCCCACGGCCGCAGCCCGGGCACCGCGCTCCCGGGGCGGGCCGCTGCCCGCCCCGCCCGCCCAGCACCCATCCGGCCAGCTTCCGCCGCAGGCCGTGCCCGAGCCCGCGCACCCCGGCCCGGCCGCGGCTGCCCGCCCGGTCCGGACCGGCCGGTCGCGGGCGGCGTCCCCGAAGGCCAGGGCCGCGTGCAGGACGGCCCGGTCGAAGGCGGCGGTCGCGGGGTCTCGGCGACGGGGACGGGCAGCGGGCCGGGGAGGCGGTCGGCGCGGACGGCGGCGGCCAGGCGGCGCGGGCCGGTGGCGAGCCGGGCGGGCAGCGGGCGGGCGTCGCGCAGGAGGGCGACGCCCGCTTCGCAGAGGGCGGACGCGGCGGCGAGCCGGGTGCCCAGGGTGCGGTCGTGGCCGGTGCGGAGCTGTTCACCGGCCCGGTCGAGGGCGGCGGTGAGGCGGCGGCGGGCGGGTTCGGCGCGGTCGGTTCCGGCCGCGTCGAGGGCGTCGGCGAGGGCGTCGAAGACGGCCGCGACGGCCTGCCGTTCGGCGTGCAACGGGCGCGGGTGGGTGGTGAGTTGGCGCAGCAGCAGGAGCCAGCCGGCGCCGGCCAGGTAGCAGGCGGCCTTGGCCCAGCCGGGCAGCGGGACGGGCATGCCGCAGCCGAGCACGGTGAGCACCATCAGCTGGACGGCGGCCGCGGAGGCGACCGGTCCGGTGACGCTGATCGCCCCGCAGAGCACGCCGACCGCGCCGAGCAGCGGCACCGCCCACCAGCCGGTGGCGGCGCCGATCAGCAGGCCGAGGGCGCCGGCCAGCGCGGGGACGGCCTGCTGCACGGCGCCGGTGCGCCGCCCGGCGGGCGGTCGTTGACGCCGGCGAACATCGCGCCGAGCCCGGCCAGCACGCCTTCGGCGGGCCGTCCGGCGGCGACGGCGAGGCCCAGCGGAACGGCCATCCCGGCCGCGCCGCGCACCGTCGCCGCCCAGGGCACCGGGCCGCGCTGCCAGCGCAGCGGGTGGGTCAGCCAGTCCGGTCGTGCCCGTCGCCTGTCCGTGGGAACCCCCTCCTCGCGTCCGCCGTTGCTCCCGCAGCCTAGGCGTGGATCTTGTCGGGGCCGCTGCGCCCGCGTTACGCCCGGATGACGGCCGTCCGGGCGGGGAATCCCCGTGCTCCGGGCCCGGTAGCGCGGTTCCGGCCGCACGGGGAAATCACCCGATCGAGTGCATTCCTCCTCGGTTGTCCACAGTCTGCCGAAAAATCGTGTGCGTCCGGGTCGGGGCGCCGGTTAGCCTCGCGCTTCCGGGCCGGGTCGAGCACGAGAGGGAGGTGGGGGGCCGGTGGGGCGCAAGGGTGGTGGCCGCGGGCTGGGGCGCGGCTTCGCCTCGCTGTGGTCGGCGGCGGCGGTGTCCTCACTGGGCGACGGGATCGTGTCGGCCGCGGCCCCGCTGCTGGTGACGTCGCTGACCAGGGATCCGGTGCCGGTCGCCCTGGCGGTGTTCGTCCAGCAGGTGCCGTGGTTGCTGCTGGCCCCGGTCAGCGGGGTCCTGGTGGACCGGGTGGACCGCCGACGGCTGACGGTGGCGGCGAACGCGGCGCGCGCCGTACTGACGGCGGTGCTGGCGGTCGCGGTGTACGCGGGGGCGGTGTCGCTGCCGCTGATCTACGCGACGGGCCTGCTGCTGGGCAGTTGCGCGGCGCTCGGCGACAACGCGTCCGCCGCGCTGCTGCCCGCCGTGGTCGACTCGGCGGACCTGCCGCGGGCCAACTCCCGGATGTTCGGCACCGAGTCGGTGCTCAACCGGCTCTGCGGGCCCCCGCTGGGCGCCGCCCTGTTCGGCGTCGCGGCGGGGCTGCCGCTGACGGTCGACGCGCTGAGCTTCGCCGGCGCCGCCGCCCTGGTCTCGACGCTGCGCCCGCTCCCCCGCCCGGGCCTGCCCCCGGCCCGGCCCGGCCGACGGGAGCCGCTGGGCCGCCAGTTCACCGACAGCCTGCGCTGGCTGTGGCGGCGGCCCGCACTGCGGACGCTGACCTTGGCGCTGTGCCTGATGAACGTCACACTGCTCGCGTCCTTCTCGGTCATGGTGCTGTACGCCCGCGAGCACCTGGGCGTGTCGGAGTTCGGCTACGGCCTGCTGCTGACCGCATCGGCGGTCGGCGGCCTGGCCGGGGCGCTGGTCGCCCCGCGCCTGCAGGCCCGGTTCTCCGCCTCGGTGCTGCTGCGGCTGGGCCTGGTGCTGGAGACGCTGACGCACGCCGGCCTGGCGCTGGCGGGCTCGCCCTGGGTCGCGGGCGCGGTGCTCGGCGCGTTCGGCGTGCACGGCGCGATCTGGGTGAGCGTCGACCGGACGCTGATCCAGCGCGCCGTGCCGGACGGGATGCGCGGCCGGGTCAACAGCGCCTTCATGGCGCTGGCGGTCGGCGGTTCGGCCCTCGGCGCGCTGCTCGGCGGCCCGATCGCCCGGCTGTCCGGGCTGACCGGGCCGTTCTGGTTCTCCGCCACCGTGATGGCCGCCCTGACGCTGTTCGCCTGGCGCCCGTTCGGCCGCAGCATCGACGCCCCGGCCCCCGGCACCGACCCCGCGCCCGTCGAGCCCGCCGCCGACCCCGCCGACCCCGCCCCGTCCGCCGCGTCCGCCGTCGGCTGACCGCGTGCCGTCCCGCCCCCGCCCCGCCGCACTGCGGTATACCTGCTGGCAGCGACGGCTGCGTCGCACGCGGGAACGAACGCGGGAACGAGTGCGAGAACGAATGCGACGAGAGGCGGACCACGGGTGATCCGGCGGCGGGTGCTGGTCTCGGGCACGGTGCAGGGCGTCTTCTTCCGCGACTCCTGCCGCCGCGCGGCCGCGGAGGCGGGCGTGGCGGGCTGGGTGCGCAACCTCCCGGACGGGCGGGTGGAGGCGGTCTTCGAGGGCGACCCCGGTGCGGTGGAACAGCTGGTCGCCTGGATGCGCCACGGCCCGTCCCGCGCGGTGGTCGACCACGTCGAGGTGCACGAGGAGCAGCCGGAGGGCCTGCTGGTCTTCGCCGTCACCACCTGAGCGACCGTCAGCCCCCCTGGCCTCCCCGGCCCGCGTGGTCGGCGCGGTCCGCGTCGTCGACCGTCGCGCCCCGGGTGACGGCCTCGGCCAGCCGGTCGAAGGTGCGGTTCAGCACCGACCGGCGTTCCTCCTTGTACTCCGGCGAGGGCCCCAGCTCGTCGATGGTCCGCTCCCAGACGGCCATGAACGTCTCCTTCCACCCCTCCACCACCCCGGCCTCCGGCAGGCTGCCGTGGCCGTAGCCGGCCCGGGCGAGGACGTGCAGGAGCTCCAGGTTGCACGGCACGGCCACCCCCCAGTACTCGTCGGGCTCGATGCCGAGCGGGTCACCGGCCATCGCCTCGGCGACCTCGGTGACGAGCCGGTCGACGACCGTCGACAGGTGGTCCAGCGCCGTGTCGCTCTCGAAGTTCCCGCCGCCCCAAGTCCCCACAAGAATCTCCCCTGGAAAGCCGTGTCCTGCCTTTCGCGCCATCGAAGCAGCCCGGAGTGACACCGCCCGCCCCCGAGATCCCCTACCCTCGGCGGATACGCGAGGACGGGAAGCCGATGGACGAGGAGGAGAGCCTGCGCCGCTTCGGGCTCCACCCCACCGGGGCGCGGCTCGACGAGGTCCGCAGGCTGCTCGGCGAACGCACGGAGCGCGAGCGGCGCGCCCAGGGCGAGGGCGACACCGAACTGATGCGGCTGTGCTGCGTCCAGCTGTTCAACGGCGGCGACCTCGACGACGCCCTCCTGGTCTGGAACGCGAAGGAGGCCGGGTTCGACGCGGCGTGCTCGATCGAGATCGAGCTCCTGCTCGGCCGCGGACTCGGGCCGACGAAGGACCACCTCGCGGCGCACCCCGCGCCGTCCGCGGCGGCGGCGCTGCGGCGGCTGTGCGAACTGGAGGAAGCGGGCGCGTTCGAGGGCTTCTCGGTGGAGGAGCAGTCCGCCGGCTACGCCCGGTACTACGCGGACGAGGAGGAGTGAGCCCGGGGAGCGGCCCGGTCGGCCGCGGCCGGAGCCGGGCGGCGAAAACGGTTTGTGGGCCGGTCCGGGCGGCGGCCAGACTCCGTCCATGACGGAGACGAACGATCAACTCGCCGCGACCAAGCGGGAACTGAAGCTGTACCTGCAGGACGCCCGGGCCGCGGTGGTGTGGAAGCTGGAGGGCCTGTCGGAGTACGACGCCCGCCGCCCGCTGACCCCGACCGGGACGAACCTGCTGGGGCTGGTCAAGCACCTGACGGGCGCGGAGGCGGTGTACTTCGGCACCACCTTCGGCCGCCCCTTCCCGGACGGCCCGGGCCTGTGGGTGGCGGGCGAGGCCGAGCCGAACGCCGACCTGTGGGCCCGCCCGGAGGAGGGCCGGGAGGCCCTGCTCGACGGCTACCGCCGGGTCTGGGCGCACGCGGACGCCACCATCGACGAACTGCCGCTGGACGCGGTGGGCAAGGTCCCGTGGCCCCCGCACAGCGAACTGACGCTGGGACGCGTCCTGCTGCACGTGGTCGCCGAGACCCACCGGCACGCGGGCCACGCCGACCTGGTCCGCGAACTGGTGGACGGCGCAACGGGCCTGCGCCCGAACGGCTCGGTGCTGCCCGACGGGGACGCGGCCTGGTGGTCGGCCCACCACGCACACGTCGAGCACGCCGCCCGCACGGCGGCCACCGCCGCGGGCGAGCAACTGCCCGACTGACGGCCGCGCGGACACCCCGGCCCGCCGGGGTGTCCGCGCCCCCGGGATGATCGCCGTCCCGACCGACCTGCGCGAGCACGACGACCTGCGCCACTACCCGGCGGTGCGGCGCAGCGGCGAGCGGGTGGCGTACGGCAACGGCGAGCCGGACCCGCCGGTCTTCACCCCGCGCCTGGCCGCGGTCGCGGACACCCGCCCGGGCCGTCCCGGCTGGCTGGGTACGGCCCAGGCTCCCGGGCCCGAACTCCCGCTCCCCGTAAGCCGGTCACTGGACGAACCGCGCCCCGGCCGCCCACGATGGCGGTATGACGGAGAGTCGGGTGGAAGAGCCGTCGGTGACCGGGAGCGGGCGCGGGCGGCCGGACTGGGGGGCGGTGGCCGCCCTGTCGGGGGTGGCGGCGGCCCTGGTGGCGCTGGTGGCGTACCTGCTGCCGCCGGACGAGCCCCGGGCCGCACCGGCCGCGCCCGCCGCGGTGACGAGCTCGTCCGCACCGGAGCCCGCGCCGGAACGGACCACCCCGCGTCCGCACGGCTCCTCCCCCGCACCGGAGCCGAGCGAGTCCGCCGAACCGAGCGAGTCCCCGGAGCCCGAACCGGAGCCCGAACCGGAACCCCAGCCGGAGCCCTCGCGGACGACCGACGCGCCCGCCCCGCTGCCCGCGCTGCTCCCGGCCGGGTGCCGGGAGGCGTCGGCGGCGGTCGCGGCGTACCGGCGCGACGCCGGGGGCAGCCGGGGCGCGCAGGCGGACGCGGCGAACCTCGCCTACCAGGGGCTGATGCGGGCGGGCACCGACGCGGACCAGTCGGTGCGGCCGACGATCCTGCGGCTGGCGCAGGAGTTCCAGGAGCTGAGCTTCCGGTTGAACGGCATGGTGATGGCCGACCCGAACGAGGTGATCGCCGACATCAACGCCGACCTGCCGGTGCTGAGCCGCAAGTGCTCGAACGGCTCCTGACCTCGGACGAAGAACCGACAACGGACCGACGAAGAACCGACGATGGACCGACGACGGCGAACGGCCGCCCGCGCGGGGGCGCGGGCGGCCGTCGTGGCGGCCGGGGCGGGGGGCCGGGGTGTCAGCTGTCGAAGCCCAGGCCGAGCTTGTCCATGGTCTTGAGCCACAGGTTGCGGCGGCCCGCGTTGCGGTCGGCGCGGTCCAGGGACCACTTGGTGATGCCGATGCCGGCCCAGCGGACGGGCTCGGGCGGGAAGGGCAGCGGCTTGCGGCGGACCATCTCCAGGGCGGTGCGCTCGGTGGGCCGGCCCTCCAGCAGGTCGAGCATGACCTCGGCGCCGAAGCGGGTGGCGCCGACGCCGAGGCCGGTGTACCCGGCGGCGAGGGCGACCTTGCCGTGGTGGGCGGTGTCGAAGAACGCGGAGAAGCGGGTGCAGGTGTCGATGGCGCCGCCCCAGGCGTGGGTGAAGCGCAGGCCCTCCAGCTGCGGGAAGGTCTGGAAGAAGTGCCGGGCGAGGGTCTGGTAGGTCTGCGGCCGCTGGTCGTACTCGGCGCGGACCTTGGCCCCGTAGTGGTAGATCGCGTCGTAGCCGCCCCACAGGATGCGGTTGTCGGCGGACAGCCGGTAGTAGTGGAACTGGTTGGCGCTGTCGCCGATGCCCTGCCGCCCCTGCCAGCCGATCGCGGCGAGCTGCTCGGCGCTGAGCGGTTCGGTCATCAGCGCGTAGTCGTAGACCGGGACGGTGTACGGGCGGATGCGCTTGACCAGCGACGGGAAGACGTTGGTGCCGAGGGCGACCTGGCGGGCGAAGACCCGGCCGTAGGGGGTGCGCACGGCCATGCCGGAGCCGGACTCGGCGAGGTCGAGCGCCTTGGTGTGCTCGAAGACCCGCACGCCGAGCCGCTCGCAGGCCTGCTTGAGGCCCCAGGCGAGCTTGGCGGGGTGGAGCATCGCCACGCCGTCCTTGTCCCAGAGCGCGCCGAGGTAGGTCGGCGAGGCGACCTGGGCCCGGACGGCGTCGGTGTCCAGGAACTCGTAGTCGCCGTACTGCTTGGCGAGTTCGTACAGTTCGGCGAGTTCCTCGACCTGGTGGGGCTCGGTGGCGACGTCGAGTTCGCCGGTGCGCTCCCAGTCGCAGTCGATCCCGTGCTTCGCCACCGCGTCCTCGATGGACTGCAGGTTGCGGGCGCCGAGCTGTTCGAGGGCGGCCATCTCGGCGGGCCAGCGTTCGAGGCCGTTGCCGAGGCCGTGGGTGAGGCTGGCGGCGCAGAAGCCGCCGTTGCGGCCGGAGGCGGCCCAGCCGGTCTGCTCGGCCTCGATCAGGACCACGTCCCGCCCCGGGTCCCGCTCCTTGGCGATCAGGGCCGTCCACAGGCCGCTGTAGCCGCCGCCGACGACCAGCAGGTCGCAGCTGACGTCGCCGGTGAGGGCGGAGTTGGCGTCCGGGCGGCCCGGGTCCTCCAGCCAGAACGGGGTGGGTTTGGCGTCCCGCAGGGCGTGTACGGGGTCCATGCTCTCGGTTCCTTGCCTCGGGGGTGCGGCCCGGCCGTGAGGGCGGCCGGGCCGTCGGGTGCTTCGGGTGTTACCGGTCCTCGTCCCCGGCCGTCTCCGGGCCGAGGTCGATCTCGTAGACCTTGCGGAGCGTCTCGTGGACGGTCCAGGTGGTGCGGTCGCCCTCGCGGAGCACCGCGAGGTCGCCGGGGCCGAGTTCCAGGACGGGCCCGTCCTCGAACTCGACGGTGGCCCGGCCGCTGAGCACGACGAACATCTCGTCGGCCTCGGTGTCGGTGACCACGCCGGGGGTGATCTGCCAGATCCCGCGGATCCGGCGCCCGTCGGCGGACTCCCAGACCACCTTGCCGGTGACCTCGGGCGTGCCGGAGACGATCTGCCCGGGGTCGAGCGGCTCGGGTTCCAGTTCGGCGTCCGGGACGTGCAGGGCGAAGCTGTCGATCATGCCTCGACGCTATCCGTCCCGGCACCGCCGACGACCTTGTCACTGTGTGCCGAGTCCGGGTTCCACCCTGACAGCCCGTACGCCCCGTACGCCCCGTCCCCGCTCTCGGCGTCCCGGCCGTTGCCGGAGGCCCGGTCGGCGGCGGCGGAGGCGCGGGCGGCCTTGCGGGCGGCGAGCAGCGGGTAGAGCAGCAGCGAGGCGCCGACCACGATCAGGCAGTAGACGACGGCCCGGGTGCCCTCCTCGTTGTACTGCTCGGTGGCGGCCCAGACGCTGACGCCGGTCAGGGAGACGGTGATCAGGCCGATGCTCCACCAGCCGCCGGGGATCTTGTAGGGCCGCTCCAGCTCGGGTTCGCGGATCCGCAGCGCGATCAGCGCGGCGACCTCCAGCAGGATGCCGATGTTGGTGAGGAAGACGTCGTAGATCACCAGCTTCTGGAAGCTGGAGAAGCAGAACAGCGCGTAGACCACGGAGGAGCCGATGATCGAGGCGATCGGCATCTTGTAGCGCTTGCTCTCCTTGGAGACCCACCTGGGCAGGTAGCCGTCGTGCGAGAGCGAGGAGGGCAGCCGGGAGTAGGAGGCGAGCAGCGCGGAGAACATCGCCACCGAGGCGAACAGGCCGCCGATGGTGACGACGTACTGGAGCCAGGGGCCGGCGATCTCGCCGGCGATGTCCGGGAGCGCGCCGTCCTTCCAGTTCTTCCAGCCGTTGTCACCGTCCGGGCCGACGGCGAGGGAGGCCAGCGAGGGCAGCAGGTAGCCGATGATGATCAGCAGGACGGACCAGACCAGCGCCTTGGGCAGGTGCTTCTTCGGGTTCTCCATCTCGCCGGCCACGGTGGAGACCGAGTCCCAGCCGGAGTAGTTCCACATCACGATGAACAGGCCGGAGCCGAAGGCGTTCCAGGTGGACTGGCCCTGTTCGGCGGTCATCGAGGAGACCGGGTTGGTGCCGTCGGTGAGCAGGTGCCAGCCGCCGATCGCGGTGAGGACCAGCATCGGGGTCAGGCAGATGATCGCGAACGCCACCGAGGAGTCGCCGACCCAGCCCGCGCCCATCAGGTTCAGCAGCGTGAAGACCACGATGACGCCCACGCAGATCGCCCAGTTCAGGTCGACCTGGATGCCGGCGACCTCGAACAGCACATGCTCGCCGGGGGCGACGGCGCCGATCAGGCTCGACAGGTAGGAGGTGAACATCACCGGGTACAGCGCCATGTCGACGAAGCTGCACACCCACTGCAGCACGCCCTGCTGGAAGGCCCAGAACCGGCCGAGGCCGCGCTTGACCCAGTGGTAGTAGCCGCCTTCGACGGGGATGGCGGTGCCCAGCTCGGCGCAGACCAGGGCGTGCGGCACGCTGTAGATCAGCGGGGCGACCAGGATGAGCAGGATGCCCATGCCGGGGCCGGAGGTCGAGAACAGCGGCTCGATGCCGTAGGCGCCGCCGGAGACGCTGAAGAAGATCAGGGCAACCAGCGGGACCAGGCTCACGCGCTTGGGCGTCGCCCACCGGTTCTCCGGCGGGGCCACGGGGATGGCGGTCATTTTCACCTTGGCAATCGGGGTCGGCGGATGTCGTCGGGTGTGAGCCACGAGTCTTGCCGCCCCGTTGACATAGGACAATCATTCAATCTGTCAGACGTCTCGTTGCGCCTCTGACACAGTGGCGGGCCCCGCCGACGGATCGACGGGGCCCACATCGTGCCAGGTCAGAAGGCCGTCACCCGGCGCATCCCGCGTCGGCGATCACGAAGTACCCGGCGGAGGTCTCCTTCAGGGTGTGCGTGACGAACAGGTTCCACAGCCCCATGTTCTGGTTCGACCCGTTCGCGTACGCGTACCCGCCGCTCTGGTGCGCCCGGCCCGCGGCGACCTGGTTGTAGTTGTTGTCCGTCCAGCACCCCAGCGGCCGGGTCGACGGGGACGCGGAGGGCGAGGAGGACGGGGACGCGGAAGGCGAGGGCGAGGAGGACGGCGACGGGGAACCGGACGGCGACGGGGACGCGGAGGCGCCGTCCAGGCCCCAGAACAGGCCGGTGTAGTACGAGGAGCAGATGGTGTTCAGGAAGTACGCGCCGCTCTGCCCGCAGTTCGCGGTGCCGCTGCCGGGGCTGACCGGCAGGCCGTGGCCCATGCCCGAGATGCTGTACAGCTGGACGGCGGGCCGGCCCGCGCCGTCGTTGTAGACGCTGAGCGTGGTGCCGCCGGGCAGCGACTGGGTCGCGGAGGCGCTCTGCCCGATGCCCCACACGTTCGTCCACTGGTCGCGCAGCTCGGTGGCGTTGACCGGGGCGACGGTGGTGTCCGAGCTGCCGTGCCAGATCGCCACCCGCGGCCACGGGCCGGTGTAGCCGGGGTAGGAGGCGCGCACCTTGTCGCCCCACTGGGCGGGCGTCAGGTTCTGGTTGGAGTTCTGGCAGCCGGAGGCGGCGCCCTGGGTGGTGGCGCACTGGGCGGGCAGGCCGGAGGCGATCGAGCCGCCCGCGAACACGTCGGGGTAGTCGGCGAGCAGGTCGGCGGCCATGCCCGCGCCCGCGGACAGGCCGGTGACGTACACCCGGGACGGGTCGCTGCCGTACAGCGCGACGGCCTTGTCGACCATCTGCTTGACCGACAGCGCCTCGCCCTTGCCCCGGGTGTCCTTGCCGCTGTCGAACCAGGAGAAGCAGGACAGCGCGTTGTTGGCGGAGCCGGTCTGCGGGAAGACCACCGAGAAGCCCCAGCGGTCGGCGAGCTGCGCCCAGCCGGAGTTGTTGTAGTAGTCGGTGGCGGTCTGGGTGCAGCCGTGCAGCGCCACCACCAGCGGCTTGCCGGTGGGCAGCCCCGCCGGGACGTAGCTGTACATCGCCAGGTTGCCGGGGTTGCTGCCGAATCCGGTGACCTGTCCGAGCCCGGCCGCGGACGCCTGCGGCGCCCCGGTAAGCAGCCCGGCGGAGAGCAGCACGCCCGCCGTCGCCGCGCCCGCCCAGCGCACGGGGCCCGGGCGCCGTCCGGCCCGTCCGCCTCCTGCCGCCGTCCGTCGTCCCGCTCGTACCAGTCCGGTCAATCCGGTCAGTCCTGCCAGTGCCATGGGGGGCTCCGCTCTCTGCGGGTGCTCGCGTGCCGGGTGGGGGGGTGGCCGAGCACCGTTCGCGGTGAATCATCGGCGTGCCTCCGGCGGCGGCCCATGGGACGGCGCACCACCGGCGGGGCGCGGGGCATGGCGGCGGCGACCATTGAACGGGAGCCGGAAGATGATCACCGGCCCGCCCGCGCCTCCCACCACGGGGCGGCCCGCGCGGGTAGCGTTCTCCGGGTCATGCCCACCATCAGCGACAATTCCTCCCCCGGCTGGAGCCGGCCGCTGCTCGGCCTGATCGTCCGGCTGTCGCCCTTCCTGCTGATCGCCCTGTCCGCGGCCGCGGACGCCGAGACCCCGGCCGGGCAGCGCTACGACCGGTTCGTGGCCGCCGCGCCCGCCCTCGCCGCGGCGACCTGGGGCTCGTTCGGGACGCTGGCGATCGGCGTGCTCGCGGTGGCCGCCGAGGTGGTGCTGGCGCTGCTCCGGGACGGGCAGGTCGGCGCGTCGGCGGCCTCGGTGATCGCGGCGACCGTGACGGTCACCCTGGCCGCCTCGTACACCGCCGGGATGCGGGTGCGCCGCGAACGCGACCTGGCGCTGGTGCGCTCGGTGGCGCGCACGGCGCAGCAGGTGGTGCTGCGCCCGCTGCCGGACCGGCTCGGCGACGTCGGCCTGGCGCTGTACTACAACGCGGCGGCGGAGCAGGCCCAGATCGGCGGCGACCTGTACGAGGCGGTGCGCACGCCGTTCGGGGTCCGGATCATCCTGGGCGACGTGCAGGGCAAGGGGCTGCCCGCGGTGGAGATGGCGGCGGCGTTGCTCGGCTCGTTCCGGGAGGCCGCGTACGACGCGAAGGACCTGCCCGCGCTGGCGAGCCGGCTGGAGATCGGCCTGCAGCGGTACGCGGAGCGGGCCTCCTCCTCGGACGCGTCGGAGCGTTTCGCCACCGCCGTGCTGCTGGAGATCCCGGACGACCGGCCGGAGGCGTACCTGCTCAACTGCGGGCACCCGCCGCCGGTGCTGCTCTGCCCGGACGGGGAGGTGCGGCCGGTGGAGCCGCAGGTGCCGCTGCCGCCGCTGAACCTGTCGGCGCTGGTGTCCAGCGAGTACCACCCGCAGACCGTCCCGTTCGGGCCGGGCGACCGGGTGCTGCTGTACACCGACGGCGTCAGCGAGACCCGGGACGGGAGCGGCGAGTTCTACCCGCTGACCGGGCGGCTGGCCCGCTGGACCGGGGACCCGGACGTCACGCTGCTGGAGAACCTCCGCCGGGACCTGCGCCGCTACGCGGGCGGGCCCGCCGACGACGACGTGGCGGCGCTGCTGGCGACCCGGCTGCCGGCGGACGGGCCGCCCGGGGGCGGGGAGCCCGCGGACGCAGAGCCTGCGGACGGAGAGCGGCCGACCACGGCCTGACGGATCGTCCCCGGGCGGCCCCCGGATCGCCCCCGGACGGAGGCGTGGCGTCCGGCGGCCCTCGCAGCCCGCCCCGGCCGCCGAACCTCTCACGACCGGGCGGTAACCTCTGGGCCGTGTTGCTGACGCCGTTGTCGAAGGAGCCGCCGGTGTCCGAGAACCGTTCGACGCTGCCGCTGCGGATCGCCGTGTTCGGGGCGGGCAGCATCGGCTGCCGACTGGGCGGGGCGCTGGCCGCCCGCGCCGACGTGACGCTGATCGGCCGGGGCCCCGCGATGGCCGAGCTGGACCGGGCCGGCCTGACCCTGACCGGCCCGGGCGACCGGCGGCTGCACGCCCGGCCGCGCACCGCCGTGGACGCCTCGGCGGCGGCCGGCGCCGACTACGTGCTGGTGACGGTCAAGTCCGCGGACACCGCGGCCGCCGCCCGGCTGCTCGACCCGCACCTGGACGGGCGCAGCACGGTGATCAGCTTCCAGAACGGCCGGCACAACGCGCTGGTGCTGCGCGAGGCGCTGCCCGGCCGGACGGTGCTGGCCGGGATGGTGCCCTACAACGTGGTGCGCACCGGCCCGGCCTCCTTCCACCAGGGCACCGGCGGGGAGCTGATGGTCGAACGGGCGGGCAGCGCACGGCGGTTCGCGGAGACGGCGGCCGCCGCCGGGCTGCCGGTGCGGCTGCGCGCGGACATGCCGCGGGTGCAGGCCGCGAAGCTGCTGATGAACCTCAACAACGCCGTCAACGCGCTCTCCGGACTGCCGCTGCGCCAGCAGCTCGGCAGCCGCCCGTACCGGCTGGTGCTGGCCCGCTGCCAGCGCGAGGCGCTGGCGGTGTTCGCCGCGGCGGGCCTGGCCCCGGCCCGGCTGACGCCCGTCCCGCCGCAGTGGATGCCGTCCGTGCTGGGCCTGCCCGACCCGGTGTTCCGCCGGGTCGCGGCGGCGAGCCTGCGGGTGGACGCCCGGGCCCGCTCCTCGATGTGGGAGGACCTGCAGCGCTCCCGGCCCACCGAGATCGGCGAACTGCAGGGCGAGGTGGTCGCGCTGGCCGAGCGCCACGGCCTGCCCGCCCCGGCCAACCGCCGGCTGCTCGACCTGGTCCGCGCGGCCGAGTCCGCCACCGAACCGCCCGCCTGGTCCGGCCCGGCCCTGCTCGCGGCCCTCGACGAGCAACCCTGAACCTCCGACCCTGTCGGCCCGTCCGGCCCGTTCCACCCCCACCCCGTCCGCATCCGACCCGACCCGAGGAGACGACGCGCCGCCGTGACCCCGCAGTGGAGCACCCACGGCATCGAGCTGCGACCCGACGCGGTGCGCAAGCGCTTCCGTCCCCGGCGGGACGTCAGCCCGGGAGGGCCTTCTCCAGCACCACCGAGGTGTACCGGACGGTCATGCCGACCTTGAGGTACAGGTCGAGTGCGCCCGTCCCGGAGTGCGTCCAGAGCGTGCAGCGGCTCAGCCCGGCGTCCCGGCAGGCCCGGAAGGTCTGCTGGAGCAGGTGGCGGGCGATGCCCCGGTGGCGGTGGGTGCGGTCGACGGCCAGGCTCTCCACGTAGCCGTCGCCGCTGCCGGGCTGGTCCAGGGCCAGGGCGACGCCGAGCACCCGGCCGTCGGCGTCCGAGACGGCGAGCGGCGAGCGCTCGGGGGCGAAGCTCTCCCGGTGCACGGCGTGCTCGGCCCACTCCGCGAAGGGCATCCGGCGGGCCTTCCAGTCCGCGAACGCGTCCTCCACAACCCGGTGCGCCTCGTGCTCGTCCCACGGGTCGCCCGCCCGGAACGGACGGAAGCTCACCCCCTCCGGCGCGGGCGGCAGTTCGGACGCCTCGGGCAGGCCGTCCAGGGCGATCTCCAGCAGCCAGCTGGCGCCCTTCGGCCGGTACCCGTACGTGCGCAGCATCGCCAGGCCGGTCGCGTCCAGGTCGGCGACGACCTGGACCAGCTTGCCGACGCCCTGTTCGACGGCCCGGTTCTCCATCCAGCCCAGCAGGGCGGTGCCGAGTCGGCGGCCGCGGTGCGCGGGGTGCACCCGGCACTCGCAGCGCCGGTCGCTCCACGCCCAGGCGACCAGTCGGCCGTCCGGGCCGTGCACCAGCAGCGCGTCGCGCGCCGGGTCGAAGCCCGGGCGGGCCAGCACGGCGGCGAACTCCCCGGCGTCGGCCTGCACCGCCGCGTCGCCGTGCAGGTCCCGCTCGCAGACCGTCAGCAGGTCGAGGACGGCCGACAGGTCGGCGGGCGGGTCGAACGGGCGGGCGGTGTACCCGGCGGGCAGCACGGCCCGGACCGCGGACGGGGTCGTGCGCGGAGTGATCGGCGGGGTCATCGGCGGGGTCCTTCCTCGCGAGGGGGCGGGAACGGAGCGCGGCGGCCGGTCAGCCGGCGAGCGAGCGCAGCAGCGCGGGCAGGTGCCGCATGTCGGAGAACAGCACGGTGTCGTCCGCGTCCTCGTCTCCCTCCCGCCCCTGGCTGTCGGGCTCCTGGTACCCGTCCTTCCCGAAGTGCCGCCGTCCGAACTCGCCGCCGGTGAGCGCCCGTCCGGCCGGGCCGGGGGTGTAGCCCAGGCGGCGCATGCCGGCGGCGCGGGCGGCCCGGAGCCCGGTGGGGCTGTCCTCGACGACAACGCAGACCTCGGGCGCGCAGCCCATCCCGGCGGCGGCGTGCAGGAAGACGTCCGGGAAGGGCTTGCCGCGGGCGACCTCGTCGGCGCTGAAGATCCGCCCGGCGAAGCGCCCGTACAGCCCGGTGCGGCCGAGGGTGTGCCGCATCTTGGCCTGGCTGCCGCTGGAGGCGACGCAGTACGGCAGGCCGAGCGCCTCCAGCGCGTCCAGGGCCGCCACGACGCCGTCCACGGGCGTCAGTTCGGCGTCCACCAGCTCGCGGTGCCGCTGCTCGAAGCGCCGCTCCCACTCGGCCGCGGCGCCGCGGCCCAATCGCTCGCCGATCTGCTCCCAGATCGCGGCGTGGCTCCGGCCGATGAACCGCTCCACCACCTCGTCCGGGCCCAGCGGCCAACCGAGCTGCGCACCGAGCTCGACCTGCACCCGGACCGCGATCCGCTCGCTGTCGACCAGCACGCCGTCGCAGTCGAACACCACCAGCTCGACGGGCTTCCCGAGGGTGCGCACAAGGTCCATTGCGGCAGCCTAGTACTGCTCCCCGGAAAAGTTCCCGGCAGATTCAGCCGACCGACCTGACCGCCCGGTCCGCGTACCGCAGCATCCCGTCGATGTCCCGCTCCATCTCGCGCAGTTCGCCGGGCTCCGCCGCGAGGAGGGCCTCGACGTCGATGGTGCCCACGGCGAGGCAGGAGGCCGCCACGGTCAGGAACTCCCGGTAGCGTTCCTGCTCCCCGGGGTCCAGCGACTCCCAGTCCCGGGGCTCCGGGGGCAGGCTCGCCGCCCACCGTTCGAGGGCGTGGGCGCCGTGGACCTGGATGTGCTCCAGGACGGCCGCGGCGCGCCCCGACGCCTCGACGGCGATGTCGAAGTTCCGCTGCGACCGGTCCAGTTGTGCCTGCACGGCGTCGGTCTCGGCGCGCGCCTGCCGCTCGTCCTTCTTGGCCCGGTGCCGCTTGAAGACGTAGAGGCCGGTGGCCGCCAGCACCACCGTCGGGGCGGCGACGATGCCTCCGAGCAGGAGCACCCCGCCCGCCATGCCCGCGCCGCCGGTGGCCAGCGTGCCGCCGCCCAGGACCGCGAGGGTCGCGTTCGTCGCGGCGGCCCCGTACAGCGCGGTGATCGCGGTTCCCGTGGAGGCCGTCCCGAAGGCCGCGGCGGCGGTGAAGGCGGTGTAGGCCGCGGCTCCGCCGACCGCCGCCCCGACCGCACCTCCGACCGCGGTGGCGGCCGTCCCCGCCGCGACGTCGCGGATCCCGGCAGCGATCCCGTCGGACATGGCCTGGACCCGCATCGGCGCAGGCAGCCCGTCCGGGCCCGCCGCCCCCGCTTCCTCCGGCTCGGCCGCCCCGCCGATGCCCGCGGCCAGTTCGACGAACCTCCGGAAGAACGCCTCGTGGGCGTCCTGGCTGGCGCCGGAGAAGGCTTCCGCGTACTCCTCGGCGATCTTCTGCCGCTGATCGTGGCGCTCGTCGACCTCGCGCCGGCGCCGCTCCGTCGCCTCGATCCGCTCGCGCAGCCTCCCCGGCGGCGGGCCCGGTTCCTCGGCCAGGAGCCCGGTGCGTTCCTTCGCCTCCTGCGCCAACTGCCCGGGGGTCAGGCCGAACGCGAGCGCGATGGCGGCCAGGCGGTACGTTCCGGGGCTGATCAGGCCGCGCTCGAAGCGCTCGATCAGGAGCGAGCCGCCCCTCCCGCACTCGGTCCGCCAGGCCAACTCCGCGCGGCTCATCGGGGGTTGCCGGGCCTCGCGATGCTCGCGGATCACCAGGCCCATCGCGTGCGCACTGAAGTCGTTCATCGGTTCCGGCCCCTCGGATCAGCAACTGCGGTGCTATCGGGACGACTTGGCTCCACGCGGCAGCGGCCCCTTCGGCTTCGGCGCGGACGGCGTTCCCGAGCCCGCAACCTAGCACCAGCCGGCGCGCCGGACCGGGCCGGTGCCGTGCTCCCGGCACACGCCCCCGCCCCAGCCCGGGCCGACGGGGCCGCTACGGCCTGACGTAGTGCCGGGTGTCGCGCGGCCGGCCGTCCGCCGACCGGTGGGTGGTCCGCAGGCCGGTGGGGCGGAAACCGGCGCGTTCGGCGGTGCGGATCGAGCCGGTGTTCCACGGCTCGACGTGCAGCTCCAGGCCGGGCAGGGCGAGTTCGTCCAGGGCCCAGTCGGCGACGGCGCCCAGGGCGGCCGTGGCCGCGCCCCGGCGGCGGGCGGAGGCCGCCACCCAGTAGCCGACGGTCGCCCGGCCGCGCAGCGGCAGTTCGCCCACCCAGAGGCCGACGTCGCCGACCGGACGGCCCGTCGGGTCGACGATCACGAAGGGGTAGCCGGTGCCGATCTCGGTCCGGCGCCGCTGGCTTTCCAGGTAGGCCGCCGCCCCGGCCTCGGTGTACGGCGCGGGCACGGTGGTGACCAGCGGGACGTACGGGTCGGCCGCCACCTCGCGGAGCAGACCGGTGTCCTCGGGGCCCCAGCGGCGCAGCCGGTAGCCGTGCGCGGCCGGGAGTTCCGGCACCGTCCGGGGCAGCGTCGGGGCGGTCGGCGGTGGGGTGCGGGTCGCTCTCACGGCGCCATCCTGCCGTAGCGGGGCCCGGAATCCCGTCCGGGGCGGCGGGCGATCGCAGTAGGCTCGTGGGCACACCGACTTCCCCATCCGGAACGGGAGTTCACCATGTCCGCCACCGCCCCGTCGCCGTCGCCGTCCCCGTCGCCGTCCCCGTCCGACCGCACGCCGCGGGACGTGCTGGCGCGCTACCGCCGGGCGGTGCTCGCCCTGGACGCGGACGCCCTCGCCGACCTGTACGCGCTGGACGCCGTGCACGAGTTCCCGTTCCGCTTCCCGGGGTTCCCGGAGCGCTACGAGGGCCGGGAGGCGGTGCGGGCCGGGTACCGGGCGGCGTGGGGGGCGAGCCCGGCCCGGCCGACCGCGGTCGAGGAGGGCGCCCTGCACGTGTCGGCCGACCCCGAGGTGCTGGTGGTGGAGCAGGTCGTGCGGGGCGAGATCGCGGGCGGCCGGGGCCCGTTCGCGGTGCCGGGCCTGCTGGTGCTGCGGGTCCGGGACGGGCTGATCGTGCACGTCCGCGACTACATGGACGGCCTGGCCGCCTCCGGCGCCCGGACCTCGGCCGAGCAGGAGTAGGTCAGCCGCGGGCCGCCGCCGCGGGGGTGCGCAGTGCGGGCAGCGTCCGGTCGAAGGCGGTGAGCAGCAGGAACAGCACCGCCGCCGCCAGCATGACCCAGGCCAGCTGGTGCATCCCCGCGGTGCCCGCGTGCGGCCCGTACGCGGCGGCGGTCGCGGCGGAGGCCACCATCGAGCCGAGGTAGGCGAAGGTGCGCAGCAGCCCGGCGGAGGAGCCGGTGCGGGCCGGGTCGGACTGCAGGAAGACGGAGTTCTGCAGGGCCAGCCCGTTGGCGCCCTGCGGGATGCCGAACACCACGGCCAGCACCAGCAGCGCCCACAGCGGGCTGTGCGCGCCCAGGGCCAGCATCAGCGCGCAGGCGGCGATCTGGCCGAGGCCGCCGACCAGCAGGGTCGCCCGGATGCCGCCGCGCCGCCCGGCCAGCACCGAGACGCCGATGCCGACCAGGAAGGTCGGTGCCTGTACCAGCCCGGCCTGCAGCGGCGTCAGCCCGAAGCCCTCCTCGGTCCACTGGGCGAAGCCGTACAGGAAGGCGTAGGCGACCACGTAGGCGGCCAGCGCGCGGGCGTAGGTGGCCAGCAGCGGGGTGTTGCCGCCGAGCACCTTGACGTCGATGAAGGGCTGTTCGGCGCGGCGCTCGCGGACGGTGAAGGCGACGGCGGCGGCGAGCGTGACCAGCGGCAGGTACCAGCGGTCGGGGTGCGGGTGCATCAGGAACAGCAGCAGCGAGAGCAGCAGGACGGCGAACAGGGCCATCCCGGGCAGGTCGATCCGCTTCAGCGGGCCGGTGCCCTCCCCCTCTGCCGGCTCCGGCCGCTGCCGGGGCAGGCGCAGCGCGCCGAGGGTGACGGCGAGCAGCGACAGCGGGACGTTCAGCGCGAAGGTGGCGCGCCAGCCACCGGCGCTGGTGAGCAGTCCGCCGAGCAGCGGGCCGATCACGGCGACGGTCTGGTTGGCGACGGCGAGCAGGGTGAGCACCCCGGCGGGGCTGTCGCGTCCGGTGCGCCGGGATTCGGCGCGCAGCAGCGCCATCGCGGCGGGGTAGCCGGCGCAGGTGCCGAAGCCGAGGACGACCCGGGCGGCGATCAGCGTCCCCAGGTTGGGCGCGAGCGTGCCGACGACACCGGCCACGCCGACCAGGCTGGTGCTGGCGAGGAAGAGCCGGCGCGGACCGAACAGGTCGATCAGCCGTCCCACCACGGGCTGCCCGAGCGCGGTGGCCAGGTAGAGCGCGGACACCAGCCAGGCGGTCTGCGCGGGCGAGGCGCCGAGCGCGGCACCGATCGGGACCAGCGCGACGGCGATGACGGTGGAGTTGATCGGATTGAGGACGGAGCCGAGCACCATCGGGGGGACGAGTCGGCGGTCGAGCGCGGGCGCCTCGGCCAGCCGGCCGCCGGGGGCGGTCGCGGTCGTACGGTCGGTCATGGTGCTTCTGCCGCTCGCTGGTCGTGGTCGGTTCGGGTGTGGCCGGTTCGGGTGTGGCCGGTTCGGGTGCGGCCGGTTGGATCGTGGTGAGTTCGGTCGCGGCCGGTTCGGGTGCGGTGGCCCGGGCGTGCCGGTCCGGGGCGGGCCGTCACTCCTGGACGATCCGTTCGAGGACGGCCATCGCCGCGATGACGGTCTGTCGCTCCTCCTCGGTGCACTTCTTCTGCAACTCGGCGGCCAACCACTCGCCGCGGGCCCGGCGGCCCTCCTCGGCGCGGCGGCGGCCCTCGGGGGTGAGAC
>NZ_CP054919.1:5532500-5682500 GCF_013364235.1 Kitasatospora sp. NA04385 | reverse complement strand
GGTGCTCGTAGGCGGGGAGCGGGATCTCCGGGTCGAGCCGGCGGATCAGGATGTCGACGGGCGGGCGGACGGGGTCGGTCACGGGTTCACCTCGAAGGCTCGGGCGCGTTTGATCTGGTCCGGGTCGTCCAGGACCTTCTGCACGTCCTCTGGACGACCGTGCGTGGTGAAGTGTTCCAGCTTCACCTGGATGAAGAGCGCCTGTGCCCGGATGGCGACCGGCCCGTCGGGGCCGTCGATGCGGCCCTCGGCGGCGCTGTAGACCTTGCGGCCCTGCACGCCCGTCACCCGGGCGTGGATGTGCAGCACGGAGTCGACGGGGACGGGGCGGACGAAGTCGGTCTCCAGCCGGCCGGTGACGGCGGGGGCGCCGAGCAGCCAGTTGAGCGTTCCGAGCGTCTCGTCCATGGCGCTGACCAGGACGCCGCCGTGGGCCAGGCCGGGGCCGCCCTGGTGGGCCGACTTGACGGTGAACTGCGCGGTGACGTCGAGGTGTTCGCCGGCGACGGCGGTGAGTTGGAGGCCCTGGGGGTGCTGCGGTCCGCAGCCGAAGCACTCGTCGTAGTGGGAGCCGATCAGGGTGCCGGGCGCGGGGGCCAGCGGGGAGCGGTCGGGGAGGACGGCGTCCGCGGGCGGGGTGGTGGGGGTGGTGGGTCCGTTCACGGCGCCGACCCTACCTGCCGGTAGCTTGCCGGGACAGGCGCGAACCGGCCCGCCGCGCGGGCCCCCGGGGGGTCGGTCCGGTGTGGGGAGCGCCCACAATGGAGGGCATGTACGAGGAACGTCTCACCGTCCCGCGGTCCTGGTGGCTGCTGTCCGTGGCGCTCGGGCTCTCGCTCGCGCTGATCCTGCTCCGGTTCAGCGGGGTGGGCGCGCTGATCGGGCTGGTGGTGGGGGTGGCCGCGGGCGCCGCCGCGCTGAGCAGTTACGGGTCGGCGCGGATCCGGGTGGTGCAGGGGTCGCTGGTGGCCGGCCCGGCCCGCATCCCGGTGAGCGCGCTGGGCGCGGCCGAGGTGCTGAACCCGAAGGAGGCGGTGGCCTGGCGTTCGGTGAAGGCCGATCCGCGGGCGTTCATGCTGCTGCGCAGCTACGTGCCGACGGCGCTGAAGGTCGAGGTGACCGACCCGGCCGACCCGACCCCGTACCTGTACCTGTCGACCCGTTCCCCGCAGAAGCTGGCGGACGCGCTGGCCGGGGCGTCGGCGGCGGCGCGGGGGGCCGAGCGGAGCCGCTGAGGGGTTCGCGGCCCGGGCGGGCCCGGACAGACCGAAAGGGACGGTCCCACCCGGAGGTGGGACCGTCCCTTTCGGTCTGTCTGCGAGCCCTGCGTGGGCGGGCGCACGGCTCGCGCCCTACCGGGTGCGACCGCTCGGGACGGCCGCTGCTACTGCCTCCGGTCCTGCTGCACGGAACCGGACGGGGCGGCGTACCGGGCCGGCGGAGGGGTCTCGCCCGCCCGGGCCAGTGCCGCTCCGTTTTCAGGCTCCGCAGTCCCGGCAGATCGGCTGGCCGTTCTTCTCGCTGTAGAGCTGGCTCCGGTGGTGCACCAGGAAGCAGCTCATGCAGGTGAACTCGTCGGCCTGGCGGGGCAGCACTCGAACCGAGAGCTCCTCGTTCGAGAGATCGGCGCCCGGAAGCTCCAGTCCCTCGTTGGCGTCGTACTCGTCGACGTCCACCGAGCTGGACGCCTTCTCGTTCCGACGGGCCTTGAGTTCCTCGATGCTGTCCTCGTTGAGGTCGTCATCGGTCTTGCGTGGGGTGTCGTAGTCCGTTGCCATAGTTTTCGCTCTCCCCCTTTGGGTGTGTGCGGGTGTCTCCAGCGCACGTAACGCCTGGGGGGCCGGTCTTGTGCCCGACCCGAGGCCGAGATTGTGCCTTACTTCAAGCCCCGTTACTCAATCGACATCCGGACAAGGGCCCGTTGGGGTGACCGAACGGAGCTCGAACACCGTCCACCGTACGGGTGAAGCGGTTCGGACCGGAACTTTCCGATCATCACGGTACGTGGCCGCACCGGAGCACCGAGGGTGGCAACTCGGCGGCGGCGGACGGCTCTTGACGATCAACCGGGGCGGCGGCGGACCGACCGGGCGATCACCCAGTGCGACCGCCTGACCCGAACGGGTGATCACTCCACCGGGGGACCCGGGGAAGCGTTCCGGACAGGTGTGAGGTTCGTCACATTGCGAGCGACAGCGGGCTTTTTCCGTCAAAGCGGGCCTTTCGGCGGAGGCGCGCGCCACCGAATTGTCCGCATACCCTCCGGTACGTCCGGGCGGGCGGACGCCCCGCCGGGGGCCGTCAGGCCCGGGCGGCGGCCGCGGCGGCGCGGCGGGCCAGCAGGGCGGCCTGGCGCTCGTCGAAGCGGGTGGCCTGGGTGTCCAGACCGGCCAGGAAGGCCCCCAGCTCGTCCTGGGCGTGCTGCCCGACCGGGCCGAGGCCGGCCACCTCCATGACCTTCAGGTGGCGCAGCACGGGCTGCAGCACGTCGTCGTGGTGGATCCGCAGGTTGTAGATGCCGCCGATGGCGATCTGGGCGGCGGAGCGCTCGAAGCCGGGCATGCCGTGGCCGGGCATCCGGAAGTTGATCACCACGTCGGCGATGGCGCGCATGGTCTCGTCGGGGGCGAGCTCCAGGGCGGCCTTGAGCAGGTTCCGGTAGAAGACCATGTGCAGGTTCTCGTCGTTGGCGATCTTGGCCAGCAGCTGGTCGCAGAGCGGGTCGCCGGAGTGGTGGCCGGTGTTGCGGTGGGCGATCCGGGTGGCCAGTTCCTGGAAGGCGACGTAGGCGACGGACTGCAGCATGCTGTGCGCGTTGTCCGACTCGAAGCCCTCGGCCATGTGCGCCATCCGGGCCCGCTCCAGCTCGACCGGGTCGACGGCGCGGGTGGCCAGCAGGTAGTCGCGGATCGCTATCCCGTGCCGGCCCTCCTCGGCGGTCCAGCGGTGCACCCAGGTGCCCCAGGCGCCCTCGCGGCCGAACATGCTGGCGATCTCGTGGTGGTAGCTCGGGAGGTTGTCCTCGGTGAGCAGGTTGACCACCAGCGAGATCCGGCCCAGCGGGGTGACCTTGGACTGCTCCAGCGACCACGCCTCGCCGCCGAGCACGCCGTCGAAGTCCCGCCCCTGGCTCCACGGCACGTACTCGTGCGGCATCCACTCCTTGGCCACCTTGAGGTGGCGGTTCAGCTCGGTCTCCACGACCTCTTCGAGCGCGAGGATCAGCCTGGCGTCGGTCCAGGCGGTCGTGGCGGTGCGCTGCACGGGGGCGATGGTCACGGCGTGGCTCCTGCGGATGGGACGGGCTGACCTACGGCTGCGTAGGTTACGACACCGTAAGTTGTCCCGGCCGCAAATGACAAGCCGCCCCTGTCCAGCGCTTATGTCGTTCCGACACGGCTGGGCGGGGGCGGCTGGGGGAAGCCCGGCGGGGCCGGAGCGCCTGGACGGGGCGCCACCGGACCCGGGGCGGGTCGGCGGCTACGGGATGCGCACCCGCACCCGCAGGCCGCCTCCGGGGCGGGCAGTGGCCTCGATGGTGCCTCCGTGGGCGCGCACCACGGAGCGGACGATGGACAGGCCGAGCCCGACGCCCTTGTCGCTGCGGGTGCGGTCGGTGCTCTTCAGCCGGCGGAACGGCTCGAAGATGTGCTCCAGCTCGTAGCCGGGGACGACCGGGCCGGTGTTGCTCACCACCAGCTCGCCGCCCCCGCCGCGGACCGCCGAGGTGGTGATCTCCACCCAGCCGCCGGGGCCGTTGTAGCGGGTGCCGTTCTGCAGCAGGTTGAGCGCGATCCGCTCCAGCAGCACGCCGTTGCCGTTGGCGGGAGCGGGGGCGAGCTCGGCGCGCAGCTCGACCTCGCGGTTGGCGGCCTCGGCCCGGGTCTGCTCCATGGCGCGCTGGGCGACCTCGGCGAGGTCGACCGGGCGGCGCTCGGTGAGCTCGTTCTCGCTGCGGGCGAGCAGCAGCAGGCCCTCGACCAGCTGCTCGCTGCGCTCGTTGGTGGCCAGCAGGGTCTTACCGAGCTGCTGCAGGTCGGGCGAGACGCCCGGGTCGGCCAGCTGGACCTCCAGCAGGGTCCGGTTGATCGCCAGCGGGGTGCGCAGCTCGTGCGAGGCGTTGGCGACGAAGCGGCGCTGCGAGTCGAAGGCGCGGTCCAGCCGCTCCAGCATCTCGTCGAAGGTGTCGGCGAGCTCCTTGAGCTCGTCGTCGGGGCCGTCCAGGTCGATCCGGCGGTGCAGGTCGCTGCCCGCCACCTCGCGGGCGGTGCGGGTGATCCGGCCCAGCGGGTGGAGCACCCGGCCGGCCATCGCGTAGCCGACCGCGAAGGCGATCACGGCCAGGAAGACCAGGGCGGTCAGGGCGCGGCGCAGCAGGGTGGACAGGGCCTGGTTGCTGTTGCCCTCCTGGAGGGCGTTCATCATCTGGTCCAGGGTGTTCTGGTCGCTGATCGTCTCGCCGTTGACGGTGATCGCGACGCCCCGGCCGAGGGTGAGGTGCGGCAGCTGGGCCTGGTCGAAGGCCGAGCGGACGAAGTAGTACATCAGCAGCAGCAGGACCACGCCCGCCATCAGGAACATCCCGCCGTACAGCAGGGTGAGCCGGATCCGGATGGTGGGGCGCAGCGACAGCCAGGCGAACAGGCCGTCGCCGGGGTGGTACGTGTCGTCGGCTCGGTCGCGGTCGGAGCGGCGCGGGGGGTGCGTCGGTCGCGGGGGCACCTGGTCCGGGCCCGAGGCGGGCGTGCCGGGGGCCCCGCCGGGGAGTGGCGGGGTGGTCATGGCCGGAAGTCCTCTCAGCTGGCGGGTTCTTCGGGGGTGCGGGTCACACCCGGTAGCCGGAGCCGGGCACGGTGACGATCACCGGCGGGTCCCCGAGCTTGCGGCGCAGCGTCATCACGGTGACGCGGACCACGTTGGTGAACGGGTCGGTGTGCTCGTCCCAGGCCTTCTCCAGCAGCTGTTCGGCGGAGACCACGGCGCCGCCGGCCCGCATCAGGACCTCCAGGACGGCGAACTCCTTGGGGGCGAGCTGGACGGGCTTGCCGTCCCGGATGACCTCGCGGCGGCCCGGGTCCAGGCTGATCCCGGAGCGTTCCAGCACGGGGGGCAGCGGGACGGTGGCGCGGCGGCCCAGGGCGCGCACCCGGGCGACGAGTTCGCTGAAGGCGAACGGCTTGGGGAGGTAGTCGTCGGCGCCGATCTCCAGGCCCTCGACCCGGTCGCTGATGTCCCCGGAGGCGGTGAGCATGATCACCCGGGTGGCCAGGCCCTGTTCGACCACCCGGCGGCAGACGTCGTCGCCGTGGACCAGCGGG
Organism: Kitasatospora sp. NA04385; assembly: GCF_013364235.1. Lineage (NCBI taxonomy): Bacteria > Bacillati > Actinomycetota > Actinomycetes > Kitasatosporales > Streptomycetaceae > Kitasatospora > Kitasatospora sp. NA04385. The sequence continues at coordinate 5,677,182 of NZ_CP054919.1, read as the reverse complement.
AGGTCCCGGTCGAGCACCACCACGTCGTAGTCGTTCACGGCGATCCGCTGGAGGGCGGCCTCCCCGTCGTAGACGACGTCGACGGCCATGGCCTCCCGGCGCAGGCCGGTGGCGACGGCCTCGGCGAGCAGCTGCTCGTCCTCGACGACGAGTACCCGCACGGTGGTTGTCCCTTCTGCTGGAACGGCCCTGACCGTGTCCGCCCGCGCGGGCCGCTGGTGCGCCGGGCGCGGACCCGGGCAGGCGGGTCCGACGGTGCCTCCATCCTGCCTGGTCGCGCGGTAAAGCAGTCGTAAGTCCGGTGCGCCGTCCGCGAAAACGGAGCGGCCGGTACCTGTTTGGACTGTGACTCGGGCAACTTTTCCGGGAGTTGGAGGTTTCCTTGAGCCGGGGGTGGGGAGGACACCTGCACACCGTGATGCCGTCTTCCGGCGCGTCGCGGCCACCACCACCCGCCGAGTGCCCCATCCGCACCGGCCTGGGACGGAACGCCACCGGGTCGCGGCTCCAGTGCCGCACGAGCGCCCGACCGGAACCTGCATCCGGTCCGAGGTGCCCGCCGGGGTTTGTCAGGTTCCAAGCCGGGGGGTCGCTCGGACCGCGCCCGTCCGACACAGCAAAGGGGGCCCGTATGGACGCCTTCACCGCCGGAATCCTTCAGCGGATCAAGAACGCCGAGCAGGATCTGCACCGCGCGATCGAGTCCGGGGACGAGTTCCTGGCCGAGGTCGAGCAGTCCGAGTTGGAGGACCTCCAGCGTCTCGCCACCGAACACGGCGTCGACCCGGTCCTCGGCACGCACCGCTCCGCCGCCTGACCGTCCCTCCCCGCACGACCCGCGCACGATCCGTACGACGAGCGCCCCGGTCCGGTTCTCCGGACCGGGGCTTTTCGCTGCCCGCGGGCGGGGCTCAGTCGTGCCAGGCGCCGAGCTCCTCCAGCCGGGCCTGGAGCGGCTCGAACACGCCGGGCGGGGCGGCGACGGTCAGCTCGCCGTCCGCGGGCAGGCCCGGGCGGGAGCCGGTGAGCGCGCCGGCCTCGGCGGCGATCAGCAGGCCGGCGGCGCGGTCCCAGGGGGCCAGGCCGCGCTCGTAGTAGCCGTCGAACCGGCCGGCCGCCAGGTCGCACAGGTCGACGGCGGCCGCGCCGCCGCGGCGCACGTCGCGCACCTCGCCCATCAGCGCGTGCAGCACCTCGGCCTGGTGCACCCGCCGCTCGCGCAGGTAGCCGAAGCCGGTGGCCACCAGCGCCCGCCCCCACACCGGGGCCGGGCGGACCGCCAGCGGGCGGCCGTCCAGCGTCGCGCCGCCGCCGCGCACGGCCTGGAACAGCTCGCCCCGGGCGGGCACGAAGACCACGCCCACGACCGCCTCGCCGTCCAGCTCGGCGGCCACGCTGACCGCCCAGGAGGGCAGTCCGTAGAGGTAGTTGACCGTGCCGTCGAGCGGGTCGACCACCCAGCGCACCCCGCTGGTGCCGGGGCGGTCGGCGCCCTCCTCGCCGAGGTAGCCGTCGTCCGGGCGGCGGGTGGAGATCAGCTCCAGCACCAGCTTCTCGGAGGCCAGGTCCATCTCGGTCACCACGTCCACCGGGCTGCTCTTGGTGGCGGCCACCCCGAGGTCGGCGGGGCGGCCGTCGCGCAGCAGGGCGCCGGCCCGGGTGGCGGCCTCGACGGCGGTGGCGAGCAGGTCCTGCAGCAGGTCGTCGGTCACAGGTCTCGGTTCCTCGTCATCTCGGAGTCTCGGGGCCTCGGGGCCTCGGGGATCAGGCTTCTTCGGCGGCGGCGGGGCGGGGGGCGCGCGGGTTGGGGCAGCAGGCGGCGGCGCACCGGTCGTGGCTGGGGCCGAGGGCGCCCAGCGCGCACCGGGTGACCGGCTCGCCGCGCTGGGCGGCGGCCCGCTCCAGCACCAGGTCCCGGACGGCGGCGGCGAACCGCGGGTCGGCGCCGACGGTGGCGGCCCGGGCGACCGGCAGGCCGAGCTCGGCGGCCTTGGCCACCGCCTCGGTGTCCAGGTCGTACTTGACCTCCATGTGGTCGGAGACGAAGCCGATCGGCACCATCACCACCGCCGCGGCGCCGTCCGCGTGCTGCGCCTCCAGGTGGTCGCAGATGTCCGGCTCCAGCCACGGGACGTGCGGGGCGCCGGAGCGGCTCTGGTACACCAGCTCCCAGGGCCGGTCGGCGACGCCGGTGCGCTCGGCCACCGCGGCGGCGATCAGCCGGGCCACCTCCAGGTGCTGGGCGACGTACGCGCCGCCGGGGGTGCCGCGGGCCGGGTCGTCGGGGGCGCCGGAGGTCTCGGCCATCGCGGTCGGGATCGAGTGCGTGGTGAACGCCAGCCGGGCGCCGTCGCGCACCCCGGCCGGGAGCCCGGCGAGCGCGGCCAGCGCGGCCTCGGTCATCGGCCCGACGAAGCCGGGGTGGTTGTAGAAGTGCCGCAGCTTGTCCACGGTCGGTTCCGGCCGGCCCTCGGCGGCCAGCTGCGCCAGCGCGTCGGCCAGGTTCTCCCGGTACTGCCGGCAGCCCGAGTACCCGGCGTACGCGCTGGTGGCCAGCACCAGCACCCGGCGGTGGCCGTCGTCGACGATCTCCCGCAGGGCGTCCACCAGGTACGGAGCCCAATTCCGGTTGCCCCAGTACACCGGCAGGTCCAGGCCGTGCTCGGCGAAGTCCTTGCGCAGCGCGCCCAGCAGCTCGCGGTTCTGCTCGTTGATCGGGCTGACCCCGCCGAACAGGAAGTAGTGCTTGCCGACCTCGGCCAGCCGCTCCTTCGGGATGCCCCGCCCCCTGGTGACGTTCTCCAGGAAGGGCACCACGTCCTCGGGGCCCTCCGGCCCGCCGAAGGAGAGCAGCAGCAGCGCGTCGTACGGCGCGGGGTCGGTCGGGCTGGGCGTGCGCGTGTCGGACATGGCTCCGATCCTGCCACTCGGAACGGGCCGTCCGGCGCACGGGCGGCCCGGTGCGGCGCGCGGGGTCCGGGAGCGGCGGCGGTGCGGTGTCCGGGATGTCCGCGAACAACCCGGATGCAGGCGATCGGCCCCGCTTCGTAAGCTGTGTGCATCACTGTCACGCATTACCGATGGTTGCATCCCCCACCCGTCAGACCGCCATCCGACCCCGACGGAGCCACCCCCCGTGCTGTCCAGCTACCGCCAGATATTCGCCGCCCCCGGCTCCCTGGCCTTCTCCTTCACCGGGCTGGTCGCCCGGCTGCCGATCTCGATGACCGGGATCGGCATCGTCACGATGCTCGGCGAGATCAAGGGCTCCTTCTGGCTCGGCGGCCTGCTGTCCGCCTTCCTCGCCGTCTCGGCCGCGGTCCTCGGCCCCCGGATCTCCCGCCTGGTCGACCGGTACGGCCAGCGCCGGGTCGCCCTCCCGGCCACCGGCGTCACCGTGCTCTCCGCCGCCGGGCTGCTGCTCGGCGCGCACTACGGCCTCCCCGACTGGACGCTGTTCGTCTTCGCCGCCGGCATGGGCGCGATGCCGAGCACCGGCTCCATGGTCCGCGCCCGCTGGGCCCACCTCTACCGGGACGAGCCGCCCAAGCTGCACACCGCGTACTCCTTCGAGGCGGTCGCGGACGAGATCTGCTTCATCGTCGGCCCGATCCTGGCCGCCACCCTGGCCACCTCGCTCTTCCCCGAGTCCGGCCTGCTGCTCGCCGGGGTCTTCCTGGTGGTCGGCGTCCTGCTGTTCACCGCCCAGCGCCGCACCGAACCGCCCGCGCACCCCGTCGAGCAGCACGCCGGCAGCTCGGTCGTGCGCGACAAGGGGCTCCAGACCCTGGTCCTGACCCTCGGCGCGATCGGCGTGGTCTTCGGCTCGGTCGAGGTGGTCACCGTCGCCTTCGCCAAGGCCCAGGGGCACCCGGCCGCGTCCGGCTACGTGCTGGCCGTGTACGCCCTCGGCTCCTGCCTGGCCGGGGCGGTGTTCGGCGCGCTCAAGTTCACCGGGGCGATGGACCGCCGCTTCCTGGTCGGCGTCGGCGTGATGGCCGCCGGGATGGCCCCGCTCGTCCTGGCCGCGCAGTTCCTGCACGGCACCGCGGCCCTGTTCGGCGTCGGCGCCGCGCTCTTCCTCTCCGGCCTCGCCATCTCCCCCACCCTGATCACCGCCATGGCCCTGGTCGAACGGCTCGTCCCCGCCGCCCGCCTCACCGAGGGCATGACCTGGACCACCACCGGCCTGGCCCTCGGCGTCGCCGCCGGCTCCTCCGCCGCCGGCATCGTCGTCGACGCGGCCGGCAGCGCCCACGGCTACTGGGTCCCGGTCGCCGCGGCCGTCCTCGCCGCGACGGTCGGCTACGCGGGGCTCCCCCGCCTGCGCACGCAACTGCTCACCGCCGTGCAGGCACCCGCGGCGCAAGCCCCGTCCGGGGCCCGCTGAGAACGGCGGGAGACGCCATCAGGGGCCCGGGGAACGGCGGGTCCGTGCTGCTGACGGCCGGAGCCCATCGGAGTGTCCGTGCTGCTGCGTGCCGTGACAGGAACCAGAAGCAGATGCGCGCCACGGCAGTGCACCGTCCGCAGCCCCGGGCTCGCCGTTCCCCGAGCCCCCGGCGGGGCCTCTCGCCGTTCCCCGAGCCCCCGGCGGGGCCTCTCGCCGTTCCTCGAGCCCCTGGTTTCATCCTCCCTTTGTGACTACGCTCCCCGTACCCACCGGTAGAACCGGAAGGTAGGACACGCGCGAGCGGGAGGCTCTGGAGATGACCGAGGTCTGGCGGAACTGGGCGGGGAACCAGAGCGCACGGCCCGCGCGGGTGGTGGCGCCGGGTTCGGTGGAGGAGCTCTCGGCCGCGGTCGTCGCCGCCGGGCAGGCCGGGCTGCCGGTGAAGGCGGTGGGCTCCGGGCACTCGTTCACCTCGATCGCGGCCGCCGGGGACGCCGTGCTGGTGCGCCCGGACAACCTGACCGCCGTCCGCTCGATCGACCGCGCCGCCGGGACGGTCACCGTCGAGTCCGGCCTGCCGCTGCAACGGCTGAACCGCCTGCTCGCGGCCGCCGGCCTCTCGCTGACGAACATGGGCGACATCGAGGTGCAGACCGTCGCCGGCGCGACCAGCACCGGCACCCACGGCACCGGCCGGGACTCCGGCTCGCTCGCGGCGCAGATCCAGCAGGTCGAGATCGTCCTCGCCGACGGCTCGGTGCGGACCTGCTCGGCGACCGAGGACCCGGAGCTGTTCCAGGGCGCGCGGCTGGGCCTGGGCGCGCTGGGCGTGGTGAGCGCGCTGACCTTCGCGGTGGAGCCGATGTTCCTGCTGAGCGCGCACGAGAAGCCGATGGGCTTCGACGAGGTGCTGCACTCCTTCGACGACCTGACCGCCGTCAACGAGCACTTCGAGTTCTACTGGTTCCCGCACACCGACCGCTGCTCGACCAAGCGGAACAACCGCAGCCAGGGCCCGGCCGAGCCGCTGCCGAAGTTCAAGGCGTGGCTGGACGACGACTTCGTGTCGAACACGGTCTGGGAGGGCGCCTGCCGGGTGGGCCGCAGCTTCCCGGGCGCGATCCCGACCATCGCCAAGATCGCCAGCCGGGCCTGGTCCGAGCGCCGGTTCACCGACCAGCCGTACAAGGTCTACACCAGCCCGCGCAAGGTGCGCTTCATCGAGATGGAGTACGCGGTGCCGCGCGAGGCGGCGACCGAGGTGCTGCGCGAGCTGCGGGCGATGGTGGAGCGCTCGGACTGGCGGATCAGCTTCCCGGTGGAGGTGCGGGTGGCCCCGGCGGACGACCTGTGGCTGTCCACCGCGAACGGGCGGGACAGCGCGTACATCGCCGTCCACCTGTACCGGGGCACCCGCGAACTGTCCTACTTCACCGAGGTAGAGAAGCTGATGGCCGCCCACCGGGGCCGCCCGCACTGGGGCAAGCTGCACACCCGGGACGCCGAGTACCTGTCCTCGGTGTACCCGCACTTCGGCGACTTCACGGCGCTGCGCGACAAGGTCGACCCGGAGCGCCGGTTCGCCAACGACTACCTGCGCCGGGTGCTGGGCGCCTGACCGGCCCCCCGGTCAGCCGGTCGGCTGCGCCGTCCCGGGCAGCGTGCCCCCGGCGCCCGGGGAGGCGGCCGGCGCGGGCTCCCCGCTCGCCGGGGCCGACCCGGACGGCCGGGCCGAACCACCGGCCGAGGGCTGCGCGGACGCCGCCCCGGACGGCTCGGCCGAACCGCTCGGCGCCGCCGAGGGGGCGGCCGACGGCGAGGAGGGCGCGGACGGCGAGGGCGAGGCGCCGGACGGGGACGGCCCGGCGGACGGCGCGCCGTCGCGGTCCCCGTCCTGCTCCGGCTGCCGGTCGCCGGACGGCCGCGAGGGGTTGAACGAGGTACCGCCGCCGTCCTCCCCGGTGGTGATGGCGTGCAGGGGCTTCCCGGCCGCGAGTTCCACCGCGACGATCGGCACCATCGCGACCACGAACACCAGCGCGGAGACCGCCGCGTACGACTTCCACGTCCAGCGGCGTTTCGCGCGCAGAACCCGGGGGGCGTTCCAGTCCGGGCTGATTCCGTCCGGCGGGGCGGGCTTGGGGTGCGCGGCGGGAGTGGATTCGGTGCCGCGTTCCACCGCGTTGCGCAGTTGTTCCCCGGTGCGTTTGAACAGGTGCTGGAAGAGCGCGCTTCCGATGGTCGCCCCCACCGAGACGACGGCCGCACCGAGTATCGTTCCGTACACTCCGAGTTCCGAGGCGAGTACCGCGCCGGCCACCGCCGCCATGGCACTCGCCGCGACCTGAGTGGCCGTCAGGTCAAGCCGTCTGCGCTCCGCCTTCTCCTCGGCCCCGGCCGGTCCGTGCGCGAACTGCTGGCTCTGCTGCGGCATCCCTGTCCCTCGGTCGGCGTGTCGGAATTTCGAACAAGTCTCTCCATCTTGCCCAAAGAAGGACACAAGGGTCGAAAATCCGGTTCTCCCCGGTCGATATATGTGAAGATGATCACCGTCCGTTGATCGTCGGCGGGTCAATGGGGTGCCCGCTCTTGAGATTCCGGTGATTCGCGGGAGACTTGAGCGGCGAGCCGCCCCTCCGGATGCCACGAATGGAGTACTGTTCGTGGAGCCTGAGCCTTCGGACTCGTTGTCGACGAATCGTCAGACGGCTGGACCGGGCGCCCGGGTGCGATGTCGACCGTCGACGTGGCAAACAGGCAACCGTGCCACAGCGGCGCGCCCGGGCGAAAGCCCGACACGCCGGGTAACTCTGCAAGGTTGTGGCCACTCGCCAGCGGGCAGGCCACACTCAGTACGGGAGCAGCGACGCAGGTGACGTCGGCAGGCACCACCCGGGAGGTAACCGTGCCCGAACTGCGCGTCGTGGCCGTCAGCAACGACGGCACACGGCTGGTGCTCAAGGCTGCCGACAGCACGGAGTACACCCTGCCGATCGACGAGCGGCTGCGCGCCGCCGTCCGGGGTGACCGCCCGCGGCTCGGCCAGATCGAGATCGAGGTGGAGAGCCACCTCCGCCCCCGTGACATCCAGGCGCGGATACGAGCCGGTGCCTCCGCCGAGGAGGTCGCCCAGGCCGCCGGCATCTCGGTGGAACGCGTCCGCCGCTTCGAGGGCCCGGTCCTCGCCGAGCGCGCCTTCATGGCCGAGCGCGCCCGCAAGACGGCGATCCGCCGGCACGGCGAGTCCACCGGCCCGCAGCTCGGCGAGGCCGTCGCCGAGCGCCTCGCGCTGCGCGGCGCCGAGAAGGACACCGAACGCTGGGACTCCTGGCGCCGCGACGACGGCACCTGGGAGGTCATCCTCGTCTACCGCGCCGAGGGCGAGCACCGGCGGGCCGGCTGGTCCTACGACCCGCCCCGGCGGCTGGTCCAGCCCAACGACGACGAGGCCCGCGCGCTGATCGGCGAGAACGTCGAGCGCGAGGAGGACTCGGTCTTCCCGTTCATCCCGCGGATCGCCCGGCTCCCCCAGGACCGCCCGGCCCGCCCGATGATCGAGCGGCCCTCCGCCGACCGCATCATGCAGGTGCGCGAGGCCCGGGAGGCCACCGCCTCCGCCGCGACGGCGGCCGCGGCCGTCCCCGAGCGGGACTCCCTGACCAGCCTGCTGGACGTGGTCCCCTCCTACCGGGGCGACCTGACCCCGATCGGGCCGAGCGTGGAGACCACGGTCACCGAGGAGCCCGAGGAGATCGAGGAGACGGCGGCCCCCGCCGCGAGCGTCGGCGCGGGCTCCGCGTACGCGGACATCCTGATGCCGCGCGCGGTCGCCCCGCACCGGGACCGCCTGGTCGGCACCACCGACCGCCAGGCCGAGGCGGACGGCGTCCGCCCGGGCCGCCGGGCGACGGTGCCGAGCTGGGACGAGATCGTCTTCGGGTCGCGGCGCAAGAAGCCCGAGTAGCGGCTCCCGCCGGGGAAGGCACCATCAGGGGCTCGGGGAACCGGCGAGCCCCTGGCGGGGCCTACGCCACGGGGTTGTCCGGGTTCGCGGACCACTCGCTCCAGGAGCCCGGGTAGAGGGCGACGCCGTCGTGCCCGGCCACGGTGAGCGCGAGGATCTGGTGGGCGGCGGTGACGCCGGAGCCGCAGTAGACAGCGGTGGCGGCCGGGTCGGTGAGCCGGAGCGCGGCGAAGCGTGCGGCCAGCGCGGCCGGGGGCAGGAAGCGGCCGTCCGCGGCCAGGTTCTCGGCGGTGGGGGCGGAGGCGGCGCCGGGGATGTGGCCGGCCCGGGGGTCGATCGGCTCGGTCTCGCCGCGGTAGCGCTCGCCGGCCCGGGCGTCCAGGAGCAGGCCGGTGCGGGCGAGTTCGGCCGCCCCGGCCGCGTCCACGGTGGGGAGGTGGCCGGGCTCGACCTTGAAGTCGCCGTCGCCGGGGGCCGGGGTGTCGGTGGTGAGCGGGTGGCCGGCGGCGGTCCACGCGGCGAGGCCGCCGTCGAGGACGCGGACGTCGGGGTGGCCGGCCCAGCGCAGCAGCCACCAGGCGCGGGCGGCGGAGAGGGCCGGTCCGGCGTCGTAGGCGACGACGGGGCGGTCCGCGCTGACGCCGGCCCGGCGCAGGGCGGCGGCCAGGCGGTCGGGGTCGGGCAGCGGGTGGCGGCCGGCCGGGCCGGGCGGGTCGGCGAGCTCGTGGTCGAGGTCGAGGTAGTGCGCGCCGGGCAGGTGGCCCCCGGCGTACTCCTCGGCTCCGGGCGGGCCGCCGAGCGCCCAGCGGATGTCGAGCAGGACGGGCGCGCGGTCGGTGCCGAGCGCGTCGGCGAGTTCGGCGACGGTGATCAGGGGCGAGGTCATGCCGTCATTGTGGCGCGCGGGGGCGGCCCCCGGGGCCGGGTCGGGGATCACGTCACCCGGCGAAACGATCCGCGCGCCGCGCCCGGCCCCCGGCCCCCGCTCGCCCCTCGCCGGGCTCAGCCCTCGAAGGGGAGGACGTCCGGGGAGAGGACGGCCGCGCGGGAGGTGGCGGCGGTGAGCCGGCGGCGGTGGTGGCGGCGGCAGAGCACCTCGTAGCCGATCTCGTCCTCGTTGACGGCGACGTCCCCGACCACCACCTGGGCCCCCTCGACGACCATGACGCCGCCGACGGTGCGGGCGTTGTGGGTGGCGCGGGCGCCGCACCAGCAGAGCGCCTCGACCTGGAGGACCTCGACCCGGTCGGCGAGTTCGATCAGGCGCTGGGAGCCGGGGAAGAGCTTGGTGCGGAAGTCGGTGGTGATCCCGAAGGTGAACACGTCGATGCCCAACTCGTCGACGATCCGCGCGAGTTGGTCGATCTGCTCGGTGGAGAAGAACTGCGCCTCGTCGCAGATCAGGTAGTCGACCTTGCCGCCGGCCGAGAGCAGGTGGACGACGTACGCCTGGAACTCGAAGGCGTCGCCGACCTCGACCGCGTCGGCCCGCAGGCCGAGCCGGCTGGAGATGGTGGCGGCGCCGGCCCGGTCGTGGCGGGTGAAGATGATGCCCTGGCGGCCGCGGGCGGCGTGGTTGTGGTCCATCTGGAGGGCGAGCGTCGACTTGCCGCAGTCCATCGTGCCCGAGAAGAACACCAGTTCAGCCATGGTGGGACAGCAGCCTTTCGGGCGGGGAGGTCAACGGGCGGGCTCAGCCGCGGACTTCGAGCAGCGGCACGAGCTGTTCGACGGGGGTCATCGAGCCGTGCAGGCCGACCATCTGGGACTCGCCGGGTTCGCTGCGGGAGGCGATGATCGCGATGTCGTCGCGGGCGGCGGCGACCACGTCGCCGATCCGGGGCAGCACCCGCTCGTCCACCGCGGGGCCGAACCAGCCCGCGGCGACGGCCTGTTCGCGGGTGGCGACCCACATCTGCTCGCCGAGCACCTCGCTCCACACGGCGTGCACGTCGGCGGCCGCACCGGGGTGGGCGTAGACGTGCCGGGCCCGGCCCTCGCCGCCGAGCAGGGCGACGCCGGCCGACAGCTCCCAGTCCTCGTCGAAGTCGATCCGGTGCTCCGGGGCGATGTCGATCATGCCGTGGTCGGCGGTGACGTAGAGCGCGGAGCGCGGCGGGAGCTGCTCGGCGAGGCGGCGGGCGAGGCGGTCGACCGTGAAGAGGGTGAGCCGCCACTCGTCGGAGTCGACGCCGAACCGGTGCCCGGCGGCGTCGAGTTCGCTCAGGTACGTGTAGACCAGGGCGCGGTCGTGCTCGGCCAGCCAGGCGGCGGCCCGGTCGATGCGCTCCTCGCCGGTGGTGCGGCCGAGGAAGGTGCCGCCGGAGAGCGCGACCTGGGTGAGCGGGGTGGAGGCGAACAGCGGGGAGGAGACCTGGGCGGTGGCCACGCCCGCCCGGTGGGCCAGTTCGAAGACGGTGGGGTACGGCTGCCAGGCGTGCGGGTCGACCGGCGGGTTCCAGCGCAGCTGGTTCATCAGCCGGCCGCTGTCCGGGATCATCACCGTGTACCCGGCCAGGCCGTGCTGCCCGGGCGGCAGGCCGGTGCCGACCGAGGCCAGCGAGGTGGCGGTGGTGGACGGGAACCCGGCGGTGATCGGGGCCCGCCCGGCGGTCAGCGAGTTGAGGAAGGGCGCCCAGTCCGGGTTGGCCCGGATCAGCTCCCAGCCGAGGCCGTCGACCAGGAACACGCAGACCCGGTCGGCGGGCTCCAGCGGCAGCACGGGCCGGTAGCCGGGCACGCCGAGGCCCGCCGCGAGGGTGGGCAGCAGGTCGGAGAGCGAGGCGCAGCCGTAGCGCGGGGCGGGGGCGTCGGCCGGGTCGAGCGGGTCGAAGGGGTCCTCGTGGTGCATGCCGGTCAGCCGTTGGCCACGGTCGCCTCGGACAGCGCCCGGGCGAACACCAGCGCCTGGGCGACCGTCTCCGGCCCGTCCCCGGCCTCGCTGACCCGCAGCGACAGGTCGTCCGCGGTGGCGGAGCCGGTGTAGCCGTGGTCCGCGTCGCAGTTGGGGTCGGAGCAGCCGGCCGGCTCCAGGTCGAGGCGCTGCACGGCGCCCCAGCCGATGGTGAGGACGACCTCGCGGGGCGGGGTGCCGGGCGTGTACGTCTCGGGGTTGGCGACCATCCGGCTGACCACGACGGAGGTGATCCGGTCGAGGCGGACGGTCTCGGTGGAGGTGGTGGCGTACGGGACGGGGGTGGCCGCGTCGCCGTTCTGCTCGTCGGTGTGGCTGACCACGAAGCGGGAGGCGGTGAGCACCAGCACGGTGACGTGCCGGCGGACCTCGTTGGCGTCGAAGGTGGTCTCCTGGTGCACCAGGTACGAGGTGATCGGCTCGGGGCCCACCGCGGACTCCACCGCCTCGGAGACCAGCGCGGGGTAGTAGCCGCTGCGCTCGATCGCGGACCGCAGGTCCTGCGTGGTGGTACCGGTCTTCGCCATATCTCCATCCTGGCATGTCCCGCCGCTGCGGCGGGTGGCACTGCGCCGGGTCGCCCGGCCCGCACCGCGCCGGGGGCCGCCCGGTCCTGCCGAGCGGGCAACCACGCAAGGTTACAGCGTGCTCATGGCGCGCGGTCCCAGATCGGTGCGGACCGGCAGGGGGGCGATCCGGACCCGGGCGCCGAGCACCGCCAGGCCGTGCGGGGCGACCACGACGGGCTCCAGGTCGACCGAGGCGACCTCGGGCAGGTCGTCGACGAGGCGGGAGACCCGCAGCAGCACCTCCTCCAGCGCGTCGGTGTCGACGGCCTCGGCGCCGCGCCAGCCGAACAGCAGCGGGGCGGCCCGCACCTCGCGGATCAGCTCGGCCACGTCCCGGTCGGTGGCCGGGACCAGGCGGTGCGAGACGTCGCCGAGCAGTTCGGCGGGGGCGCCGGAGAGGCCGAAGGACAGGATGGTGCCGACGGCCGGGTCGACGGCCGCGCCGATCACGGTGTCCACGCCGCGCGGGGCGAGCCGCTGCACCACCAGTTCGGCCTGGGCGGCGCCGCCCAGCAGGGCGTCCAGCTCGCGGTGGGCGCGGCGCAGTTCGGCCTCGCCGGTCAGGTCGAGCCGGACGCTGCCCAGGTCGGGGCGGTGGCGCAGGTGCTCGGCGGTGGCCTTCAGGGCGACGGGGTAGCCGAGGGCGGCGGCGGCCCGAACGGCGCTCGCCTCGTCGGGGGCGGGCAGCGTCGGGCTGACCGGGATGCCGTAGTGGCCGAGCAGTTCGACGGTCTCGGCGTCGGGCAGGGTGACCCGGGCGCCACCGGCCTGGAGCCGGGCGGCGACCGCCTCCCGGCTGCCCAGGGCGCGCGCGACCAGGTCGCGGGCGGCGTGCTCGTCGACGCCGTCCAGCTCGGGGACGCGGGCGGTCTCCTCGGCCTCGGCGCTGCGCCGGCGCCACTTCGCGTAGCGGACGGCGTCGGCCAGCGCGTGCACGGCCCGTTCGGGGGCCGGGTAGGCGGGCACTCCCCCGGCGCGCAGCCGGGCGACCAGCGCGGGCAGCGCGAGGTGGGCGAGCAGCAGCGGCTTGCCGAGTTCCCGGCCGCGGGCGGCGGCGTCCAGCAGGGCCTGGGCGATCTCGGGGTCGTCCTCGACGAGTTCGGGGGCGGCCCGGGGGCCGTGCACGCCGATCGGCGGGATGGCGACGGCGATCACCGCGTCGGTGCCCGGGTCGGAGAGCGCGGTGTCCAGGGCGACCCGGAAGTTCTCGCCGCCGGCGCCGGTGGTCAGGTCGACGGGGGTGCGGGGGCGCAGTCCGGCGCCCAGGCAGGTGTCGTAGGTGAGCAGGCCGAGCGAGTCGGAGTTGCCGACGATCGCGATCCGGCTGCCCTGCGGCAGCGGCTGCCCGGCGAGCAGTTCGCCGGTGTCGAAGAGTTCGGTGATGGTGTCCACCCGGATCACGCCGGCCTGCTGGAACAGGGCGTCCACGGTGGCGTCGCGCAGCCGGGTGGCGGCGGGCTGGACGGCGTGGCCGGGCGGCAGGCTGCCGGTGTGCCGGGCGCCCTTGAGCACCACCACCGGCTTGGCGGCGGCCAGTCGGCGGGCGATCCGGGTGAACTTGCGCGGGTTGCCGAAGGACTCCAGGTAGAGCAGCACCACCTCGGTGGCGGCGTCCTCCTCCCAGTACTGCAGCAGGTCGTTGCCGGAGACGTCGGCCCGGTTGCCGACCGAGGCGAACGAGGAGATGCCGGTGCCGCGCCGGTGGGCGGCCTCCAGCAGGGCCACCCCGATCGCCCCGGACTGGCAGAACACGCCGAACCGGCCGCGCTCGGGCAGCACGGGGGCCAGCGAGGCGTTCAGCCGGTGCTCGGGGTCGGTGTTGAGCAGGCCGAACGCGTTCGGGCCGATCACCCGCATGCCGGCCGCCCGGGCCTGCCGCACCAGCGCGCGCTGCTTGTCCCGCCCGTCCGGCCCGGTCTCCGCGTACCCGGCGCTCACCACCACCAGGCCCTGCACGCCGTGCACCCCGCACTCGGCGACCGCGCCGGGGACGGACGGCTCGGGCACCGCGATCACCGCGAGGTCCACCGGCCCGGGGACGTCGAGCACCGAGCGGTGCGTCGGCACGCCCTCCAGCACGGTGCCGGGCTCGGCGCCCCGGTTCACCGCGTACACCGGGCCGTCGAAGCCGGAGCGGACGTCGCGCAGCAGCGCCCGGCCGACCGACAGCGGGTTGCGCGAGACGCCGACCACGGCGATCGAACGGGGCGTCAGCAGGCGCTGCACCGAGCGGGCCTCGGCGCGGTGCTCGCGGGCGCGCATCACGGCGAGCGAGGCGGCGGTCGGTTCCAGGTCGAACTCCAGGTGCACCACGCCGTCGGCGAAGCTGCGCCGCTGGGTGTACCCGGCGTCGGTGAAGACCTTCACCATCTTCCGGTTCTCCGGCAGCACCTCGGCGGTGAACCGGCGGATGCCGCGCTCCTGCGCGACCGCGGCGATGTGCTCCAGCAGCGCGGAGGCGATGCCCCGGCCCTGGTGCGCGTCCTGGACCAGGAAGGCGACCTCGGCGTCGGTGCCGGTGGTGGACGGCATCCCGTCCTTGTCGGTCCGGTCGTAGCGGACGGTGGCGACGAACCTGTCCCGCACCACCAGCGCGAGGCCGACCCGGTTGACGTAGTCGTGGTGCGTGAAGCGGCGGACGTCCTTGTCGGACAGGCGCGGGTACGGGGCGAAGAAGCGGAAGTACTTCGACTGGTCCGAGACCTGCTCGTAGAACTCCACCAGCCGCTCGGCGTCGTCCGCCGTGATCGGCCGGATCCGGGCCGTCCCGCCGTCCCGCAGCAGGACGTCCGCCTCCCAGTGCTGCGGGTACCCGTTGTCCGCCTGCGCGCGCTCGTGCTCCACGACCGCCAGAGTAGTCGTCGGCGAGCCTGATGGCGCCAGGCGTGCCGGGCACGGCACGCTGGCCCTGCCGCTCCGCGCCACCGAGCCCGCGGTGCGACGGCGTGCAACACTGGTCTAGACAACCCTGCACCACCCTGCACCACCTGAAAGGCACCTCTCATGGCTGAGCGCCGCGTCACGATCGGTTGGGCCGAGGGCCTGCACGCCCGTCCCGCCTCGATCTTCGTCAAGGCCGTCACCTCCACCGGCGTCCCGATGACCATCGCCAAGGAGGGCGGCACCCCCGTCAACGCCGGCTCCATGCTCGGCCTCCTCGCCCTCGGCGCGGGCGGCGGCGACACCGTCGTCCTGGCCGCCGACGCGGAGGGCGCCGAGAGCGCGCTCGACCGCGTCGCCAAGCTCGTCCAGGAGGGCCTGGACGAGCTGCCCGCCGCGTAAACCGCCAGGGGCTCGGGGAACGGCGAGCCCGTGGCTGCTGACGGTGCACTGCCGTTGCGCGCGTCTGCTGCGGGTTCGGTTCAGGACACGCAGCAGCCCCGACCTCCGATGGGCTCCGGCCGCCAGCAGCACGGCCCCGCCGTTCCCCGGGCCCCTGGTTTCGCCTCCCGCCGTTCATACGCGAGCCCCTGGTGTCGCCTCCCGCCGCATCTCCTCAGCCACTCACCAGCGCCCAGCCCGCCGCCTCGCGGCGGGTGCCCGGGAGGAGCAGGGGGACGGCCAGGAGCAGGGCGGCACCGGCGAAGTAGGGAGCGCGGGGGCCCCACTGGTGGGCGAGGACGCCGGCGAGGGCCGCGCCCGCCGCACCGGCGGCGCTGAAGACGAGCTGGTAGGCCATGGCCACCCGGCCCAGCAGGCGGGAGGGGATCTGGGCCTGGCGGAGGGTCACTCCGCCGATCGCCCAGGCGAACTCGGTGAGGCCGTAGGCGGCGACGCCGAGGGCCGCGATCTCGGGGGCGGGGGCGAGCGCCACCAGCAGCGCGCAGGCCGCCGAGCCGAGGACACCGGCGACCATGGTGGTGCGGACGCCCCAGCGGTGCAGCAGCCGCGGGGTGAGGGCGCTGCCGAGCAGGCCGCCGACGGCGAAGGCCGCGACCAGCAGGGCGAATCCGGTGGGGCCGAGGTGCTGGGCGCGGCTGGTGTAGAGGACCAGGACGGCGATCAGCCCGGAGGAGACCGCCCCCGAGACGCCGCCGGCCAGGCAGAGCCGGAACAGGACGGGGCGGCCGCGCAGCCAGCGCAGTGCTTCGGCGACCTGACTCCCCAGCGGGGCCCGCCCGGTGGCGTCCGCCGCCCGGCCGGGGTGGAAGTCTCCGCGCAGCAGCAGGACCAGGACGGCGGCGCCGGCGAAGGAGAGGGTGTCGACGGCGAGCGGGAGCGCCGCGGCCAGCCCGAACAGCACCGCGCCGAGCGGGGTGCCCAGCAGGGTGTCGGTGATCAGGGCGCCGGCCTGCAGCCGGGAGTTGGCCCGGGCCCGTTCGGCGGGCGGGACCAGGGTGGGGACCATGCCGGACCAGCCGGCGCTGTAGAGGATCTCGCCGGTGCCGAGCAGCAGCGCGGCCAGGACCAGCCAGCCGATCCGGGCGGTCCCGGTGGCGACCGCGGCGGCGAGCGCGCCGATCACGAGGGCGCGGGCGGCGTCGGCCCAGAAGAGGATGCGGCGGCGGTCGAGCCGGTCGGCCCAGGCCCCGGCGGGGAGGGCGAGCAGCAGCGAGGGCAGTTGCCCGGCCAGCGCGACCAGGGCGATCAGCCGGGCGTCGTCGGTGAGCCCGACGGCGAGCAGCGGGAGGGCGACGAAGCGCATGCCGTCGCCGAGGCTGGATATGGTGACGGACGCCCAGAGGACGGGAAAGCCGCGCGAAGACATGAACAAAAATATCGTTCACGTTTTCCCGGTGCGTCAAGAGGCCCGTCCGCCCGGCACCGCACGAGGAGAGTGAGCCCGCCGTGTCCCCCTTGGTCCGCGAGCCCCAGCAGCAGCGCAGCCGTGAGAAGTTCGCCCGCATCCTGGCCACCACCGCCCGGCTGCTGGACACCGTGCCGTTCGACCAGCTCAGCACCAAGCAGATCGCGGCCGAGGCCGGGATGTCGGTGGGGGCGCTGTACCGGTTCTTCCCGGACAAGGAGGCGGTGCTCGAAACGCTGGAGCGCAGCTGGCTGGAGGGCGACCTGCGGCTGCTGGCCACCGCCACCGACCCGGCGGCGGTGGCGGCCTGCGCGTCGTCCGAGCAGTTCCTCGCCCGGGTGGTCGAGGCGTACGCGGACCGGTTCCGCACCCTGCCCGGCTACCGGCACGTGTGGTTCCACGTGGCGAAGGTCCCCGCGCTGGCGAGCGAGGGGGCCGAGGTGGACCGGCGGATCGTGGAGCGCGTGCACGAGGTGCTGGTGGACTCGTTCGGGCTGGCGGGCACGGCCGAGACCCGCCGCCGGGCGGGTCTGGCCGTGGCCGTGGCCGTGCGGATGCTCGGCCTGGCGTTCCAGGAGGACCCGCAGGGCGACCCGGAGATCCTGGCGGACATCCCGCTGGTGCTGGACCGGTACGTCTTCGCCCCGGCCCGCAGCACCTCCGGGGCCTGACCGGCCGTCAGCCCTTCACGCAGATCACCTGCTTGAGGTGCGCGACCACCTCGACCAAGTCCCGCTGCTGCTCGATGACCTTCTCGATCGACTTGTACGCGCCGGGGATCTCGTCGACCACGCCGGAGTCCTTGCGGCACTCCACGCCGGCCGTCTGCGCCACCAGGTCCGCCGTGGTGAAGCGCTTCTTGGCGGCGTTGCGGCTCATCTTCCGGCCCGCGCCGTGCGAGGCCGAGTTGAACGAGGCCGCGTTGCCCAGGCCCTTCACGATGTACGAGCCGGTGCCCATCGAGCCCGGGATGATGCCGTACTCGCCGGAGCCGGCCCGGATCGCGCCCTTGCGGGTGACGAGCAGGTCGACGCCGTCGTAGCGCTCCTCGGCCACGTAGTTGTGGTGGCAGGAGATCATCTCGCCGAACGAGGCCCGGGCCTTGGGCAGTTCGCGGCGGACCGCGTCCTGGAACAGGGCCATCATCAGCGCCCGGTTGTGCTTGGCGTACTCCTGCGCCCAGAACAGGTCGGAGCGGTAGGCCGCCATCTGCGGGGTGTCGGAGATGAAGACCGCCAGGTCCCGGTCGATCAGGCCCTGGTTGTGCGGCAGGGACTGGGCGATCGACATGTGGTGCTCGGCGAGCTCCTTGCCGATGTTGCGCGAACCGGAGTGCAGCATCAGCCAGACCGCGCCGTCCTCGTCCAGGCAGAGCTCGATGAAGTGGTTGCCGCCGCCGAGCGTGGCCATCTGCTGGGCGGCCCGCTCGCGCCGCCAGCGCACGTCGGGCGCGATGTCGTCGAAGCGCTGCCAGAAGTCCGCCCAGCCGGCGGTGGGCAGGCCGTGCAGCTTGCCCGGGTCGACCGGGTCGGTGTGCAGGCCGCGGCCGACCGGGATGGCCTGCTCGATCCGGTGGCGCAGCCGCGACAGGTCGTCGGGGAGGTCCTTCGCGGTGAGCGAGGACTTCACCGCCGTCATCCCGCAGCCGATGTCGACGCCGACCGCGGCCGGGCAGACCGCGCCCTTCATCGCGATGACGGAGCCGACCGTCGCGCCCTTGCCCAGGTGGACGTCCGGCATCACGGCGAGGCCGTGCAGCCAGGGCAGCGTGCTGATGTTGCGCAGCTGCTGCATGGCCTGGCCCTCGACGGTGGCCGGGTCGGTCCACATCCGGATCGGGACGCGGACGCCGGGTACCTCGGTGTACGACATGGGTGGTCGACCTCCTGGGTCGGGTGGGGGCACGGTGCCGCACGAAGGCGCCCGGTGCGGCGGCGGGGAGGATCGGGGGCGGCCCGGTGGACGGGCCGCGGGCAGCGGAACGACGCCGCGCGGAGACTGCTCAGGCGGTACGGCGGTAACAGCGGAAGGGCAGTCTCGGGGAGCGTCGTCGTGGCTCGACCCGCATGGTGACCGCCTCCTTCCGCGTGCGTCCGGCCCGGCGGCTGTCGCCCGGCCGGGGATATCTACCCACGTCGCGCCGACGGCGCGCAAGGCATTAAAGCGGCCCGGAAACGCCGGGGGCCCGGCGGGGCTGACGCCCCGTCGGACCCCCGTGCGGCCGTGCGGTCAGTTGGCGACGACCGTGACGTCCCCGATGCCCAGCGCCTTGACCGGCTCGGCGATCACCGAGGCGTCGCCGACCAGCACGGTGACCAGCCGGTCCGGCGGGAAGGCGGCGACCACGGCGCGGGTCGCCGCCTCGGTGTCCAGTTCGGCCAGCCGCCGGTAGAAGTCCGCCTGGTAGGTGTCGGGCAGGTACTGCTCGACCTGGTCGGCCAGGGTGGCGGCGACCGAGCCGGCCGTCTCGAACTTCAGCGGGGCGACGCCGACCAGGAACTGCACGGCCTCCTCCCGCTCGGCGTCGGTCAGGCCGCCCTCGGCCAGCGTGCGCAGGATGGTCCAGGTGTCCTGCAGCGCGGGCGCGGTCGACTCGGTGTCCACCGAGCCGTTGATCGCCAGCAGGCCGCGGCCGGAGCCGTCGGGGGCCGAGCGCAGCGCCTGGGCGAACGCCCGCACGCCGTAGGTGTAGCCCTTCTCCTCGCGCAGGACGCGGTCCAGCCGGGAGGTGAGGGTGCCGCCGAGGCAGTAGGTGCCGAGCACCTGCGCGGCCCACGCCGGGTCGTGCCGGTCCGGGCCGACCCGGCCGATCAGCACCTGGGTCTGGACCGAGCCGGGCCGGTCGACGATGACCACCCGTCCGGTGTCGTCACCGGCCACCGGGCCGTGCACGGCCGGCTCCCGGGTCTCGGCGGTCCACCGGCCCAGGGTGGACTCCAGCAGCGCGGGCAGGTCGACGCCGGTGAGGTCGCCGACCACCACCGCGGTGGCGGTGGACGGGCGCAGGTGCGCGTCGTAGAACGCCTTGACCGCGTCCCGGTCGATCCGCTTGACGGTGTCGGCGGAGCCGGACCGCGGCCGCGACAGCCGGTCCTCGGCCGGGAACAGCTCGGCGTACAGCGCCTTGGCCGCACGCCGGGCCGGGTTGGCCTGCTCGTGGACGATCTCGTCGAGCCGGTTGGCGACCAGCCGCTCGATCTCGTCGGCGGGCAGCGCGGGGGCGCGCAGCGCGTCGCCGAGCAGGGTCAGGCCGCGCTCCAGGCGGGAGGCCGGGACCTCCAGCGAGACCCGGATCGCCGGGTGGTCGGCGTGGGTGTCCAGGGTCGCGCCGGCCCGCTCCAGCTCGCCGGCGAACTCCTCGGCGGTGAGCGTGTCGGTGCCCTCGGACAGCGCCCGGGCCAGGATCGAGGCGACGCCGTCCAGGCCCTCGGGCTCGGCGGCCAGCGGCGCGTCCAGCACCACGTCGACCGCGACCAACTGCTGGCCGGGGCGGTGGCAGCGCAGCACCGTCAGGCCGTTGGCCAGGGTGAGGCGTTCGGGCGCCGGGAACGCCCACGGAGTGGGGGTGCCGGGCTGCGGCTGCGGGTGGAACTCCATCGCGGGGGTGTAGTCGCTCACGCCGCCGCCTCCTCGTCGTCGTTCTCGGCGCTGTCGGTGCTGTCGGTGCTGTCGCCGGGGGTCGGCTCGTACACCAGCACGGCCCGGTTGTCGGGGCGCAGCCGCGCGGCGGCGAGCGCCCGGACCTCCTCCGCGGTGACGTCGAGGACCTTGGGCAGGGCGCCGTCGAGCAGCTTCGGGTCGCCGAACAGGACGGCGTAGCGGCAGAGTTCGTCGGCGCGGCCGGCCACCGTGGTGAGCCGGTCCAGCCACTCGCGCTCGATCTGGGCCTGGGCGCGCTCCAGTTCGGCGGCGGTGGGGCCCTCGGCGGCGAACCGGGCCAGCTCCTCGTCGACGGCGGCCTCGATCTGCTCCAGGGTGGCGTCGCCGCCGGCCTTGACGTCCAGCCAGCCGAGCGAGGGGGCGCCGGAGAGCCGCAGCAGGCCGAAGCCGGCCGCGACGGCGGTGCGGTCGCGGCGCACCAGCCGGTTGTACAGCCGGGAGGACTCGCCGCTGCCGAGGATGGTGAGCGCCAGGTCGGCGGCGTCGGCCTCGCGGGTGCCGTCGTGCGGCAGCCGGTAGGCGGCCATCAGCGCGCGGGAGGGGACGTCCTCGCGGACGACCTCGCGCACCTCGCGGCCGATGGTGTCCGGCAGGGAGCCGTCGCGCGGCGGCTGCTTGCCGTCGTGGGCGGGGATCGAGCCGAAGTACTTCTCCACCCAGGCGATGGTCCGCTCCGGGTCGAGGTCGCCGACGATCGACAGCACCGCGTTGTTGGGCGCGTAGTAGGTGCGGAAGAACGCCCGGGCGTCCTCCAGCGTCGCGGCGTCCAGGTCGGCCATCGAGCCGATCGGGGTGTGGTGGTAGGGGTGGCCGTCCGGGAAGGACAGGGCGGTGAGCTTCTCGAACGCGGTGCCGTAGGGCACGTTGTCGTAGCGCTGGCGGCGCTCGTTCTTCACCACGTCGCGCTGGTTCTCCATGGACGTCTCGTCCAGCGCGGCCAGCAGCGAGCCCATCCGGTCCGCCTCCAGCCAGAGCGCGAGCTCCAACTGGTGGGCGGGCATGGTCTCGAAGTAGTTGGTGCGCTCGAAACTGGTGGTGCCGTTGAGCGAGCCGCCGGCGCCCTGGACCAGTTCGAAGTGCCCGTTGTTGGAGACGTTCGCCGAGCCCTGGAACATCAGGTGCTCGAAGAGGTGGGCGAGGCCGGTGCGCCCCTTGACCTCGTGCCGGGAACCCACGTCGTACCAGAGGCAGACCGCGGTGACCGGGGTGAGGTGGTCCTCGGAGAGCACCACGCGCAGGCCGTTGGCCAGGCGGTGTTCGGTGATGGCGAGGCCGCTTGCGGGCGCGGGGTTGGCCATGCGGGGTCCTTCCCGTCGTCGGTTCCGGAGTGTCCGGGCCGGGGGCGTGTGACGTCCCCATTGTGGTGCAACGCCCGGCGGCGCCGTCAGGTGTCCGGCCGCGGGGCGCGTTCGCCAGCGGCGGAAGCGGCCCGGGTGACGGGCGGTGTCCCACCGAGGGTCCACAATGGGGGGCGTTCACGCCCGCGTCCGCCCACCCCCATGTCCCGCATGTACCGCAAGGGAGCCCCGCAGCGATGGCCCGCCGCAGTTCGCCCACCCCACCGCCCGGTGACTTCGAGGAGCGCATCCTCGACGTCGATGTCGTGGACGAGATGCAGGGCTCGTTCCTGGAGTACGCCTACTCGGTGATCTACTCCCGGGCCCTGCCGGACGCCCGGGACGGCCTCAAGCCGGTGCACCGCCGGATCCTCTACCAGGCCAACGAGATGGGCCTGCGCCCGGAGCGCGGCCACGTCAAGTGCGCGCGCCTGGTCGGCGAGGTGATGGGCCGGCTGCACCCGCACGGCGACGCCTCGATCTACGACGCCGTGGTGCGCCTGGCGCAGCCGTTCTCGATGCGGCTGCCGCTGATCGACGGCCACGGCAACTTCGGTTCGCTGGGCAACGACGACCCGCCGGCCGCGATGCGCTACACCGAGTCCCGGCTGACCGCCGCCGCGATGTCGATGGTGGAGTCCATCCACGAGGACACCGTCGACTTCGGCCCGAACTACGACGGCTCCGAGCAGGAGCCCCAGGTGCTCCCCTCGGCGTTCCCGAACCTGCTGGTCAACGGCGCCACCGGGATCGCGGTCGGCATGGCCACCAACATGCCCCCGCACAACCTGGCCGAGGTGGTGGCCGCCGCCCGGCACCTGATCAAGCACCCCGCGGCGGACCTGGACACCCTGATGCGGTTCGTCCCCGGCCCGGACCTGCCCACCGGCGGCCGGATCGTCGGCCTGTCCGGCATCCGGGACGCGTACGAGTCCGGCCGCGGCACCTTCAAGATCCGCGCCACCACCTCGATCGAGAACGTCACCGCCCGCCGCAAGGGCATCGTGGTCACCGAACTGCCGTACACGGTGGGCCCCGAGAAGGTGATCGGCAAGATCAAGGACCTGGTCAACGCGAAGAAGCTGCAGGGCATCGCGGACGTCAAGGACCTCACCGACCGCGAGCACGGCCTGCGCCTGGTCATCGAGGTGAAGAACGGCTTCGTCCCCGAGGCGCTGCTGGAGCAGTTGTACAAGCTGACGCCGATGGAGGAGACCTTCGGCATCAACAACGTCGCGCTGGTGGACGGGCAGCCGCTGACGCTGGGCCTCAAGGAACTGCTGGAGGTCTACGTCGACCACCGCTTCACGGTGGTCAAGCGGCGCAGCGACTTCCGCCGCCGCAAGCGCCAGGACCGGCTGCACCTGGTCGAGGGCCTGCTGGTCGCGCTCGTCGACATCGACGAGGTGATCGCGATCATCCGCAGCAGCGACGACGCGGGCCAGGCCAAGGACCGGCTGATGGAGCGCTTCGGCATCTCCGAGATCCAGACCGCGTACATCCTGGACACCCCGCTGCGCCGGCTCACCCGCTTCGACCGGGTCGAGCTGGAGGCCGAACAGGCCAAGCTGCTCAAGGAGATCGCCGAGCTGACCGAGATCCTGGAGTCGGACCACAAGCTGCGCTCCGTGGTCTCCTCCGAACTCGGCGCCGTCGCCAAGCAGTTCGGCACCGAGCGGCGCACCGTGCTGCTGGAGGCCGGCTCGGTGCCGTCCGCCGCGCTGGCGGTGCCGCTGGAGGTCGCCGACGACCCGTGCCGGGTGCTGCTGTCCTCCACCGGGCTGCTGGCCCGCACCTTCGACCTGGAGCCGGTCGGCGAGGAGTCGGCGGCCCGCGCCAAGCACGACGTGCTGGCCTCCGCCGTCCCGGCCACCGCCCGCGGCGACATCGGCGTGGTCACCACGGCCGGCCGGGTGCTGCGGCTGCCGGTGATCGACCTGCCCGCGCTGCCCCCCGGCACCTCGGCGCTGTCCGGCGGCGCCACGGTCTCCGAGTTCCTCCGGCTGGAGGCGGACGAGCGGGCGATCGCCCTGACCACGCTGGACGAGTCCTCGCCCGGCCTGGCGCTCGGCACCGTGCAGGGCACGGTCAAGCGGGTGGTGCCCGAATGGCCCGCCAACAAGGACGAGTTCGAGGTGATCGCGCTCAAGGACGGCGACGTCCTGGTCGGCGCGGTCGAACTGCGCACCGGCGAGGAGGACCTGGTCTTCATCACCTCCGACGCCC
Organism: Kitasatospora sp. NA04385; assembly: GCF_013364235.1. Classification (NCBI taxonomy): domain Bacteria; kingdom Bacillati; phylum Actinomycetota; class Actinomycetes; order Kitasatosporales; family Streptomycetaceae; genus Kitasatospora; species Kitasatospora sp. NA04385. The sequence continues at coordinate 5,653,372 of NZ_CP054919.1, read as the reverse complement.
AGCTGCTGCGCTACCCGGCGGGCCAGGTCCGCCCGCAGGGCCGCCCGGCCGGTGGCATGGCCGGCATCAAGCTGGCCGACGGCGCGAAGGTGCTCTCCTTCACCGCGGTCGACCCGGCGCAGGACGCGGTGGTCCTGTCGGTCGCGGCCGCCTCCGGCACGCTGGCCGGCGAGGAGCAGACCAGCTGGAAGCTCACCCCGTTCGACCAGTACCCGCGCAAGGGCCGGGCCACCGGCGGCGTCCGCTGCCAGCGCTTCCTGCGCGGCGAGGACGGCCTGGCCTTCGCCTGGGCCGGCCCGCTGCCCGCCCTCGGCGCGGGCACCGCCGGCCAGCCGGTCGCCCTGCCCGAGCGCGACCCGCGCCGCGACGGCTCCGGCACCCCGGTGACGGCCCCGATCGCCGCGGTCGGCGGCCGGATGTAGCCCCGCGGACGACCCCGGACGCGGGAGGGGCGGGCACCTGCACCGTGTCCGCCCCTCCCGCGTCCGCCCGCACTCGGCGGTCCGTCGCCGGGCACCGGCCCCGGGGCGCTGGCCGGGGGCGTGCTGCCCCGGCGGGTACGGCCCGGACGCCTGCTGCGCGTCTGCTGCCCGGGTGCCGCCTGCCGGCCCCCGGCTGCTTCCCCGGGCGCCCGACCGGCGTCGTCGCCGGCGGGAAACCGCCGCTGCCGGCGGAGAGGAGGACGTGCCGGCCGTGCCGGGTGGCGGTCCTGACGACGGCTCCGGCCGGGCGCACCGCCGTACCCGGGAGGGGCGTCGGGGCGGCGGGACGTAGGGTGGGCCGGGTGAGCACCTGTACCACGCTGTCGCGCGAACTGACCGAACCGCTGGGCGCCACCGCGGCCACCGCCACCACCTGGCTGCTGCTCGAACAGTCCGGCCCCTGGGGGGCGCAGGCGCTCACCGGCAGCCACCTCGACCCCGGGCTCGGCGCCGCGCTGGAGCGCGCCACCGAGGGCACCGGCGTCCGGATCGCCCTGATCCGCCGCCCGGGGCGGCACGCCGACACCGACACCACCGCCCGGCACGAGGTGCTGGTCGCCCACACCTCCCCCGTCGACCCGTGGGTGCGCCGCGGGCACCTCGCCGCCCCCGCCGACCTGCTCGGCCTCGACTTCGCCGCCCTCGGCGCCGGCGACCACGGCTCCTTCGGCACCCCGCACGTCGGCGGCCCGATCGCCCTGGTGTGCACCAACGGCCGCCGCGACCGCTGCTGCGCCCTGCTCGGCCGCCCGCTCGCCGCCGAGATCGCCGCGTCCGGCCACAGCGAGGTCTGGGAGGTCACCCACCTCGGCGGCCACCGCTTCTCCCCCACCATGCTGGTGCTGCCGCACGGCTACGCGTACGGGCGGCTCACCCCGGAGTCCGCGAAGGAGGTGCTGGCCGCGACCGCCGCCGGCCAGACCGTCCCCGCGCACTCCCGCGGCCGCTCCTACTGGCCGCGCCCGGCCCAGGCCGCCGAGCAGGCCGTCCGCGAGCTGACCGGCGAGTGCGCGGCCGACGCCCTGACGCTGCGCCAGCACCCCGGCGGCTCGCCCTGGACGGTCGAGGTCCAGCACGCCGACGGCCGCCGCTGGCGGGCTACCGTCGCCGAGTCCGCGAGCGAGCCGCCCCGGCCCGAGAGCTGCGGCAAGGCCCCGGGCACCCCGTCCCGGATGGACGTGGTGGATCTCGCCGAACTGGCGCCCGCCGCCCGCTGATCAGGCGAGGGCCGCCTCCAGGCTGTCGACCGGGGCCAGGACGGCGGTGGCGCCGGTGATCTCCAGCAGTCGGCGCAGCTGCGCCGGAGGGGCGGCGATCCGCAGCGCGAAGCCGTCCCGTTGCGCGTCCAGCCGCAGCTGGAGCAGCAGGTTCAGGCCGGAGGAGTCGCAGAACCCGACCCCGGAGAGGTCCACGGCGAGCAGCGCCGGCCGCTCCGCCGCGGCGCGGGCGAACAGCGCGCGGGCCGCGCCGACGCCGTCCAGGTCGAGGTCCCCGTGCAGGGCGCACACCACGGCGCCGCCGTCCGTTGTCCGGAGCTCCCCGGTGAGGGCCGCCCCGGCCACGGTGCCGCCGGTGCTCTCGTCGACGTCCACGCTGTCGTGCCCCTTCCGTTCTTCGGTTGGTCCGTCCGGGCGCGTGGAGCCTACTGGGTACCGGGCCCGTCGTGCGCGGGCGGCTCCCCGGAGAGGGTGAAGCAGACCGCGGTGCCGCCCCCGGGGGCGTCGTCCAGCCAGACCGCACCGCCGTGCCGTTCGACGATGCGGCGCACGATGGCCAGCCCGGCGCCGGAGCCGCCGCCGTGCTCGGCCGGCCGGTGCAGCCTGCGGAACAGCCCGAACACCAGCTCGCGCTGGGCGGCCGGCACGCCGATCCCGTTGTCGCGCACCACCACCGCCTCCCGCTCCGGGCCGCCGTCCGGGCCCGGGCGGCGCTCCACCGTGACCTCGACGGTGCGCGGCCCGTCCGGGCGGGCGTACTTGGCGGCGTTCACCAGCAGGTTGACCAGGACCTCCTGGAGGCGCTCGGGATCGGCGTGGACGACCGGCAGGTCGCCGCGCAGCACCCGGACGCCCTGCTCGGCCAGCCGGGGCCCGGCGACGTCCAGGGCGTGCTCCAGGGCCTCGTCCAGCGGGACCGGGAGGCGGCGCAGCCCGACCTCGCTCACCTGCGAGTACCGCAGCAGCGAGTCGAGCAGGCCGTCCATCCGGACGGTCAGCCTGCGCACGGTCTCCAGGTGGCGGCGGCTGACGCCGTCCAGCGTGTCGCCGACGTCCTCGATCACGAAGCTGGCGGCGTTGGAGATCCCGCGCAGGGGTTCCTTGAGGTCGTGGGCGGCGGCGTGGGCGAAGGCGCCGAGGTCGGCGTTGCTGCGCTCCAGCCGCCGGGTGAAGACCGCGGTCCACGCGGCGTGCCGGGCCAGCAGCCCGGCGATCGCCCGGGCCGCCTCGTGGGCGACCGCCAGGTCCGTGTCGTCCCACGGGAGGCTGCGGCCCCGGACGACCGCCCGGAACACCTCCGTGGAACCGCGCGGCGTCAACCGCTCGCCGCGCGGTCCCAGCCGGACGGGCACCGCGGGATCGGCGGCCCAGGTCCGGTCGGTGGTCCGCTCCCTGCGCCACCAGGCGAGGAAACCGTCCCCCAGCGGCAGCAGCAGCACGCCCGCGGGGGCGTCCGGGCCCCCGACGCCCTCGCCGGCGTCCGGGCCCTGCGCGCCGTCCCGTCCGCCGCGGGCCTCGGCGAGCGCCTCCGCCCACCGGTCGGTGTGCCAGGCCCCGGTGGGCCGCAGGCCGGCGGCGAGCGCCCGCAGCCGGGACAGCGTCCGGCCGCCGGGGTGCGGCCCCTCGACGGTGGTCTCCGCGGCCTGTTCGATGACCAGGCCGTCCGCGTCGAGCAGCCCGGCCAGCAGCCCGGCGAAGGCGTGCAGCGACGGGGCCCGCTCGTCGGGCTCCCCGCCGAGCAGGCGGTCCAGCAGGCTCCTGGTCCGGCCGAGCACCGCGGAGCGCTCGCGGTCCGCGGCCGCCGCGAGCTGCACGGACAGGGCGCTGCCGAACAGCTCGCAGGCCGCCCGCACGTCGGGCGGGAGCCAGCGCGGCTCCTCGCCGTGGCAGGCGACCAGCCCCCACAGGGCGTCGTCGGAGAGGACCGAGACGGACATCGAGGAGCGCACGCCGATGTTGCGCAGGTACTCCAGGTGGTACGAGGAGACGGTGCGCAGCGCCGCGGCGGACAGGTCGAGCGGTGGGGCGCCGGTCTCCCGGGGGGCCGGGTGCAGCGCGGCGGTGCGGTCGTCGACGTCGCCGATGACCCTGATCCAGTTGTGCCGGTAGAGCCGCCGGGCCTGCGGCGGGATGTCGCTGGCCGGGAACCACAGCCCGAGCCAGGGTTCCAGGTGCGCGGCCCGGTCCTCGGCGACCACCTCGCCGGGGCCCTCGGCGTCCTCGAAGCGGTAGGCGACCACGCGCGCGTAGCCGGTGAGCAGCCGCACCTCGCGCACCGCGGCCTCGCAGCACTCCGCCACCGTGGTGCACCGCTGGATGCGCAGCAGCGCCTGCTGGACGCGGCGGGCGAACCCGGGGCCGGCCTCGGGCCGTTCGGCGCAGGGTTCGAGCTCCAGCACCAGCAGCCCGTCCCGGCGGTGCGCGCCGACGTCGAACGGCCGGTCGGTGCCGGCGGGCCGGGCCCGGGCGGTGAGCAGCAGGGCCGCCGCCCCGGCGTCCTGCGCCTCGGCGAGCACCTCGGCGCCGACCAGGTCCAGGGCCGGGCCGCCGACGAGCTCCGCGGCGGGACGGCCCAGGTGGTCGGCGGCGTTGTCGGAGACGGCGCGGACGGTGCCGTCGAGCGGGTCGACCGCGAGCAGCACCCCGAACGACTGGACGCCGCCGAGCAGGTGGATGGGCTCCCGGACGCAGTCGGCCAGGTCGAACCCGCCCGCGGCGGCGGTCTCGGCCTCCCGGGCGCGTTCGGACAGCCAGGTGTCCCCGGTCTCTTCGGCCACGGCGGTCCCCGTCCTCGGTCCGGCCCGGTCGGCCGTGCGGTCGTGGCCCACCCTAGGGCCTGTCCGGGTGCTTCCCGCGCGCGTTCCGGTGCGGGCGGGGCGCGGAGCTATCGTGGCGGACGAGGCACCTTCCGCCGCAGACGGGCGCGGAGGCCGCGGCCGGATCCCCCGACCGCGTGCGATCGGGCCGGGAGGGTAGAGGGGGAACGTGACGAGCCAGCAGGTTCCCGACGGGCGGGCGGGCGGCGCCGCCCGGGGCGGCGCCGCTCCCGCGCCGCGCCCGTCCGGACGGGCGGCGGACGGCGGCTGGACGGCCGGTCTGCACCGGCTGTGGCGCTCCGCCCAGACCTCGACCGACGTGACGGACCTCTCCGCCGAGCTGTACGACCTGCTGCTGGACCAGCCGGGCGTGGCCGTCGTGTCGGGAACCAGGTTCACGTCGTCCGGCACGGCCCTGTACACGCGTTCCAGCACCCGCCCCGGGGAGGTCCCGGAGCGGCTGCTGCTGCCCGCCGGGGACGCCTGGGCGGGCCGTCCGGCCCCGGAGCCCGGCCTGGTCCGGCGGTTCGCCCTGGGTTCCGAGCAGGCGCGCGGCCGTCCCGAGTACGGGACGTGGCGGGCGGCCGGGGCGGTGCGGATCACCGAGTGCCCGCTGCCGCTGGAGGACGGCGGCTGGGCCGTGCTGTCCGTCGGCCTGGCCGCGGGCCGACCGGCCCCGCCGCGGCTCGGCACCCGGCTCACCCAGGTGTCCGACGTGGTGGCCGCCTGCAACGACCGGATCGTCCAGGAGCGGGCGAACGCCCGGCTGCAGGCCCGGGACGCGCTGCTCGCGGAGGCCTCGCTGCAGATGGACGCCTCGCTGGACGTCGAGGAGACCCTCCAGCGGGTGGCCCGGATGACGGTGCCCGCGATCGCCGAGGGCTGTCTGGTCCACCTGCACCGGCCCGAAGGGCTCGTGCTGGTCGCGTCCGCGCACCTGGCGGCTGGCGTCCAGCGGCGGTTCACCGCCGCCGGCGGCGACCTGGGCTGGACGGACGACCTCCTGTCGAAGCTGTCCTCGCTGCGCGAGGGCACCGTCCTGACCGGTGACGAACTGGCGGGCACGCCGTTCGGCCCGTCCTCCGGAGCGGCCGCCCGGGCGGTCACGGTGAACCCGCTGCGGGCCCGCGGCCGGCTGCTGGGCACCGTGACCTTCGTCTACGAGCGCGAGCCCGCCCGCGTCCCGCCGCCGCTGTTCCTGGCCGACCTCGCGCTGCGGGCCGCGCTGGCGATCGACAACGCGACGCTGTACGAGGAGCGGCGGCAGAACGTGGCGTCGCTGCAGCAGCACCTGCTGCCGGCCGTCCTGCCCACCGTGCCCGGCGTGGAACTGGCCGCCGCCTACGAGGTCGGCGACGCGGCCCTGGAGGTCGGCGGCGACTTCTACGACGCCGTCCCCGGCCGGCGCTCGCTGTCCCTCCTGGTGGGCGACGTGTGCGGCCGCGGGGCCGAGGCGGCCGCGCTCACCGGCCTGGCCCGGCACACCCTGCGCACGCTGCTGGAGGACGACCTCGCGCCCGCCGCGGCGCTGACCCGGCTCAACTGCGCGCTGCGGACCGCGAACTCGCGGAAGTTCGTCACCGGCGTGGTGCTGTCCCTGACCCCGGCCGCGGACGGCGCCTTCGAGGCCCGGATCGCCAACGCCGGCCACCCGCAGGCGCTGGTGCTGCGCGCGGACGGGACGGTCGCGCCGCTGGGCGGCACCGGCGGGCTGCTGCTCGGCGTGCTCGACGACTACCAGCTGGCCGAGTCCACCGACGTGCTGCGCCCCGGGGACACCGCGGTGCTGCTGACCGACGGGATCACCGAGTCCCGCTCGCCCGACGGCGCGTTCTTCGAGGACCGGCTCGCCGCCGCCCTCGGCGGCCTGGCCGGGCTCCCGCCGGAGGGCGTGGTCACCGGGCTGGCGCGGGCGGCGATCGGCTTCGGCCGGGGCTCGGCGGACGACATGGCGGTGCTGGCGATGCGGGTGGCGCCCGGAGTGCGACCGGGCGGCGACGGAGAAGGGAACGTGGCGTGACGGTGATGGCCGAAGGGCTCGTGCTCGTGGTCGAGGACTCCGAGGAGGACGTGGAGGCGATGTCGCGGGCCCTGGGCCGCTCGCACCCGCTGGTGCGCCTGGAGTTCGCCGAGCGGGCGGAGACCGTCCAGGAGCGGCTGCTCGACCCGGCGGCCGAGCGGCCGCGGCTGGTCCTGCTCGACCTCAACCTGCCCGGCTACGGCGGCCACGACCTGCTCGCGGCGCTGCGGGCCCGTCCGGAGCTGGCCGGGCTGCCGGTGGTGGTCTTCACCTCCTCCACCGCTCCCGCCGAGGTGGACGCCTGCTACGCGGCGGGGGCGGACAGCTACATCTTCAAGCCGCTGAACTTCGAGCTGTTCCGCACCGTCCTGGGGAACACCGTCGACTTCTGGCTAGGCGAGGTCCGGGCCGACTGACCCCGGCCGGGGCGCGGTGCCGGGGCCGGACAGCCGGGCGGCGTCGATCTCGATCCAGACCGCTTTGCCCGCCCCGCGCGGGACGGTGCCCCAGCGGTCGGCGACCTCCGCGACGATCCGCAGGCCGTGGCCGCCCGGGAGGTCCGGCCGGTGCGGGCGCTCGACCGGGGCCAGCAGCGCCGTGCGGTCGGCGACCTCGATCCGCAGCCGGTCGGTCCCCGGTTCGAGGACGATCTCCACCGGGCCGCCGCCGTGGCGCACGGCGTTCGCGACCAGCTCGCAGACCAGCAGGGCCACTTCGTCCGCCGGACCGACCCCGCCGGGGGCGGCCCCGTGCCGGCGGGCCCCGTAGTGCTCGGCGAGCACCTCGCCGACCAGCGCCCGGGACAGGGCCGCGGGCCGCGGCTCGTCCTCCAGCAGCAGCACGCACCGCGGCCGGGCCGGCCGTCCCCCCGCGTGCCCGGTGCGGACGTCCGGGGCGTCGCCACCGTCCGCCCGCTGTGCCTTCCGCCGCATCGTCTCTCCCCCCGCTCCCCCACGACTCTAAGGGAGCACCCGCCGCAGTGGCAGCGGCGGGAGGCGCGGCGTGGCGCGTTCTTCCGGTTCCCGCCGGGCCGCCCGGGGGGAACCGGAAGGGGGGCGGCCGGGCCTAGGGCGCGTATTTGGTTGTGATCATTCTGGGAAGTTGTCTTCGCGGTGCGGTCTGATCCGGTAGACCGTGTTCCGTGACGCGAGTGCAACTATCAGATGCAGAGTGGGAGTTCATCGAGCCGTACCTGCCGATCGGCGAGTACGGCCCGTACCCCGAACAACTGCGCCGGCAGTTCGAGGGCGTGGTCTGGCACTTCAAGACCGGCAGCCAGTGGCGTGAGACGCCGAGGGAGTTCGGCGCCTGGTCGACCGTCCACAACCGGTTCCGGCAATGGCGGGACGCCGGCGTCTTCGAGGCCCTGCTGGAAGGCGCGATCGCGGAGGCCGCCAAGCGGGGTGAGGTGGACCTGTCGCTGGTCAGCGTTGACTCCACCACCGTCCGGGCCCACCATGACGCCGCTGGGATACACCTGGACCCCGACACGCTCGCCGATCTGGAGAAGGCCGCCGAGGAAGCGGAGAAGGCCCGCCAAAAGGGGGCAGCTCGGAGGGACAAGACGGGCAGGGCGCCACAGACGACCCGGAGCAGGACGAGCGGCGGCGTGTCCGGCGCAGGCGAAAGCTCCGGCTGAAGGCTGCCCTGCTCGGGCGGTCCAGGGGCGGTCAGACCAGCAAGGTCCACGTCGTCGGCGAGCGTAAGTGCCGCCCGCTGGTGCTCGTTCTGACCGAGGGGCAAGCCGCCGACAGCCCGCAGTTCATCCCCGTGCTGAAGAAGATGCGGGTTCGCGGGCCGGCCGGCCGCCCCCGCACCCGACCCGACGCGGTCGCCGGAGACATGGCCTACTCGTCCCGCGGCAATCGCTCCTACCTGCGCAAACGCCACATCAAAGCGGTCATCCCGGAGAAGAGGGACCAGGCCGCCAACCGGAAGAAGAAGGGCAGCGGAGGCGGTCGTCCCGTCAGCCATGACGCCGAGCTCTACAGAGAGCGGAACACCGTCGAGCGCCTGATCAACAAGCTGAAGGCCTGGCGGGGCATCGCCACCCGGTTCGACAAGAAGCCCGAGAGTTACCTCGCCGGCCTCCAGCTTCGCGGCGCCATGATCTGGATCAAGGACCTCACCAGAGCCACCGCTTGATCACGACCAAATACGCGCCCTAGGCCGCCCCCGCGCCCGTCAGGGCCCGTACCTCCAGCTCCGCGAAGCCGTCCTCGTCCGCGCGCTCCCGGTCGGTGACGGTGCCCAGCCAGCCGGCCAGGAAGCCGAGCGGGATGGAGACCAGGCCCGGGTTCTCCAGCGGGAACCAGTGGAAGTCGACGCCGGTCAGCATGGAGGCCTTCGTGCCGGAGACCACCGGCGAGAACAGCACCAGCAGCACCGCCGGGACGAGGCCGCCGTACACCGACCAGACCGCGCCGCGGGTGGTGAACCGCTTCCAGAACAGCGAGTACAGCAGCGTCGGCAGGTTCGCCGAGGCGGCCACTGCGAAGGCCAGGCCGACCAGGAAGGCGACGTTCAGCTTCTGCGCGAACAGGCTGAGCACGATCGCCAGGCCGCCGATCACCACGGCGGAGATCCGGGCCGCGATCACCTCCTCGCGCTCGGAGACCTGCCGCTCCTCGGGGCGCCGCCAGGCCCGCGCGTACAGGTCGTGGGCGAAGGCCGCGGAGGAGGCCAGGGTGAGGCCGGCCACCACGGCGAGGATGGTGGCGAAGGCGATCGCGGAGATCACCGCGAACAGCAGCAGGCCCCAGGTGGAGTCCGGGCCGCCGCCGAGGTCCAGGGCGAGCAGCGGGACGGCCGTGTTGCCGGCCGGGTTCGCGGCCCTGACCGCCTTGGCGCCGACCACCGCGCCGGCCCCGAGGCCGAGCACGATCGCCATCAGGTAGAAGCAGCCGATCAGGCCGATCGCCCACATCGTGGAGCGCCGGGCGGCCCGCGCCGTGGGCACGGTGTAGAAGCGGCTGAGGATGTGCGGCAGGCCCGCGGTGCCGAGCACCAGCGCCAGGCCGAGGCTGAAGAAGTCGAGCCGACTGGTCGGGCTGGCACCGTACTTGAGGCCGGGCTGCAGGTACTTGTCGCCGACGCCGCTGTGCTGCGCGGCGGAGTGCATCAGCGCCCCGAGGTCGCCGTGGAAGCGGGCCAGCACCAGCACCGTGAGCAGCACCGAACCGGCCACCAGCAGGAAGGCCTTGACGATCTGGATCCAGGTGGTGGCGCGCATCCCGCCGACCGTCACGTAGACGATCATCAGGCCGCCGACGCCGACGATCGTCCAGGTCTTGGCGGCGCCGCTGTCGGTGCCGAGCAGCAGGGCGACCAGGCTGCCCGCGCCGACCATCTGCGCGATCAGGTACATCAGCGTGACGACCATCGAGGCCAGGCCGGCCGCGGCGCGCACCGGCCGCTGGCGCATCCGCAGCGCCAGCACGTCGGCCAGGGTGTAGCGGCCGGCGTTGCGGACGAGTTCGGAGACCAGCATCAGCACGACCAGCCAGGCGACCAGGAAGCCGATGCTGTAGAGCACGCCGTCGTAGCCGTAGAGCGCGATCAGGCCGGTGACGCCGAGGAAGGAGGCGGCCGACAGGTAGTCGCCGGAGAGGGCGAAGCCGTTCTGCAGCGGCGAGAAGTCGCGGCCGCCGGCGTAGAAGTCCTCCGCGGCGTGGCCGCGGCGGCCGACCCAGACGGTGATGGTCAGGGTGACGGCGACGACGACGGCGAACAGCGCCACCGCGAGGCCGTGGCTGGGGTGTGGGGTCATCGCAGTTGGTCCTGGGTGTCCCAGCGCAGTTCGAGTGCGGCTCGGTCGCGCTTGGTGCGGGCGTTGCGGGCGTAGAGCCAGGTGAGCAGGAAGGTGGAGGCGAACTGGCCGAGGCCGAGCAGCCAGGCCAGGTTGAGCGGCCCGGCGACCTGACGGCTCATCAGGCCCGGCGCGAACGCCTGGGCCGCGACGAACAGCAGGTACCAGGCCAGGAACCCGGCGCTGGCCGGGAACACGAACGAGCGGTAGCCGTGCCGGATCTCCCGGAAGGCCTCGCTGTCCTGGACGCTGCGGTAGACCTCCCGCCCGGCCCGCTCCTCCGGCGGCGCCGGCTCCGCGGTCCGCCGCCGCGCCACCGCCCGGGGCCGGGAGGCGGCCGCGGCCCACCAGTCGATTCTCTCCTGCTGTGCCACAGCCGACACCTCACCATTTCGGTCACTACGACCGAACCATGATGGAGCGTCACAAACCACACCACGAAACCCGTGCAGATACGTTCACCCGAACCAGCTACCAGGGGGTGGGCCTACGAACCGTCGGAAATTCCATGCTTGAAGGCGTACGCCACGGCCTGCGCGCGATCCCGCACCGCCGTCTTGGCGAAAAGGTTGTTGATATGCGTTTTCACCGTTGCGGGGCTGACGAACAACCTTTCCGCGATCTCCGCGTTGGACAGCCCGGCGGCGATCAGCGCCAGCACCTCGGCCTCCCGCTGGGTCAACCCGTCCGGCAGCGGCGGCCGTTGGGCCGGTCCGGGCCGAGGTCGGGGCGGGGGTGCGGCCGGTGCCGCGGGCTGCGGTGCCGACTGCGCCGCGGCGGCGACCGGCGCCCCGGGGTGCGGTGCGCCCGACAGCCGCTCCAGCAGCCGCAGTTGGACCTGCGGGGAGAGCCCGGCCGCGCCCGAGCGGACGTCGGAGACGGCGCGGGCGATCTCCTCCGCGCCGGCGTCCTTGGTGAGGAAGCCGCGCGCGCCGGCCTGCAGCGCGGAGAACAGCGAGTCGTCGTCGGCGTAGGTGGTGAGCACCACCACCTCGGTGCCGGGGTGCTCGGCGCGGATCCGGCGGGTGGCCTCCACCCCGTCGCAGCGCGGCATCCGCAGGTCCATCAGCACCACGTCGGGGGCGTGCTCGGCGACCAGCCGCAGCGCCTCCTCGCCGTCCGGCGCGGAGCCGACCACGGTGATGCCCGGCAGCAGGCCGAGCAGCATCACGATCCCCTCCCGCACCACGGTCTGGTCGTCGGCGACCACCACCCGGATCGGTCCGTCCGTCACGCCGGCACCCGCAGCAGCACGCGCCACCCTCCGTCCTCGGGGCCCGCCAGCAGTTCGCCGCCGAGCAGTTCCGCGCGTTCGCGCATCCCGAGCAGACCGTACCCGCTCCCGCTGTCGCCGAGCACCGGGTGCGCCCCGCGCGGGGCGGCGGAGTTGCGCACCCGCAGCTCCACCTCCCCCTCCCGGTAGGCGAGCCGGACCTCCACCCGGCCGCCGGGCGCGTGCTTGCGGGCGTTGGTCAGCGCCTCCTGGGCGACCCGGCGCACGGCCAGCCCGGCCTCGGCGGGCAGCGGCCGGGGCACCCCGTCCACGGTCAGCTCGGCCCCGGCCCCGGCGGCCAGCTCGGCCAGGAACTCGGCGACGGGGGCGAACTCGCCGCGCAGCGCGGACAGCGCCTGCCGGGTCCCGGCCAGGCCGTCCTGGGCCATCCGCCGGGCGGCGACCACCCGTTCGCGGACCTCGGAGCGCTCCGCCCCGGCGTCCAGCATCAGCCGGGCCGCCTCCAGGTGCACCAGCTGCGCGGAGAGGCTGTGCGCCAGCACGTCGTGGATCTCCCGGGCGATCCTGGCCCGTTCGGCGAGCGCCGCGCTCTCGGCCCGCGCGGCCTGCGCGGCCCGCTCCTGGGCGAGCAGGGCGCGCTGCGCGGAGCGGGCCTGGCTGTCCAGCCGCAGCAGGTAGCCGAGCAGGCCCATGCCGCCCGCGACGGTCAGCATCACCAGCAGCGAGTCGCCCGACCCCAGGCCGTAACCGACCAGCGCCGCACCGGCGGTGGGCAGCCCGGCGACCAGCGGCAGCCGGATCACCGCGAGCACCGCCAGCCCGCACCAGATCATCGAGGCCAGGGTGTCGGCCCCGCCCTCGTGGGCCAGTCCGGCGGTGGCCAGCAGCCCGGCGGCGCAGCCGAGCACCGGCCACAGCCGCCGGGCCCGGCAGGTGTAGTGCCAGCCGGTGAACAGGGCGGCCGCGGCGACGATCCAGCCGATCGGCGGCAGCACCCGCCAGCCGGTGTAGCGGTGCTCGGCGAAGGTGCCGAACAGCACGGCGGCCAGCATCGCGGTCCGGCCGAACAGGGAGAGCGTGGTCCGGGCCCACGAGCTGCGCTCCCGGATCGGGACGTCGCCGGCGGGCCACCGGGTCCAGCGTTCCAGTGTGCTCACCGGGAGATCCTCTCAGCAGCGGTGCCGCCGGACTCGGTCGGAGTCCGGCGGCGGGTGCGTGACGCGTCGTCAGGCGGCCAGGGCGTGCGCGCCGTCCAGCTGCCGGGCCCGCCACTGGACGGCCGCCGAGCGGACCAGCAGCAGCAGGCCGAGCGAGAGCAGCAGCACGCTGCCGGACTGGTGGACGTGCAGCGCGGCACCGACGCCGTACCAGGCGGCCCGGACCAGCAGCGCGCCGACCCAGGCGAACGCGGTGGCGCGGGTGCCCCGGCTCCACAGCGAGCCGTCCGCCTCGCGCCAGATCCGCACCGTCCAGCCCCAGACGCAGCCCATCCCGGCGGTGGTGAGCATCGAGCCCGCCACCAGCACGGCGGCCGCGGTCCGGTGGTCCGGGTCGATCAGCACCGGGTCGCGCAGCGCGACGACGGCGAGCACCAGCGGGATCAGCCAGAAGCGGCGCTCGGTGTCCAGCCGGCGGGCCCGCAGTTGCCGGCCCACCACCAGGACGATCACGGCGACGGCGATCAGGACATCGGACAGGGCGGTCATCTCAGTGCCTCCAGGCGGGGTGTTCTCGACACCACGAACGCTACGGAGGACGGGCCGCCCGGTCCTCGGAGCGCGGGTTGATCCCGCGCCCGGAACACGCGGAGGGGCTCTCCACCCCAGGGTGGAGAGCCCCTCCGGGCCGGTTCGCTCAGGCGTCGATCCGGGAGCGGTCCAGGGTGGCCGCCGAGTCGACGATGAACTCCCGCCGCGGGGCGACGTCGTTGCCCATCAGCAGGTCGAAGGTCTTCTCCGCGGACTCCAGGTCGCCCAGGTTGATCCGGCGCAGGATGCGGAACCGCGGGTCCATGGTGGTCTCGGCCAGCTGGTCGGCGTCCATCTCGCCGAGGCCCTTGTAGCGCTGGATCGGGTCCTTCCAGCGCAGCCCCTTGCCCTGGAACTGCAGCAGGGTGCGCCGCAGTTCGGCGTCGGAGTAGGTGTAGTGGTACTTCTCCTGGCCGCGCTTGGGGTTGGTCAGCTCGATCCGGTGCAGCGGCGGCACCGCGGCGAACACCCGGCCCTGCTCGACCATCGGCCGCATGTAGCGGTGGAACAGCGTCAGCAGCAGGGTGCGGATGTGCGAGCCGTCGACGTCGGCGTCGGCCATGAAGATGACCTTGCCGTAGCGGGCCTGGTCGATGTCGAACGTCCGGCCCGAGCCCGCTCCTATCACCTGGATGATCGAGGCGCACTCGGCGTTCTTGAGCATGTCGCTCACGGACGCCTTCTGGACGTTCAGGATCTTGCCGCGGATCGGCAGCAGCGCCTGGAACTCGGAGTTGCGGGCCAGCTTGGCGGTGCCGAGCGCGGAGTCGCCCTCGACGATGAACAGCTCGCTGCGGTCCACGTCGTCGCTGCGGCAGTCGGCCAGCTTGGCGGGCAGCGAGGAGGTCTCCAGCGCGGTCTTCCGGCGCTGCGCCTCCTTGTGCTGCCGGGCCGCGACCCGGGTGCGGGCGGCCGCGACGACCTTCTCCAGCACCGCCCGGGCCTGGAGCTTCTCGTCCTTCTTGGCCGAGGTCAGGAAGGCCTTGAGCTCCTTGGCGACCACGGCGGCGACGATCCGGTTGGCCGCCGAGGTGCCGAGCACCTCCTTGGTCTGGCCCTCGAACTGCGGCTCGGCCAGCCGGACCGTGATGACCGCGGTCAGGCCCTCCTGCGCGTCGTCCTTGGTGATGTCGTCCTCGGCGACCCGCAGCAGCTTGGCGGCCCGCAGCGCCTCGTTGACGGTCTTGGCGAGCTGCCGCTCGAAGCCGGTGACGTGGGTGCCGCCCTTGGGGGTGGAGATGATGTTGACGAAGGAGCGCTGGGTGGTGTCGTAGCCGGCGCCCCAGCGCAGCGCGATGTCCACCCCGAGCTCGCGGGTGACCTCGGTGGGGGTCATGTGCCCGAGCTCGTCGAGCACCGGGACGGTCTCCTTGAAGGTGCCCTCGCCGCGCAGCCGCAGCACGTCGGAGATCGGCCGGTCCGGCGCCAGGAACTCGCAGAACTCGCTGATCCCGCCGTCGTAGCGGAAGGTCTCCTCGGCGACCTGCTCGCTCTCGGTGAGCCGCTCGTCACGCACCACGATGGTCAGCCCGGGCACCAGGAAGGCGGTCTGCCGGGCCCGGCTGTGCAGCGACTCCAGCGAGAGCCTGGCGTCCTTGAGGAAGATCTGCCGGTCCGCCCAGTAGCGGATCCGGGTGCCGGTGCGGGTCTTGGCGAACTTGCCCTTCTTGGTCATGCCGCTGCCGGGCTCGAACGTCGCGTCCGGGCCCTCCCCGGCGTACGCGCCGGGGGTGCCGCGCCGGAAGCTGATCGCGTGGGTGGCGCCGGAGCGGTCCACCTCCACGTCCAGCCGGGCGGACAGCGCGTTGACCACCGAGGCGCCGACGCCGTGCAGGCCGCCGGAGGCCGCGTACGAGCCGCCGCCGAACTTGCCGCCCGCGTGCAGCTTGGTCATCACCACCTCGACGCCGGACAGCCCGGTCTTGGGCTCGACGTCCACCGGGATGCCGCGGCCGTTGTCGCGGACCTCCACCGAGCCGTCCTGGTGCAGCAGCACCTCGATCCGGTCGCAGAAGCCGCCCAGCGCCTCGTCCACCGAGTTGTCGATGATCTCCCACAGGCAGTGCATCAGGCCGCGGCTGTCGGTCGACCCGATGTACATGCCCGGACGCTTGCGGACCGCCTCGAGCCCCTCCAGGACGAGCAGATGCCGCGCGGTGTAGTCGGACCCGCCCTCACCGGTCACCAGAGAGGACGGGCCGGTCTTTTCTCCACTCACGCTCTGCACTCCTCCATGACGTTGACGGACACCCCCGCATGCTCTCAGCAACTGAGATCCGGGCCGCCGGGGCCCGCGCGCTTTGTACGCGCTGCGCGAACACGGTTCCCGCCCCGGAGGCGGTCCCCAGCCTGCCATCTCCTGCCGACACCACGGGTCCTGGCGGATCCGGGCGGCCCGGGAAGGCTGCGGAGCTGCTGCGATGCGGTCCAACGGGTTCCGGGACGGGGCTTATGCTCCAACCCAGCGGAGGATTATGCTACGCGGACCTCGCACCCCGACCCGATCGGGCGTTCGAGGTGATCGGCCGGTCACGGGAATCGGTACGCATGAACCACCGTTGCCCGGGGCACGTCCTCATCAAGACGACGGCAGAATCCTCCAAGAGAAAAGCCACGAGCGGGAACGAATTCGACCTGGTTGGATGTTGATCCTGGTACACAGCTCGTCGAGCTAGAGAAGAGGCGACGTGACTACTGTTCTGACCCCTGCGAGCCCGCTCACCGCGGCAGACCGCTGCGACCGTTGCGGCGCTCAGGCTTACCTGCGCGTCGTCCTCTCCAGCGGCGGAGAGCTGCTGTTCTGCGCCCACCACGGGCGCAAGTTCGAGCCCGAGCTCAAGAAGATCGCCGTGGAGATACACGACGAGAGCGACCGCCTCTCCGGCACCTCGGCAACGGCCGAGAAGGAGGAGCGCTGACGCTCCCACCGCTCTCCCGAGCTGCCTGAACGGCCGGGTGGCCCACCCCTCCCAGGGGCGGGCCACCCGGCCGTGGCGTTTCCCGGGGCCGCGGCCAGGGCCGGGGCCGGCGCTCGCCGCCCGCTCACAGCACGTTGTGCACGGCCTCCGCGACGGCCGCGATCCGGGTGTACACCCCGGGGTGGTCGGCCTCGGCGCAGCCCGCGCCCCAGGAGACCAGCCCGGCCAGCCGCCCCGCCACCAGCAGCGGCCCGCCGCTGTCGCCCTGGCAGGCGTCCTTGCCGCCCCGCGCCTCGCCCGCGCACACCATGCTGCGGGCGTCGTACGCGCTGTCCGAGCCGCCCGGGTAGGCCCGGCCGCAGACCTCGTCCGAGACGACCGGCACGGTGACCTCGCGCAGCGTGTTCGAGTAGCTGCCGTTGCCCCGGGTGTCGCCCCAGCCGAACACCGTGGCCGGGGTGCCCGGCGCGTACGGCTCGGTCTCGCCCTGGTTCACCGTCTCCAGCACCGGCCGGTCGCCCTGCGACTCGGTCAGGGTGATCACCGCCACGTCCCGGGTGTTCGCGGTGAAGCTGTAGCCGGGGTCGATCCACACCCCGCGCACCGCCACCTCCCGCCCGGCGGTGCCGCGCAGGTCGTCCCGTCCGACGATCACCCGCAGCCCGGGCCGCTCGGTGGGCCGGCCCGTGGTCTCGTCGTAGAAGCAGTGCGCCGCCGTGATCACCTTGGTCGGGCTGATCAGCGCCCCGCCGCAGAACTGCCCGGAGCGGGCCGACCCGAACTGCTGCCGGCTGGCCAGCGCCACCATCCACGGGTGGTCGGCGGTGCTCGTCCCGGTGCCGCCGATGATCCGCCGCTGCGCGACGGCCGGCCCGGCCGCGCCCAGCGCGACCAGCGGGGCGGGCAGGGCGGCCAGGGCGACGAGCGCGACCGCCCGGCGGCGCAGCGGCCGGGGCGCGAACGTGTCCAGGAAGGGCACCGGTTCTCCAGGGTGTTCGGCGGGGTGTGCGCGGGCCCGGCGCACCGAGCGGGCGCACGGGGAGTGCCGCTCCGTACGCGACAACCGGCCCAGCGTAGTCATCCGCTCACCCGACGTGCCCGTACTGCGCCCGCCCGCCACCCCAACGGGCGACCCCCGGACACGCGAACGGGCCCCTCCGCGGTGGCGGAGGGGCCCGTCCAGGTGACTCGGGCCGACCGGGCCGGTCAGTCCAGGTAGTCGCGCAGCACCTGGGAACGCGACGGGTGGCGGAGCTTCGACATGGTCTTCGACTCGATCTGACGGATGCGCTCGCGCGTCACGCCGTAGACCTTGCCGATCTCGTCCAGCGTCTTCGGCTGGCCGTCGGTCAGGCCGAAGCGCATGGAGACCACGCCCGCCTCGCGCTCGGACAGGGTGTCCAGCACGGAGTGCAGCTGCTCCTGGAGCAGGGTGAAGGAGACCGCGTCGGCCGGGACGACCGCCTCGGAGTCCTCGATCAGGTCACCGAACTCGCTGTCGCCGTCCTCGCCGAGCGGGGTGTGCAGCGAGATCGGCTCGCGGCCGTACTTCTGGACCTCGATGACCTTCTCGGGGGTCATGTCGAGTTCCTTGGCCAGCTCCTCCGGGGTGGGCTCGCGGCCCAGGTCCTGGAGCATCTGGCGCTGCACGCGGGCGAGCTTGTTGATGACCTCGACCATGTGCACCGGGATGCGGATGGTGCGGGCCTGGTCGGCCATGGCGCGGGTGATCGCCTGCCGGATCCACCAGGTCGCGTAGGTGGAGAACTTGTAGCCCTTGGTGTAGTCGAACTTCTCGACCGCGCGGATCAGACCGAGGTTGCCCTCCTGGATCAGGTCCAGGAAGAGCATGCCGCGGCCGGTGTAGCGCTTGGCCAGCGAGACCACCAGGCGGAGGTTGGCCTCCAGCAGGTGGTTCTTGGCGCGGCGGCCGTCCTCGGCGATGATCTCCAGCTCGCGCTTGAGCTTCGGGGCGAGCTTGTCGGCCTGGCTCAGCTTGTCCTCGGCGAACAGGCCGGCCTCGATCCGCTTGGCGAGCTCGACCTCCTGCTCGGCGTTGAGCAGCGGGACCTTGCCGATCTGCTTGAGGTAGTCCTTGACCGGGTCGGCGGTGGCACCGGCCACGGCGACCTGCTGGGCCGGGGCGTCGTCCTCGTCGTCGTCCGAGAGCACGAAGCCCTGGTCGGTCTCCTCCTCGGCCTCGCCCTCCTTGCCGTCGCCGGGCAGGGCCACGTCCTCGAGGAGCTCCTCCTCGCCGATGGCCTCCTCGTCGCCCTTGGCGCCGGGCTTGGCCGCGGAGGCGGTCTTCTTGGCCGCGGTCTTCTTGGCGGGGGCGGCGGCCTTCTTGGCCACCGCCTTCTTCGCCGGGGCGGCGGCCTTCTTGACGGCGGCCTTGGCCTCGGAGACGTCGATGGTCTCGACGACGGTGACCTCGGCGCTGGTCACCGAGGCGGTCACGGAGACGGGCGGGGCGATGTTCGCCGCGGGGGCGATCCGCACCGGGGGCTTGGTCTGGGCGACCGGCGTGCGGGTGGTGACCGCCTTGGTCGCGGTGCGCTTGGTGGTGCTCTTGGCCGCGACGCTCTTGCGCTTGGCGCCGGCCGGCTCGGCCGCGCTGACCATCAGCTCCACCCCCTCCTCAATCAGCACCTGGTTGAGGCTGCGCATGACGTTCTTCCACTTGGTGACCGGGATCTGGTCCGCCTCGAACGCGTGGCGCACGTCGTCACCGGCGATCTGCCCCTGGGCCTTGCCCCGCTCGATGAGCGCCAGCAGTGCCGCGGACTCGGCGATCTCGGGGGGAAGCGAACGGGATGTGCTGGCCGACACGAACAACCTCTCGGACGATGAGTGGACACGAACCCGCACCGACCGGCCCGACTGCTCGGGCGGGTGGACGGTGACCGGGGTCTGCAGGACGGCAGCAGCGCCGCGGACCACCACAGCCGATCGGCTGGTGGTGATATTCCGGAGCTGCTTCCGCTCCGTACACATCGCTGCCGCCCCTCAAGTGTTACGCATGCCCGTCGTGGCGCCCGTCACACCACCCGACGGCCGGTACGGGCTGCCCCGAGCGGCCTATCCGCGGGGGGCTGCGAGAGCCTGCGGGGGGCTCCGGGGGCTCCGGGCGGTGGGGGGCTCTCCGTCGAACGGGCGGGGCCGGTGGGACGGGCGAGGTCGGCGGAGCGGGTGCGACGGGTGCGGCGGGCGGAGCGGGCGGGCCCCGGTGTGCCGATGGCCCCTCGGCTGCACGGGTGCGGCAGCGGAAGGGCCATCCGGTCCGAGGGTCGGTCGGGGGGTGGACCGCTCAGTGCTCGCGCGGCGCGGGGACGGAGTGCTCGATGTCCGGGTGGACGGTGAGCAGCGCGCGGACGGCGGCCTCGGCGGCGGTGCCGTCACCGGTGCCGAGCGCGTCCACCAGCCGGGCGTGCAGGCTGACCGCCGACTCGGACGGCCGCTCGCAGGTGGTGCCGGAGCCGCCGGAGACCTGGAGCGCACCGGCCACGATCCCGGACAGGTGCTCCAGCATCCGGTTCCCGGCCATCTGCAGCACCAGCCCGTGCAGCTCGGCGTCGGCCCGGGAGTAGCTGACCAGGTCGCCCTGGCTGCCGGCCTGGCCCATGATCTCGGTCAGCTCGACCAGCCGGTGCTGGACGTCCTCCCGGCCGTGCCCGGCGGCCAGCCGCGCGGCCAGCGGCTCGATCGCCCAGCGCAGCTCGAACAGCTCGCGGCGCTGCTCGTCGCGCTGCGGGCCGAAGGCGCGCCACTCGATGATGTCGGGGTCGAGCAGGTTCCAGTCGCTCACCGGGCGGACCCGGGTGCCGACGTTCGGCCGGGCCGAGACCAGGCCCTTGGCCTCCAGCACCCGGAGCGACTCGCGCACCACGGTGCGGGAGACCTCGAAGCGCTGGCCGATCTCCTCCGGCACCAGCGGGCGGTCGGCGCCCAGGTCGCCGGAGACGATCATCTGGCCGAGCTGCTGGACCAGCTGGCCGTGCAGGCCGCGGCCGCGGCTGCTGGTGGTCTTCCGACCGACCCGGGCGAGGTCGCTCTCCGCCCCCTCCCAGCGGGGGGCGGGCGGGGTCGGGCGGTCGGCGTACGGGAAACGGTCCAACTCGGAGGCGGAGATCGACTCGGCCTGACGGGCGGCGGTCACGGTGGGGTGCGCAAGGGTACTCACGCCATCCTTTGTCGGCGATCGGCGGAGCCGCCTTGAGCATTCTCCTGAAAAGCACACGAAAGGGTGATCGACCGTGTCTGGATAATTGACTTCTTATCAGTCGTAAATGCGCATACCGGTCATCCGATGCCGTTTTCCCCGCCCGTTCCACCCGCCCCGGCTGTCACGCCGTCAGGGCCCTTCCGAGCAACGCTTCCCGACCTTCCGGCCTTCCTGGCCTTCCCGCCTTCCCGCCTTTCCGTCGGCCCGGGTCCGTCGGGTCTGTCGGGGCCGCCGGGGCCGCCGGGGCCGCCGGGGTCACAGGCTCCGGCGGCGCAGTTGGGCCAGGACCGCGGCGAGTACCAGCAGGGCGGCCGGGGCGAGCAGCGCGGCGACCACCACGCCGTCCAACGCGCCCGCGGTCCGGTCGGCGGCGCTGCGGACCAGGTCCAGCCCGTACTGGAAGGGCATCAACTCCCGCACCCAGACCGGCCAGTTGCGACCGGTGCGGTGCAGCAGCAGGCCGGAGGTGGGCTCCAGCAGGGCGGGCAGCGCGCAGGTCAGCAGGATGCCGACGACGGCGCTGCGCACCAGCGAGGTGATCAGCAGGCCGGCCCAGCCACCCGCCACCGCCAGGACCAGGAACGCCGCCAGCGGACGGCCGATCCCGCCCGTCGCGAACGGGGCCGCGGGCAGACCGGCCGGGTCGAGCAGCGTCGAGGCGTCCACCGCGGCGGGCAGCGCGAGCCGCGCCACGAGGGCGTTCAGGCCGAGGGTGACCACGGCCAGCAGGACCGCCGCCGCGCCCACCACCAGCGACTTCGCCAGCAGCGCGGACAGTCGGCGCCCCAGGGTCACCCGCGAGGCGGGCAGGCCGGGCCATCGGGTCTCGTTGCCGTAGGCGAGCGCGCCGAGCACCGCCGCCGCGAGCGCGGTCAGCGGCAGCGGCAGGACGGGCACCACCGCCGCGACCGAGCGCACCGCGTCCGCCGTCGCCAACTCCCCGGCCGGCAGCCGGATCGCGGTGAACGCCGCCACCGCCGCGTTCAGCACCACCGCGGCCGCAACCACCACCCAGGTGGCGCGCACCCCGCGCAGCCGACGCACCTCACTCGCCACCAACCGCACGGTCACTCACTCCCGTTCTCGTCGTCGGCGCCACCGGGCGCCGTCCCTCGCGCATCCGCCGCACCCGGCTCCCGCGACCGCCCCGCCGGCTCGGCCGGACGCAGCCCCGTGGACCCCGCCGACCAGGGGCGCCCCGGCATCGGACGGACGGGGGTCGGGGCCTGTGGGCGGCCGACTCCCCTGATCCGGGCGGGAGTCAGCAGCTCCGCGTCGGTCGGGTTGGCGGACAGGTGCTCAGCCTCGGCCACGTCCGGCCGCGCCACCCGGTCCCCGTCCCGGTTGCCGCCCCGCACCTCGGACACCGCCTCGACGGACCGCGTCTCCGTCACCCGTGTCTCCGTCGCCCGCGTCTCCGTCACCCGCTGCCCCACCGGGGCCGGCTCCGCGGGAGACGCCGCCGGACGGCCGAGCGCGGAGGCCCCGCGGGGCGTCCGCCTGGTCAGGTCGACGGTGGGCTCCGGCGCTGGTACCGGTGTTGACGCTGGTGCCGGTACGGCTTGGGCGGGAGGTGCGGGTGCGGGCACGGATGCGGTCCCGGTCGAAACCTGCGCCTGTACCTGCACCTTCGCCTGTTCCTGAACCTGAACCTGGGTCTGGGTCTGGGGCTGGGGCTGGACGGACGGGTCGGGCACGAGCGCGGCGGCGGCCCAGCGGCCGGCCTGGAGGTTGCGGTGGTCGATCAGGCGCTCCGGCTCCGGCCCGGCCGGGCGCCCGACGGTCGCGGGGCGGGGCGCACCGGAATCGGCGGTCGGCTGCCCGGCGGCGTCCCGAACGTCCGCCTCCCGCTCCGCGCCTTCCCGGCTGTTCTCCTCCCGGCTGTTCTCCTCCCGGCTGTTCTCCTCCGGGCGGGCCGTGCCCTGGCGGACCGTCCGGACCGACACCCGGCCCGAACGTCCCGAACCGGTGGGCAGGGCCGACGGGTAAGCGACGGGACGCCGCACCACCCGGTCGGCCAGTTCGTGCAGCAGGATGCCGTTGCGGTAGGCGAGTTCGCCGATCTCGGTGCGGTCGATGCCGCTCACGGCCAGGCCGGCACCGCCGTCCCGCCGGACTTGGCCGCCCTGGGCGACCAACAGGTCGGCGAGCCGGGCCATCTGCGGGCCCCGGACCAGGACTTCGGGATACAGCCGGGTGCGGCGGAACTCCGCCACCGGCTGGTCGGCGGCCAGCCGGCCGGTATCCAGGGTGATCACCCGGTCGGCAAGGGCGGCGGCCTCCTCGGGAGCGCGGGTGGTCGTCAGCACGGTGCCGCCGGAGAGGGCGAAGGAGCGCAGGAAGGCCCCGAACCACTCCTCGTTGCTGGGCGACAGTCCCTCGGTGGGGGCGTCCAGCAGCAGCGTCGAGGGGTTCCCGAGCAGGGCGGCGGCCAGCGCGAGGCGGCGGTGCATGCCGGGCGAGAAGGTGCCGATCCGGTGGTCGGCGACGGCGGCGAGCCGGGTCTGCTCCAGCAGGTCGTCGGCCCGGCGGGCCGGGACGCCGACCGCACCGGCCAGCATCCGCAGGTGGGCCCGGGCCCGCTGGCCCGGGTGCCCGGCCTCCGGCCGACCGGCGGGCAGCAGGACGCCGATCTCCCGCTCCGGACGCCGGATCCGCCGGTACGTCCGGCCGTCGAACAGAGTGAGGCCGTGGCCCCGTTCGAGTTCCACCATCAGCCGCAGCGCGGTCGACTTGCCCGCCCCCTCGTCCCCGAGCAGCACGGTGACCATCCCCGGACGGGCGTCGAACGTCAGGTCCAGCAGCGCGGGAGGACGCCCCCGCCGGTACGCCTTGGTCAGTCCGGTGATCTGGATCATCGCTGCCCGCTCCCTCGCCCGCCGACAGGCCGGGGTGTCCGTCTGGCCTGAGCCTGCACAGTAGGACGGGGAAGCGGTGAAACCAGGCATTACGGATGGGTCGTGGACGTTGTCGGCACCGACCTCACCCGTACAGGGGACAGCCCCGCCGCCGCGCTGACGGCTTTCTCACGGACCGTCACCACCCGTTGGCGGCAACGGTATCGGCCGCGTCTGCGGAACCGGACCGGGCCGGGTGCCGACCGGCCACCGGCCGGGACCGGATCAGGACTCGGGGCGCAGCATCGGCGGGTTGAGGACGGTGGCACCGCCGGCGGTGAACAGCTGGGCGGGGCGGCCGCCCTGACGGGTCGTGGTACCGCCGGAGGGGAGCAGGAAGCCGGGGGTGCCGGTCACCTTGCGGTGGAAGTTGCGCGGGTCGAGGACCACGCCCCACACCGCCTCGTAGACCCGGCGCAGCTCACCGACGGTGAACTCGGGCGGGCAGAAGGCCGTCGCCAGCGAGGAGTACTCGATCTTCGACCTGGCGCGCTCCACCCCGTCGGCCAGGATCTGGCCGTGGTCGAACGCGAGCAGCACCCCGTCGTTGCGCTCCGCGCCGAGCAGTTCGCTCACCGGGGCCCACCTGGCGCTGCTGGCGTCGCCGCCCGCGCGGGGCGACGGCAGGTCCGGGGCGAGGGCCAGGTACGCGACGCTCACCACCCGCATCCGCGGGTCCCGCTGCGGGTGGCCGTAGGTGGCGAGCTGCTCCAGGTGCGCACCGGCGGGGGTCTGCCCGGCCTGGAGGCTGCCCGGCAGCGACTGGGCGCGCAGCCCGGTCTCCTCCGCCAGCTCCCGGGACGCCGCCTCGGCCAGGCCCTCGTCCAGCCGCACGAAGCCGCCCGGCAGTGCCCAGTACCCCTGGAACGGGGCCTCGCCGCGCTTCACCAGCAGGGCGCACAGCTCATGGTCGCGCACCGTCAGCACCACGAGGTCAACCGTGACTGCGAACGGGGGGAAGGCCGACGGGTCATAACGCGACATGCGGCCGATCTTAGTCGTCTCTCTGACGATAATCACAGACGACAGCCGCTTTTCCCCGGGGGCAGGGCGTGCGGTGAGGTGCCCCGACGGGCGGAACGCTCAGCGAACGGGGCACTCGACCGACGGGGTGCTCGGCGAACGGGGTGCTCGGCGAACGGGGCACTCGACGGACGGGGTGCCCAACGGACGGGGTGCTCAACTGGCGGCGAGTTGCAGGAACGACGGTGCCTCCTCCACGACCGCGACGCCGATCCGGCTGACCCGGACCGAGAACGGCTCGCCGGCCACCCGCAGGCCGGTCAGTTCCAGAGCGCCCAGGGGGGCCGTGCTCGCCGGGCGGGTGGCCACCCGCCCGGACGGGACGTCGGGGCGGACGCCCGCCAGCGAGAGCACCAGGTGGACGGCCGCCGCTGCGGAGACCGCGGCCGGCCGGCAGGCCGCCGGGTGCGGGACGGGCGGGCAGTCGGCGACCTTCTGCTCTCCGGCGTACATCTCCGGCAGCCGGCCGTCGAAGTGCACGGACGCCTCCAGCAGGCCCTCCAGCAGCATTTCGGCCTCCCGCTCGAACCCCGCGTCCACCAGGCCGCTGACCGCGAGCGCGGTCTCCTGGACCCGGACCGCGCCGCTGCGGTGGCCGAGCGGGTTGAAGCGCGGGGACTTCGCGCTCAGGGTGCGCAGGCCCCAGCCGCAGTCGAGTTCCGGGGCCACCAGGCGCTGGGCCAGCAGCCTGGTCTGCTCGCGGTCGAGCAGGCCCTCGTGCAGTTCGCCCTCGGCGGCCAGGCCGAGGTCGAAGAGGTGCACCAGGGTGGAGGCGACGGCCGGTACCGGCCGGTCCGGGGCCAGCAGGGCGGCGGCCGGGCGGCCGCCGGACAGGTCGTCGATCCAGAACTGCTCGCGGAACCGCTCTCTCAACTCGGCCGCCCAGGAACGCCACTGGGCGGCGCCGGGCCGGTCGAAGGCGTCGAGCAGGTCGGCCCCCTGGAGCGCCGCACGGTGGGCCTGGGCCTGGACCTCGCACCTGGCCGGGCCGGGGCGCGCGGCGCGCTCCTCCGCCGGGCGACCGAAGTCGGCGACGAACCCGACCGGGCCGTCCGGGCCGTCCACCACCGCCGCCCGCAGCGCGCCGAGCGCCCGCTCGGCGGCCGGGAGCAGTTCGGCGACCTCGGCCCGGGGCATGCCCCAGCGCCAGGCCTCCGCCAGCACCGTGACGAACAGCAGGGTCGCCTCCGTCGCCGTGCAACTGGCGGGCAGTTCGGGGCCGCCGTGCCGCAGTGGGCCGGGGATCACGCCGTCCATGGTCTGCGCCGCCGTACCGGTCTCACCGCCGGACGGGTTCGCCCCGCCGGCCGGGCCGGGGGCGTGCCCGGGCATCGGCCCGGCGCCCTCCAGAGCCGACGTGCCGTCACCCGGGGCCGACTCGGCCAGCCGGGGCGCGGCGGCGGGGTGCGGGGCGGCCTGGTTCGGGGCGGCCTGGTGCTGGCGGCGGGCGACCGCCCGCAGGGTGCCGGCGGCGAGCCGGGTGCCGAGCGGCAGGGTCATCCTGGCCGCCCAGAGCGCGTCGGCGGCGGTGAGGCCGAAACGCCAGGGCGCGCCCGAGGCGGTGTAGAGGTCGGTCGGCCGGTCCGCGTCGGCGAGCAGCAAACCGCCCAGCGAGTCCAGGGCGCGGGCGACCAGGCGGGCGGCCCGGCGGTCGTCGGCCCGGACCTCGGGCTCGGACCAGGGCAGCGGCACGCCCGGGCCGCGCCCGGTCGGCGGCCGCGCCGTCGACGAAGTCTCCAGTTCGGCGCGGAGGTCGACCGACCAGCGGGCACCGGGCTGGACCTCCAAGTCCCAGCGCAGCACGCCCGCACCGGCCAGCACCGCGTGCGGCGAGGGCCGCGCGCTGACGGTGGCCGCCCGGCCCTGGCCGACCCAGCGCAGGCCGGAGGACTGGACCTGGCCCGGCAGGTCGGCAGAACGGCGGCCCGCGGCGATGTCGGTGAGCAGGCCGAGGTCGGTGCCGAGCGCGATCTCCAGCGGCAGCCGGGCCGGGCGGGCGCCCGTGTTGCGGACCGTCACCGTCTCCGCGCCGTCGGCGTGCCGCAGCCGTTCGACCGTCAGCGCCGGATCCGGGTCGAGGTCTCCGGGGACCCGCACCGAACCGACGAACCTGGCCGCCGCCGTGGACGTCAGGATGCCCTGGAGCGGGAGCGGCTCCATGCCGCCCAGCCGCAGTTCCATCCGGGCCAGGGTGCGCACGCCGTGCCGGAAGAAGCCGTGCAGGCCCTGGCCGCGCAGTTGGCCGTCCGGCCCGGAGGCCGCCATGCCGGGGGCGTTGACGCACAGGACGTCGTGCGCGGCGGAGGGCTGCGGTCGCGGCGGCGCAGCCTGGCCGGCGGGCCGGACCGGGCCGGCCGCGGGCGCGCCCGCCACCTGCTCCGACCTGGGCCCGGGCGCACCGCCCGGGCCGCCGGGTGGCCGGGGGCGGGGCGCGTCACGGTGCCGTACGGCGGGGTGCCACCGGGCCGGTGGGGCGGCACACCTCCGGCGGGAGTGCCGTACGGGGGCGTGGCCGCCGGGGGCATGTACGGGTGGGCGGCACCCGACGGCGTGCCGTAGGGCGGGGTGGTGCCCGGCGCGTAAGGGCCGGGCAGGGGCGTGCCGTAGGGCGGGGTGCCGGGAACCACCGGGCCGGGCCCGGCCGTTGCGGGGGCGGGGCCTGCGGGCGTGCCGTACGGGGGTGTGGTCTGGCGGGGTGGCGGAGGGCCAACCGGGCGGGCGGGTGGCGCGGAGGCGTGACCCGGGGCCGTCGGGCCGGTGGGCGGCAGCGGTTGGGGCGCTGCGTGGGGTGGCCTTGAGTCGGTCACCGGGCTCTCCTCCCCCCGACCGGCCGAGGGCTGCGGGCTCGGTCGGCCGCGAGCGTGCTCGATCGCGGACTGTGCTGCTCTGCCGCCGGAACACGCGGCTCTGACTCGGGTCGGACCGGAGCGCCGGTGCCCCGCCCCGGCCGGGGCGGTGCTCCGGCCCGGGTGCCGGGCCGTCCGGAGACCGGCCGCGCCAGGTCGAACAGCGCGTGGCCGGTGCCCCACACGGTCGGCCCGGGGGTGCCGGTTCGGATGGCGGCGTTCCGCAGAATGAACGCACCACACCTGCCCCAGGTCACGCCCGTCCGGCGGACGTCCGGTCGGAGGCGGCCGCGTACCGACGGTTCTTCGGTGCTCCGCGACCGGCACCCGGGGCGCCCGCTGTGTCGTGGCGCCGTCCGGGGTCCTCCGCACGCGGCGGACGCCCCCCGGCGGCTCCTGTCCGACGTCAGGATACGGTGCGAGGACGACGGCGGACGCACCGGTGACCCCGGTGATCGGCGCCGCAACCAGCCTGTGACCAGCTCGCACCTAGGAGTTGCATGTCCTCCCTCAGCCGCATCCCCGGAATCGTCACCATCGATCACGTCTTCCGGGTGCCGCTGGACCACAGTGCGCCCGGGGGCGAGGAGATCGAGGTCTACGCCCGCGAGGTGGTGGCCGCCGGACGCGAGCACGACGAACTGCCGTGGCTGGTGTACCTGCAGGGCGGCCCCGGTGGGAAGGCCAACCGGCCGATGGGCCGGGACGGCTGGCTGGACCGGGCGCTGGACGACTACCGGGTGCTGCTGCTGGACCAGCGCGGCACCGGGCGCTCCACCCCCGCCAACCGCCGGACCCTGGTCCGGCGCGGCGACGCCCGGCAGCAGGCCGACTACCTGGCGCACTTCCGCGCCGACTCGATCGTCCAAGACGCCGAGCTGATCCGCCGCCAGCTGCTCGGCGCCGACGGCACGTGGAGCCTGCTGGGGCAGAGCTTCGGCGGCTTCTGCACCCTGACCTACCTCTCGCTGGCCCCGGAGCACCTGCGCGAGGCCTTCGTCACCGGCGGCCTGGCCGGCCTGCGCCGCTCGGCGGACGAGGTCTACCGCGCGGCCTACCCGCGCGTCGCCCGGAAGAACGCCGGGCACTACGCGCGCTTCCCCCAGGACGTGGCGGCGGTACGGCGAATCGCGGCGCACCTGGTCGAGCGGCCCGCGACCCTCCCCGACGGCGGGACGCTGACCGTGCGGGCGTTCCAGGCGCTGGGCATCCTGCTGGGCGGCGGCTCCGGCTCCTACGTCCTGCACTACCTGCTGGAGGAAGCCTGGGTGGAGGGGCCGGACGGGCCGGAGCTCTCCGACACCTTCCTGGCCGGGGCGCAGTCGCACCTGTCCTTCGCGCAGAACCCCCTGTACGCCGTCCTGCACGAGTCGATCTACGGGCAGCGCTCGGTCGACGCCGGGGCCACCGCGTGGTCGGCGGAGCGGGTGCGCGAGGAGTTCCCCGAGTTCGACGCCGAGGCGGCGCTGGCCGGGGACGGGCCGGTGCTGTTCAGCGGCGAGATGATCCACCCCTGGATGTTCGAGACCGATCCGGCGCTGCGGCCGCTGCGCGAGACGGCGCAGCTGCTGGCGGAGCGCACCGACTGGCCCGACCTGTACGACCTGCCGCGCCTGGCGTCGAACCAGGTACCGGTGTACGCGGCGGTGTACCACGACGACATGTACGTGGACACGGCGCACTCGCTGGAGACCGCGGACGCGGTGGCCGGCACCCGGGTCTGGGTCACCAACGAGTGGGAGCACGACGGGGTGCGGACCAGCGGCCGGACGGTGCTGGACCGGCTGATCCGGATGGCGCGCGGCGAGGTCTAGCCCGGCGCCCCGGGGCCGCCGCGGGTCGAGGATTCGCATGTCAGTCTCCGATCGTGTGTCGGCTTGGGCGAGCTCGGACCTGCCGGACGCGGGTGACCGCCGGAGCGGCCCGCTGGGGGCGCGGACGGTGCCCCCGGACGGCTGCGGCTGACGGCCCGTCGGCCGGAGTCGGCCCTGTCGGCCCCGGCCCGGACCCCGGCTCGTCCGGGGACAGCTCCGGCTCCGGTGCGGGCCCGGTCCCCTGTCGGCCCGGCCCGGAACCAGCGGGAACGGAACCGGCAGGAACGGTGCTGGCGGAGGCGGGAACGGCGCCGCCGCCCGTGGCCGCTCCCCCGCCGCCGTCCGCCGGAGCTACGGGGCCCGCCGGGTCGGCGGGGGCCACCGGGGCTTCCGTCGGCGGGAGTTCGGGCGGGGGCGGGGACTGCCCGTCCCGCAGTCTGGCGGTGCGCTCGCGCCGGACCACCCGGAGCAGGGCGTCCGGGGAGACGCCGCAGTTCAGTGATTCGTAGAGGAGTTGGGCCAGGGTGTAGCCCGGTTCCAGTTCGAGCGCCCTGGCCAGCACGACCCGGGCCGTGGCGGAGTCGTCGGCCAGCCAGGACGTCCAGGCCAGCAGGGTCAGCGGCGGGGCCGCGAGGTGTTCGAACGGGTCGACGCAGCGCTGGATCAGGAACCGCCACAGCCGCTGGGCGGCGGCGAGTTCGTCCGGTTCGGCGTACTCGGCGGCGCGGTCGCGGCCGAGCTTGTCCTGCATGCCGATCAGCAGCCTGGCGGTGCGGGCGGCGTCCAGCTCGCGGGCTCCGGCCCGGAACTCGGCCATCGCCTCGGCGAGCAGCCCGGCGGTGCGCTCGACGGCGGCCGCCCGGCCGCCGGGGCCGGCCAACTCGCGGATGAAGGGCGGCCCGGCGTCCTCCAGGGCCCGGCGCTGCGTCTCGGAGCCCGGTGGACCGATCGCGGCCAGCCCGGCCACGATCGCCTTGCGGCTGCCCCGCGGAGCGAGCCCGGCGAAGGCGGCCGCCGCGGCGAGCGGGCTCGGCTGGTGGGCCGCCCGGACCGGGGTGCCCTCCGGCGGGCAGCAGTCGACCCCGGTGCACAGGAAGGACCACCAGCGGCCGGCCGAGACGCACAGCGACTCCTTGACGGCCACCTGCTCGGCCTGGAAGGCCCGGGCGAGCGCGGCGGCCAGCGGGCGGAGCCCGGTCAGTACGGCGTGCCCGTCCTCCGGTGCGGCGGCGCTCCCGGCGGGATCCCGGCACAGGTACAGCAGGACTTGGACGGGGCGGCGGTCGCGCTGCTCGGACAGCTCGACCAGCAGCCGGGCGGATTCCTCCGCGGTCCGTTCCCAGTCGGCGGGGTCCTCCGGGATGTCGATCCGGATCACACCGCCCTGGTCGAGCGCGGAGCCCTGCAGGCCCACCGCGACGATGCTGTCGTCGGGGAAGAAGCCCAGCAGGTACGGGAGCATCTCCGCCATGTCGGCGGGGCCGCGCAGCCGGACCGGGAGGTGGCCGGGATGCGGGGCGGGGGTGGTGGCACGGTCGTCTGCGGTCATGGCGGAAGCTTGGACCGGATCGCGCCGGGCCGCGGAGAATTCGTCCGACCCTGTGGATAAATCGGGGGGTTCAGCATCTCCTCCCCCGAATGGCCTACGTTTCACGGTTCTCACGGCGATTTGAGGGCCTATCAACGGATGAACGCCACTCTGTCCACAGGCCGCCATTCGCGGTCCGTCCGTGCCGCACGGTATCCATGACCCCATGCAGACGCGCGAACTCCACCCGACCACTCCCGCCGACCGCGACGCCGTCCGGGCCGCCGCGGAAGCCGTGCTGCGCGACCTGGCCGGCCCCGGCGCCGCCCTGCGCGAGGACCAGTGGCGGGCCATCGAGGCACTGGTGGTGGACAGCCGCCGGGCCCTGGTGGTCCAGCGCACCGGCTGGGGCAAGTCCGCCGTCTACTTCATCGCCACGGCGCTGCTGCGCGCCCGCGGCGCCGGCCCGACGGTGATCGTCTCCCCGCTGCTCGCCCTGATGCGCAACCAGGTCGACTCGGCCGCCCGGGCGGGCATCCGTGCCCGGACGATCAACTCGGCCAACCCCGAGGAGTGGTCGGAGATCCAGCAGGAGGTCGCCGACGGCCTGGTCGACGTCCTCCTGGTCAGCCCGGAGCGGCTGAACAACCCCGACTTCCGCGACCACGTGCTGCCCAAGCTCGCCGCCTCCACCGGTCTGCTGGTGGTGGACGAGGCGCACTGCATCTCCGACTGGGGGCACGACTTCCGACCCGACTACCGGCGGCTGCGTACCATGCTCGCCGAGCTCTCCCCCGGCGTCCCGGTGCTGGCGACCACGGCGACCGCGAACGCCCGGGTCACCGCGGACGTCGCGGAGCAGCTCGGCACCGGCGCGGGCGACGCACAGGCCCTGGTGCTGCGCGGACCGCTGGACCGGGAGAGCCTCAGCCTGGCCGTGCTGCCGCTGTCCGACCCGGCGCACCGGCTGGCCTGGCTCGCCGACCACCTGCCCGACCTGCCCGGCTCCGGCATCGTGTACACCCTCACGGTGGCCGCCGCCGAGGAGGTCACCGAGTTCCTGCGCGGACGCGGCTACCAGGTCGCCTCCTACTCCGGGCGGACCGAGGACGCGGAGCGCCGGGAGGCGGAGGCGGCGCTGCTGGAGAACCGGGTCAAGGCGCTGGTCGCCACCTCCGCGCTGGGCATGGGCTTCGACAAGCCGGACCTCGGCTTCGTGGTGCACCTCGGCTCGCCCAGCTCCCCGATCGCCTACTACCAGCAGGTCGGCCGGGCCGGCCGCGGCGTCGACCGGGCCGAGGTCCTGCTGCTGCCGGGCCGGGAGGACGAGGCGATCTGGCGGTACTTCGCCTCGATCGGCTTCCCCGCCGAGGAGCAGGTCCGCCGCACGCTGGACGCGCTGTCCGGGGCGGGCCGCCCGCTCTCCACCGCCGCCCTGGAGACCTCGGTCGACCTCCGCCGCACCCGGCTGGAGACGATGCTCAAGGTGCTCGACGTGGACGGCGCGGTGCGCCGGGTGCGCGGCGGCTGGGAGTCCACCGGGGAGCCCTGGCAGTACGACGCCGCGCGGTACGCCAAGGTCGCCCGGGCCCGCGAGGCCGAGCAGCAGGCGATGCGGGAGTACGTGGCCACCGAGGGCTGCCGGATGGAGTTCCTGCGCCGCCAGCTCGACGACCCCGAGGCGGCACCGTGCGGCCGGTGCGACCGCTGTTCCCCGCCCCGGCACTCCGCCGAGGTCTCCGCCGAATCGCTGGACGCCGCCCGGGCCGCGCTCGGCCGCCCCGGCGTCTCCTTCGAGACCAGGCGGATGTGGCCCACCGGCATGGAGTCCCTGGGCGTCCCGCTCAAGGGCCGGATCGCCCCGGCCCAGCAGGCCGAGCCGGGGCGCGCCCTGGGCCGGCTGTCCGACATCGGTTGGGGCGGCCGCCTGCGCTCGCTGCTGGACGAGCGCTCCCCGGACGGGCCGCTGCCGCGCGAGGTGCTGGACGCGATGGTCGGGGTGGTCGCGGACTGGGCCAAGGGCCCCGGCGGCTGGGCCGGGCCGGCCGGCCCGGAGGGCGAGCGGCTCGCCCGTCCGGTCGGGGTGGTCGCGCTCGATTCCTCCACCCGCTCCCACCTGGTGTCCGACCTGGCCGGCGGGCTGGCCTCGATCGGCCGGATGCCCCTGCTCGGCCGGGTCGAGTACGCCACCGGGGAGCCGCCGCACGGCCCGCGCAGCAACAGCGCCCAGCGGCTGCGCTCGGTCGCCGGGGCGCTCACCCTCTCGCCCGGCCTGGCCGAGACGCTGGCCGCCGCGCCGGGTCCGGTCCTGCTGGTCGACGACCTGGTGGATTCGGGCTGGACACTGACGGTCGCCGCCCGCCTGCTCCGCCAGGCCGGAGCCACCGCCGTGCTCCCGCTCGTCCTCGCCGTCCGGGGCTGAGGCCAGCCCGGGCAACCAGAACCCAGAAGCCGGAAGGCAGGAAGCCGGAAGGCAGGAAGCCGGAAGGCAGGAAGCCGGAAGGCAGGAAGCCGGAAGGCAGGAAGCCGGAAGGCAGGAAGCCGGAAGGCAGGAAGCCGGAAGGCAGGAAGCCGGAACGGGCCCCGGGAGCAGGGCACAGGGCTCGGAGGGCGGCAAGCCGAGAAGGGCGGGCGGAGGAGCGCGGGCGGGGCGTGGCGGGCGGTGAGTGGCCGGAAGTCTCGGGCGTCGGCCGCCCGGCCGGGCGGCGTGGGCGGGCACACGCCCGGGTGCGGAAGGGGCGTACACCGGAACGTTTCAGGCCGTACACCCTCCGCTCACCGTCAGGTCAGCCGAATGGCCCTGTCGGGGGCGTGGAACATATCAGGCAGAAGCAGGGATTTCGGGCCGCGTTCGTCATTTCATCATTGCCGCTCGGAGTGCTCTCCACCGAGAATTGGAAGGTATCCAGTGCCCGGTCCGTCGGACCTCGGCCTTCGGCGTACGCTCGCGCGCCCCAGGGGGCGCGGGCTCGGGAAGGAGGATCGTGATCAACGGCATCGACCGAGGTCCTTCCCGCTGTGACGGCCACCGGACCGTCACCCTGCCGGAGTGGAAGGGCTACGACGTGCCCCTCCTTCGGGCACCCCGCGAGTTCGTCACCGAACTGCACCAGCGGCACCTCCCGCAGCCGGGCACCACGGTGGTCGCGGTGTTGAACGCCGAGCACCGAGTGGTGGCGTCCGCCTCGTTCGGCGTCCGGCCGCAGTTCAGCGACGGGTGGGACCACCGCAACGCGCTGCTCGGCCATCTGCGGCGGATCACTCCGCACGACCTGAAGCGCCACAGCCCCAGCCGCACCGCCGTCCTGCTGCGCTGCCGCGAGGGCGGCCCGGACTGGATCGAGCAGGACGGTGCCTGGATGTGGGCGCTGCGTGCCGCCGCCGAACTGCACGGGCTGCGCTGCGGCTCGTACCTGACGCTCACCCCGGCCGGCTGGCAGTCCCTCGGCGACGGCCGGCGCGGGCGCAACCCGCACTCCGGGTCGTGGACGCTCGGTCCGATCCACACCGTCACCGAACTGCCGCCGCGCATCCCGCACGACGCCTCCGCCGCACCGGTCGAGGTGCCGCGGTCCGAGGCACCGCCGCCCGGAGCACAACGGCCCGAGGCGCCACCGGCCCAGCAGCCGCCGATCGCCCCGGTCACCTCGCTGAGCGCGGTCCGCGCGCTGGAGGGCACCCACGACGACCGACCCGTCCGCCGCACCGCCGCCCGCTGACCGGACAGCCCGGCCGCGCAGGACGGCACAACGCACAGCGCACGAAGGCGGGAAACAGCGGGAGGGAGACAGCGGGCCGGAAGCGCGAAGCCCGGAACGGACGCACGGACACAGCGGGTGGCCACGGAACGCGGCCGACGGCCCGCACCGCTCCCCGGCGTCAGACGCCGGACGCCGGGCGTCAGGCCGGTCCGCGGTGCCGGGCGGCACCGCGGACGGCCCGCCGGTCAGGCGAACAGCGGGGCGACGGTGTCCGTCTCGCCGCAGACCACCAGGAGCTTCGCGGCCCGCTCCAGCGCCTTGCGCGCCGCGGCGGCCACCTGCTCCGAGCGGCCCTCGTTGACCACCAGGACCACCACGTCCCGGCGGAGCTGGCGCGCCGTGTCGGCGTCGGCGTAGAACACGTCCCCGCCGTCGGCGAGCTGCGACCAGTAGCGGTCCTCGCCGAAGCTGAGCTCGTGCTGCTGCCAGGGGTGCGCCGCACCGACCGTCAGGACCAGCACGTCGCCGGGGCGGCGGCCGGACTCCAGCAGTGCGTCGACCGCCTCGTCGGCACGGTCGATCGCCTCGGCTGCGGCGGCGGGCAGGAGTTGGACTTCCGGCCGACCGGGGCGCGGCGCGGGGCCGGGCTTGGGACGGGCCGGGG
Source organism: Kitasatospora sp. NA04385 (assembly GCF_013364235.1). NCBI lineage: Bacteria > Bacillati > Actinomycetota > Actinomycetes > Kitasatosporales > Streptomycetaceae > Kitasatospora > Kitasatospora sp. NA04385. The sequence goes on along the minus strand of NZ_CP054919.1, from coordinate 5,618,434 downwards.
GCCGCGGGCCGGGGACCGGACGGTCGGCACGGGGCGGAGCGGGTCGCGGCGGGCCGGGGCGGGGGCCCGGGACCTGAGCGGCGACGGCGGTGGAGGAAGGCATACGGGGGGCAGGTGCGTCCGACTTGTGGGGAAGGGGAACGCCGGGGCCCGGGATCGTCTCGTGAATCTCCGGCTCCTCGGGGAAGACAGGCATACCCGGATTCCTATCAAATGCCGGTCGGATGCGCACGGGCACCCCACCACTTGGAAGTCTGGCGCACTGTGCGCACGGTGGCGAGGACGCCCGGGTGACGAGTGGACAAACTCTGACGAACCGTCAGGAAACGGTGCCGTCGGGGGTCGGGAACGGCCCGTGGGGCGGGTTCGGCGCGGTCGGGAAATCCTCAGAAACCCAGGGAGAGTTGCTCGCCGGAGTCGGCCGGGGTGCGCTGCCGCTTGAGGTGGCTCCAGCGCGGCAGGGCGTCCAGGTAGGACCAGGACAGCCGGTGGTGCTCGGTGGGGCCGAGCTCCTCCAGTGCGGCGCGGTGCGTCGGCGAGGGGTAGCCGGCGTTCTCCCCGAAGGCGAACGCCGGGTGGTCGGCGCCGAGTTCGGCCATCAACGCGTCCCGGCGGACCTTGGCCAGCACCGAGGCGGCGGACACGCAGACGCAGGACTGGTCGCCCTTGATCACCGTGCGGACCTTCCAGGGGCCGCCCAGGTAGTCGTGCTTGCCGTCCAGGATCACCGCGTCGGGCCGCACCGGCAGCTCCTCCAGCGCGCGCAGGGCGGCCAGCCGGAGCGCGGCGGTCATCCCGAGGTCGTCGCACTCGCGGGCCGAGGCGGAGCCGATCGCGTACGCCGTCACCCACCCCTCCAGGACCGGGGCGAGCGCGTTGCGGCGCCGCTCGGTGAGCAGCTTGGAGTCGGTCAGCCCCTCCGGCGGGCGGCGCAGGCCGGTGACGGCGGCGCCGACCATGACCGGCCCGGCCCAGGCGCCCCGGCCGACCTCGTCCAGCCCGGCCACCACGCGGGCGCCGGACTGGCGCAGGGAGCGCTCCACACTGTGGGTCGGCGGGTCGTACGGCATCGGGAGGGTTCCGTTCACTGGAGCGGGCGGACACGCGGGGAGACGGGCGGGCAGCGGCGGACCGGAACGGGACACCACACCGGGCGCACCGGGCCTCCCCGCCCCCATCAGCGTACGCCGCCGCGCCGACGCCCCCGCCGCCGTTACGGCCGGACCATCGGCAGCAGGACCAGCTCCAGCAGGTCGACGCCGAACGCCTCGTCGACCACCCCGCCGCAGAGCTTGGCGCGGTAGAGCAGCATGGCCGGGAGCACGTCGGCGACCGCTGGCACCGCCGCGCCCGGGCGGACGTCGCCGCGGGCCTCGCCGCGGCGGAGGATGCCGAGGACCACCTCGGTGGTCGGTGCGATCACCCGGTCCTGCAGGAAGCCCTTGAAGGAGTCGGCGCGCTCCTGGTCGAGCTCGCCCATCAGGGCGTGGACGGCGGCACCGATCGGCGAGTCCACCACCCGGACGTAGGCCTCGATGACGTGCCACAGCTCGGCCCGGACGGAGCCGAGGTCGGGGACGTCGGTGACGGGCGGCAGCGCGGCCGCCAGCGCGTCCACCACCAGGTCGCCCTTGGAGTTCCAGCGTCGGTAGAGCGCGGCCTTGCCGGTCTGGGCCGCCCCGGCCACGCCCTCCATGGTCATCCGGGCGAAGCCGCCGGAGGTCAGCTGGTCGAGCGCCGCCTCGAAGATCGCCGCCTCCAGGGCCTTCCCGCGCCGGCGCTGCGGGACCGCCGCCCCGGCCGCGCCGCCCGCCGCTCCCGGGCCGCCCGCCATCCCCTCGGGGGCGTCGGCCGGCCGGTGCCGCAGCGGACGGTCCGGGCGATCCGGCTGATCCGGCTGATCCATCGTCATCCACCCTAAAAGACGGTTGCGTTCACTATCGGTGCGGGCCTATGGTCTACACAGTGAACGCGGGCGTTCACTGTTCGCATCGGCGAGCACACTTTATCGAAGAGCGGCAACGGCCAGCAGGGGGCACATCAGTGGCTATCTCCGACATGCTCAGCGCATCCGCTCCACCCGGCTCCGGGCGGGGCCGGAGCCGGAACATCACCCTCACCGTCATCGCGGCCACCCAGCTCATGGTGGTGCTGGACGCGACCATCGTGAACATCGCGCTCCCCCACATCCAGGACGCGCTGAAGTTCTCGACCACCGACCTGTCCTGGGTGATCAACGCCTACACGCTGACCTTCGGCGGCCTGCTGCTGCTCGGCGGGCGGGCAGGTGACATCCTCGGCCGCCGCCGGGTGTTCGTCGTCGGCGTGCTGCTGTTCGGGCTGGCCTCGCTGCTCGGCGGCTTCGCGCAGAACGGCGGCATGCTGCTCGCGGCCCGCGCGCTGCAGGGCATCGGCGGGGCGATCTGTTCACCGACGGCCTTCGCCCTGATCGCGACCAACTTCGAGGAGGGGCCGGAGCGGAACCGCGCGTTCGGCGTCTTCTCGGCGGTGGCCGGCTCCGGCGCGGCGATCGGCCTGCTGGCCGGCGGCGTGCTCACCGAGTACCTGAACTGGCGCTGGGTGTTCTTCGTGAACGTGCCGATCGCCGCGTTGATCGCCCTCGCGGCGCCGAAGTACATCGACGAGTCCGAGCGCCGGGCCGGCACCTTCGACCTGCCGGGCGCGCTCACCTCGACGCTCGGCCTGGTCGGCCTGGTCTACGGGTTCATCCACGCGGCCGACCCGGCGGCGGGCTGGGGCGACGGCGTGACCATCGCCTCCTTCGCGGTCGGCGCCGCGCTGCTGCTCGCCTTCGTGCTGATCGAGCGGCGCACCGCCCAACCCATCACCCCGCTGGGCCTGTTGCGGAACCGGAACCGCACCGGCGGCCTGATCATGATGCTCTGCCTGGCCGCCGCCATGTTCGGCATCTTCTTCTACGTCACGCTCTTCGTGCAGCGGGTCCTCGGGTACAGCGCGTTGAAGGCCGGGGTGGCCTTCCTGCCGATCAGCGTGGCGATCATCGTCGCGGCCCAGATCGCCTCCGCCTTCCAAGCCCGGCTGGGCCCCAAGCCCTTCATGGTCACCGGCTCGGTCCTGGTCACCGCCGGCCTGGGCTGGCTGACGCGGACGGACGTGCACAGCAGCTACGCGGCGGCCGTGCTCGGCCCCACGGTCACCTTCGGCTTCGGCATGGGCCTGATCTTCGTCCCGGTGATGCTGATGGCGGTGTCCGGGGTGGCGGCGCACGAGACCGGGGCCGCTTCAGGGCTGCTCAACTCGGTGCAGCAGATCGGCGGCTCGGTCGGCCTGTCGATCCTCACCACGGTGTTCGCCAAGGCGGCGACCAGCGAGGGCACCCGCCAGCAGGCGGACTTCGCGGCCCACGCCTCCCCGGCCGACCTGCAGTACGCCCGGGAACACCAGTCCTTCCCGCCCGGCAGCTCCTGGGCCGACCAGGTGCTGGCGTACGCGGTGTCGCACGCCTTCGTGGTCGGCGTGGCCTTCGCCGCGGTGGCCCTGCTCTCCGCGCTGTTCGTGGTCAAGGCCCGGGCGGGCGACCTGCCCTCCGAAGCACCTGCGGGGGTGGCGCTCTGACGGTCCACCGGCCCCAGCGGCCCCAGCAGCCCGGGACGACGGGCCACCCGAACCAGTCGCCCGAACGAGCCGTCGGAGCAGGCCGCCGGAACGAGCCGCCGGGGCGGTCCGGACCACGATCGCGTGGTCCGGACCGCCCCGGCGGGGGACTCGGTGTACTCGGCTCAGGGCACTCAGTAGGTGCCGTACAGCGAGTACACCAGGTTGTCCTTCACCGCGGTGCCGAAGCTCGCGGGGAAGGTCCCGAACGGGACGGACGCGCTGCTGTAGGCGCCCGAGCCGGCCGGGCCCGAGCTGTAGTGCATGTTGTTGACGGTGGAGCTGGTGCCGTTCGAGTTGTAGATCACCCAGTACGTGGTGTTGGCCGCCAGCGTGTAGGTGATCGGCGCGCTGTTCCAGGCGTTGGCGCTCAGCGTGCCGACCGAGCTGGTGGCCAGCAGGGCGTCCGGCGAGCCGGCGTTGTCACTGTAGATCGCGATCTGGAACTGGTTGTTGGGCGCCGCGCTGATCTGCCCGGTGTGCACGTTGAGCGAGGTCAGGGCGATGGCGGAGGCCCCGGTGGTGATCTTGGAGCCGTTGAGGTGGTTGGAGTCGGTGTCGTCGAGCTGGTTGCCGACGGCGTTGTTGCCGATGGTCTGCGGCGGTGCGCCGGCGGTGGTGAAGGCCGCGGTGTAGGCCGCGGCCTGGGTGTTGCCCGCCAGGTCCTTCACGTTGGCGACGCTCAGCGTGTAGCCGGTGCTGAGCGAGAGCGCGGCGCTCGGGGTGAAGGTGACGGTGTTGGTGGCCGCGTCCAGGGAGACGGTGCCGGGCACCGCGGTGGAGCCGGCGGTGGTCTTCAGGGTGACGTTGGTGCCGTTGACGGTGCTCGCCTGGACGGGCTCGCTGAAGGAGGCCTTGACCGGGGCGGTGGCGGAGACGCCGGTGGCGCCGTTGGCCGGCACCGAACCGGTGACGGTCGGCGCGGTGGTGTCGGTGCCGTACGTCGCGGTGTAGGAGCCGACGTTGCCGTCGAAGAAGGCGTACGCGATGCCGTGGATGGTCTCGATGCGGTAGTTGACGGTGGTGGTGCCCTGCTTGATGCCGGTGAGCGTGCCGGACGCCGAGTTGACCGGGACCATCGCGCGCAGGCCGTTGGCGCCGCCGGTGATGCTGAAGCTGAGCGTGTTGCTGCTCCAGGCCATGCCGGAGAACGCGGAGCCGTTGCGGGCGTCCAGCCAGGTCAGCAGCTGGCGGCCGGAGACGATCGGGGCGCCGTGCGCCTTGGCCGAGGCGATGACCTGGTCGGAGGCGGTGGAGGCGGCGTAGTCGGTGTGGATGTTGGCGGTCAGGACGGTGTAGTAGCCCTTGGAGTTGTAGGCGTTGTCCAGCAGCGTGTTGACGGTGGAGGGCATGGACTGCCCGGACTCGTCGGTGAGCTGGGTGGTGGCCTGGTACTCGTTGATGGTGCTGCCGTCGCTGTCCGCGTACTTCATCGGCAGGCCGGTGCCGTTGAAGTAGCCGGGCCGGTCCTGCACGAAGCTGGCCGGGTAGTAGTAGTAGTCGGTGTCCAGCCGGATGCCGTTGGCGAGCTTGGTCTTGGCCTGGGTCGCCCAGTCGTCCCACTCGACGCAGTGGGTGCGGGTGCTGTCCGGGTTGGGCAGCGAGGGGTACTTGGCCTTCCAGGCGCCGATCTGGGTGGTGTAGATGTTCTGCAGGTCGGCCGGGGTGCCCCACGGAGTGCAGTTGGTGGTGACGTGCACGCCGATCTCGAAGCCCTGGTCGGAGTAGGCCTTGGCCTGGGCGTCGGTGATCGGGTCGTCGGTGTAGATGTACGACGAGGCGCGCACGCACTCCCAGTTGGCCACGTTGCAACCGACCGGGCTCTGCGCGACGTAGCCGTCGAAGCGCCCGCTGGTGCCGCCGATGCCGTGGTCGTCACCGGTCATCACCACGACGGCCTTGACGTCCCGCGGGAAGTACCAGAACTTCGGCAGCGGCTTCTTGCTCGCGTCCATGGTGGTGATCAGGTTGGCGAGCAGGCGCTGCTGCTCGTCGGCGATCGGGATCTGCGCCTTGTCGAGGTTATTCCAGTTGAGCTGTCCGCCGGTGCCGAAGAACATCTCGCTGGCCTGGATGCCGTCGACGTTGTCGCGCTGCTGACCGCCCCAGGCGGCGTTGCCCTGGCGGGTCTGCACGACGGACTTGGCGAGGTCGAAGGTGAACGCGGCGGCCTGGCCGGTGCCGACGGTGCGCAGCGTGACGGCCGGGTTGGTGGTGGCCACCGCGGTGTCGCTGTACAGGGTGGCGACGGCGGTGGCGCCGTTGAGGGCGTACTTGTCCGCGGTGCCGTGGAAGCCGATGGTGTCGGAGGTCAGTCCGGCGCCGGGCGCCGCGGTGGTGTTGATCTTCAGGTAGCTGTCGGCCAGCGTGTCGGTGGTCGTGGTGAGGCCGAGCAGCCCGGCGAGCTGCTTGTCGGGCCGCATCGCGACGAGCCGTCCGCCGCCGTTCACCCAGGTGCTGAACATGGTGGTCTGGGCGGCGGTCAGCTGGTTCTCCGCCAGCAGCACCACGTCGTACGAGTTGAGCATGGTCGCGGTGACGGTGCTCAGGTCGGCGGTCTTGTAGTAGTTCAGGCCCTCGGACTTGAGGATCTCGCCGTAGTAGGTGGTGTACGGGTTGGCCGAGTTGGTGACCAGCAGGATCGGGCCCTCGTTGCCGGGCCCGCTGCCGGGCGTGCCGCCACCGCCGCCGGACGGGGTGTAGGTGGCGTAGATCGAGTAGTTGAGGTTGCCGGTGGAGACGGCGCCGAAGCTGCTGGGCCAGGTCCCGAAGGCGGTGCCGCCGGTGGAGTAGCCGCTCTGGCCGCCGGTGGCGTAGTTCAGGTTGTTGACCGCCGCGGAGACGCCGTTGGAGTTGTACGCCAGCCAGTAGGGCGTGTTCGGCGCGAGCGTGGCGGCGACCGGCAGGGTGTTCCAGGTGTGCGCGGTGAGCGTGCCGGAGGCGGAGGAGCCGAGCAGCGGGCCGGGCTTGCCGGCCACGTCGCCGTACACCGCGACCTGGTACTGGTCGTTGGGCGTGGCACCGACGGCGCCGACGTACACGCTGACGCTGTTGACGGTGCCGCCGTTGGAGCCCGTCACGAAGCGGGACGTGTTGATGTAGTTCGAGTCACCGGAGTCGGTGGCGGTACCGGTGGTGTTGTTGCCGAGGACGGCGGTGGTGTCCGCGTGCGCCGCGGGTGCCACCATCAGTCCGCTCGCCGCGAGCAGGCCCACCAGCAGCCCGGCGATTCGTTTTCTGAGCCTCACGCCAACCCCCCAAGGTCGGATGACCGGATGAACGACAGAAGTGCCGCCCTCCGTCCTACCGGCTCCGACCCCGGCGCGTCCGCAGAACCCTCACATCACAACCACGACTTCCAGCCATGTAGGAGTCGAACGCTCCGCATCCGATCAGTCTGTCTGCACACGTTCAAGGGCAGCCCGCAGCCCGAACGGCCAACGGGCCGAACGGGCGGACGGGCGAGGCGGACAGGCGGACAGGCGGATGGCCGAACGGTCGGACGGTCGGACGGTCGGACGGCCGGACGGCCGGGTCAGCCCTTCACCGACCCGGCCAGCAGCCCGCGGACGAAGTACCGCTGCAGGGCGAAGAACACCGCCAGCGGGACGATCATCGACAGGAAGGCCCCCGCGCTGAGCAGTTCCCAGTGGCTGCTGTCCGAACCGGACAGCTGGGCCAGCCGGGAGGTGATCGGCGCGACGGTCGGGTTGCCGCCCGCGAAGGTCAGCGCCACCAGCAGGTCGTTCCACACCCACAGGAACTGGAAGATGGCGAACGAGGCCAGCGCCGGAGCGCTCAGCGGCAGCACGATCGACCGGAAGATCTTGAAGTGCGAGGCCCCGTCCACCACCGCCGCCTCCATCAGGTCGCGCGGCAGCTGGGCGATGAAGTTGTGCAGCAGGAAGATCGCCAGCGGCAGCGCGAACATGGTGTGCGTCAGCCAGACCGGCAGGTAGGTGTCCTTCAGGTTGAGCGCCGGGATCACCGTCACCGACCCGAGGTGCGCGCCGCCGGAGAACAGCCGCAGCAGCGGCACCAGCGACATCTGCAGCGGCACCACCTGCAGCGCGAAGATCACGAAGAAGAGCGTGTCGCTGCCCTTGAACCGCACCCAGGCCAGCGCGTAGGCCGCCATCGCGGCCAGCACCAGCGGGAAGACCGTGGCCGGGACGGCGATGGCGATCGAGTTGACCAGGTACGGCATCAGGCCGCCGGAGGTGCCGAACGAGTTCTCGAACAGCACCGAGCGGTAGTTCTCCAGCCCGAAGTCGGGGTGGACGAACGCCTCCCACCAGCCGGAGGAGACCACGTCCTGCTTGGGCCGCAGCGAGGTGACCAGCAGGCCGACGGTCGGGATGGTCCACAGCACGGTGACGGCGATCACCAGGGCACTGGCCAGCGGGGAGCTGAACGCCCGGCGGACGGCCTTGGCCGGCGGCAGGTCCGGACGGGACGCCCCGCCCCGCCCCGGCGCCTTTCCGGAACCGGCCCCGGAGCCGGAAGCGGACCCCGCCCCGGAGGCGGACCCCGCCCCGGAAGCGGACTCCGAACCGGAGGCGGACCCCGAACCGGAGCCGGAAGCCTTGTCGAGGGTGGGCTCGGCGCTCATCGGGTCGCACGCTCCTTGCGCAGCAGGGCGATGTTGTAGACCACCAGGGGTGCCACCGCGAGGAAGAGGATCACCGCGAGGGCGCTGCCGCGGCCGGTGTTGTACTGCTCGAAGCTCTGCGAGTACATCTCGTTGGCCAGCACCTGGGTGCCGAAGTTGCCGCCCGTCATGGTGCGGACGATGTCGAAGGCCTTCAGTGTGATGATCATGATGGTGGTGAGCACCACCACCAGCGTGGTGCGGATCATCGGCACGGTGACGTGCACGAACAGCCGCACCCCCGAGGCGCCGTCGAGCCGGGCGGCCTCGGTGATCTCGTCCGGGATGGCCTTGATCGCGGCGGACAGCACCACCATGGCGAAGCCGGTCTGCACCCAGACCATGACGCCCATCAGCAGGAAGTTGTTCAGCGGCTGGGACAGGATCCAGTTGGGCGGGTCGTCCCAGCCGACCGCGACCGCGAGCTGGCTGAGCAGGCCGACCTGGTTCTGGCCGGCTCCGCGCGACTCGTACACCAGCTTGAAGATGATCGAGGCGGCCACCAGCGAGACCGCCATCGGCATGAAGATCAGCGACTTGTAGACCGACTGCCCGCGCAGCCGGTCGACCAGCAGGGCCAGCAGCAGGCCGAGCCCGGTGGCCGCGATCGGGGCGATCACCAGCCACAGCAGGGTGTTCAGCAGCACGTCGTGGATCTGCGAACTGGTCGCCGCCCAGCCGTAGTTCTTCCCGCCGACGAACTTCGCCGCGTCGGCGTCGTAGAAGCTCAGGTAGACGGTGCGCAGCAGCGGCACCACCAGGCCGATGAGCAGCAGGACGGCCGCGGGGCCGAGCATCAGCGCGACCGCCAGCGGCCGGGAGAAGCGTCCGGTGGCGCGGCCCGCCGCGAAGAACACCGCGAGCAGCAGACCGAGGAAGCCCAGTACGGCGCCCGCGGTGTTGCCGAACTTGATCGCCGCGTCCTGCCACAGCGAATCGGCGAGGTGGAGCGCCGGCCCGGCGAGCCGGGTGTCGGTGGGCATGCGGAGGGTCCTTCCTCGGGGCACGGGAAGGGCAGCGCGGGCGGGCCCGCGCTGCCCGGTGGCGTCCGGTTACTGCGGCCAGGCCGCGTCGATGTCGCCCGCGGTCTTCTGGATCGACTGGCCCTCGGCGAACCAGGCGGTCAGCGCCTTCCACTCGGCGCCGGAGCCGACGGCGGCGGGCATCAGGTCGGAGGCGTCGAACCGGAAGGTGGCCGCGGGGTCGGTCAGCGACTCGGCGGAGAGCTTGTCGATCGGGTCGGTGTACAGGCTCTTGTCCACGCCCTGGTTGGCGGAGACCCAGCCCGGGGAGGTCTTGACCCGGCTGCTGGCCCACTCCGAGGTGGACAGGTAGTTCTGCACGGCCTGCACCTCGGGCCGGTCGGAGAACGCGGCCAGGAACTCGCCGCCGCCCTCGACCGGGCTCTTGACGTCCGGGTTCACCGCGGGCATGTGGAAGGCGAAGACGTCGCCGTCCGGCCCGATGTTGGTGCCCTGCGGCCACTGCGCGCGGTAGAAGGACGCCTGCTGGAGCATCGCGCACTTGTTGCTGAGGATCGGGGTGCCGGCGTCCTGGAAGGTGGTGGTGGCGATCGTCTTGACGTCGCCGAAGCCGGCGTTGACCCAGGCCGGGTTCTGCATCCAGTCGGCGACGGTCTTCATCGCGGTGGTGATCTTCTCGTCGGAGAACTTCACCTTGTGGCTGATCCACTGGTCGTAGACGTCGCCGCCGTAGGAGCCGAGGACGACCTCCTCCAGCCAGTCGGTGGCCGGCCAGCCGGTCGCGGTGCCGGAGCCGATGCCGCCGCACCAGGGCTTCGTCTGGCCGCCGGCCCGGGCGATCTTGTCGCTGAGCGCGATCAGTTCGGCCCAGGTCTTCGGGACCTCGTAGCCGGCGGCCTTGAACGCCTTGGGCGAGTACCAGACCAGCGACTTCATGTTGGCGCTCATCGGCGCCGCGTAGAAGGTGCCGTTGACCGAGCCGTACTCCTTCCAGACCGGCGACCACTTGTTCTCGTTCTCGACGGTCTGCTGCGGCGGCTTGACCACCTTGCCGGACTTGACCATCTGGGCCAGCAGGCCGGGCTGCGGGATGATCGCCAGGTCGGGGGCGTTGCCGCCGGCCACCCGGACCGGGAGCTGCGACTCGAAGTCGTTGGAGCCCTCGTAGACGATCTTGATGCCCGTACAGGTGGTGAACTCGGCCCAGGACTTCTCCAGCGAGTCCGACTCCGGGGAGAGGATCGAGGCGTACATCGACACCTTGGTGCCGGAGTGGCCCGCGTACGCCTGGTACTTGGCGCAGTCACCCGTCAAGGCGGCGGCCGAGCCGCCCCCGCCGCCACCTCCGTCGGAGGAGCTGTTGGAGCAGGCGGCTGTCAACGCCAGTGCCAGAACGGCCGGTACGGCGAGCAGCCGACGGCGTCCAGTGGTCACGGGGGTGGTCAATGCGGTCCTCCTTGCCAGGGCATGGACATGCCAGCCGTGAGACAGAACAACACTGCGCTGTACCGGAGATGTGGATCTGTACCCAGCGATCGCTGGCTCAAAGACGTTAACTCACCGGTACCCCCAGGCCAAGGAGCGCGTTCGACCTTCATCGGGCAGCGCCCCAGTTGTGACCACTCCGTGCTATGAGGCCGCCCGCAGGCCGCCCACCAGCGAAGCTTCCGTCGCGCGCTCCAGTTCGGCCAGGTCGACGCCCTGGTCGCGCAGCACCCGGACCGCCGTTCCGCCGCCCTCGCGGAGCAGGCCGAGCAGCAGGTGGCCGGTCTCGATCCGGCGGGCCCGCTGCCCGGTGGCCGCGCGCAGGGTCAGCACCATCACCCGGCGGCCGCGGTCGGTGAACCGGGGGCCGCCCCGGCGGGGGCGGCGGGCGGGCGGCGGGCCGTCCAGCGCGCCCGGCCCGAACTCGGACTCGACGGCCGCGCGGACCGCCGCCAGGTCGATGCCGATCGCGGCCAGCGCGGCGGCGTCGCGCTCCGGCTCGTGACCGCCCAGGGCGCGGAGCACCGCGTGCCGCCCGCCCGCCAGGTCGAGGCCCCACCGGCCGAGCAACCGGGCGGCCGGGTCCTGCGGCTGGGCGAGCAGGCCGAGCAGCAGGTGCTCGGCGCCCAGGTGGTCGTGGCGCATCCGGCGCGCCTCCCCGCCGGCCAGCGCGACCGCCCGGCGGGCCTCCGTCGCGAAGCGTTCGAACACCTTCAGTCCCCTCCCTGTCCGGCCGCCCGTCGGGCGTGCTTCTTGTGCACGGCCTGCCGGGTGACCCCCAGGCAGACCGCGATCTCGTGCCAGGACCAGCCCTTGCGGCGGGCGTTGCCGACCTGGAGGTCCTCCAGCCGGTCGGCCAGGTCGCGCAGGGCCCGGACGGCCCGCAGGCCGGTGGCCGGGTCGCCGCTGCTCGCGTCGGCCGCGAGCCGTGTCGTCTCGCTCATGCCGTCAACATAGGTTGACACCACGGACGGTGTCAACCATGGTTGACGCACGGGCGGGGGCGGATCAGGCCGGGTACCGCTCCGCCAGGAACTGGGCGAAGGTGGTCCGCCCCGCCGGGTGCGCCGACAACGGGTGCGCCGACAACGGGTGCGCCGACACCAGGGTGCCGCCCGCCCGCAGCGCCCGCCCCGTCCCGCCCGGCAGCGGTGCCCGCAGCACCGGGCGCCGTCGGCCCCGGGCCCGCAGGAAGTCCGCCGCCAGCGCCTCCACCGGACGCACCTGGGGCCCGCCGAAGTCGTCCGCCCGCCCGGCCGGGCCCGCCTCGACCAGCTCCGCCACCCGCTCCGCGACGTCCCGCACGTCCACCGGCTGGAACGACACCCCGCGCGGCACCAGCAGCACCGGCGCCCTCGACAGGCCGTCCAGCACCCGCGCCACCAGGTCGTGGAACTGGGTGGCCCGCAGCACCGTCCACCCCAGGCCGGACTCCACCACCAGCCGCTCGCACTCCGCCTTCGTCCGGTAGAGGCCCAGCGGCACCCGGTCCACCCCGACGATCGACACGTACAGCAGGTGCGGGGCCCCGGCGGCCCGGGCCGCCTCCACCAGGCGGCGGGTGGCCGCGACGTCCCGCCGGCCGTTGGTGGTCGCGCAGTGCACCACCGTCCCGGCGCCGGACAGCGCCGCCTCCACCCCGCGGCCGGTCACCAGGTCGCCCACCGCCCAGCCGTGCTCCCCCGGCGTGTGCGCCTGCCGGCTCAGCACCCGCACCGGGCAGCCGCGCGACAGCAGCCGGCGCACCACCACGCGCCCCAGGGTCCCGGTACCGCCCGTCACGAGTATCGGCCGCATCGCGCTCACCCCTCAGCTGTGCCAGTACCCCCAGCCTGCCCGCCACCGGCCGCCCCGGCAGCCCGGCCCACGCACCCGGGGGAACGCCGCCCGCCGCGGGGCCGGATCAGAGGTCCTCCGGCCACGGGTAGCCGAGCAGCTCCGCGCTCCGGGCGCTGCCGCCGCAGATCCGGGCCCAGGTCCGCGGGTCGGTCGCGGCGATCCGCTCCAGCAGCTCGGCGGCCAGCACCTCCGGGCCTCCGGCCGGGACGGTCAGTTCGGCCATGAACTGCAGTTGGGGCAGGTCGTAGCGGCCGTCGGGCACGGGCGGGTGGTGGAAGAGCAGGTCGATCCGGTCGGGCGCCCGGCGCTCCGTCCACACCGCCTGGAACTCGCACTCCCAGGCGGCCAGCAGCTCCGGGCGGCGGACCAGCTCCGCCTCCAGCAGACGGCCGACGCTGCGGGCGGGAGAGGCCGCGACCCCGGCGCCCGCCCGCTCGACCTCGGCCAGGTACTGCCCGGCGTCGAACCGGTACCCGGGCAGGTCCAGGCCCGCGAAGCCCGGGTTGCGCCAGCCCTCCCAGCACACCGCGCCGCCCTCCCGGCGCACCGTCACGTACAGCGCGCCGCAGCAGGTCTCCTCACCGCAGCCGCCCCGGCGCAGCCGGACTTCCCGGGGCTCCGGGCCCGGCAGCAGCGGACTGTGCGCCCCGAGCAGCGCGTCCGGCTCCGGGCCGGTCGTCCGGTAGTCGAAGCCGACCGCCAGCAGGTCGACCCCGTCGACCAGCAGCCGCAGTTCGGCCGGGTCGCGGCCCGGCACCTCGTCGATCCGCAGTTCCAGCCGGTTGTCCGTGGTCGGTTCCATCCGGACATGGTGTCGCACACGGCGCGGGGCGCCCACCGAATCGCGGTGGGCGCCCCGGACGTCGGGCGTGCGGCGGTGCGTCAGCTGCAGCCGCTGGTGGAGCCGCAGCCCTCGCAGAGGTAGCAGCTGCCCGCGCGGCGCATCTTGGTGCCGCAGGAGAAGCAGAGCGGGGCGTCGGCGTTCAGGCCGAGGCGGATCTCGGCGAGTTCGGTCGAGTTGTGGGCGGCCGGGGCGGCCTTGGGCTGCTCGACCGGCGGGAGGGCCACGTGCGGCTTCTCCGGGGTGAGCGGCGCGGACTGGGCCAGCGACTCGATGTCGACGTCGTCCTCGGTCGGCTCGTAGGAGCCGGTCTCCAGGTGCCGGGTGCGCTCCTCGACGGAGTGGATGCCCAGCGCGGAGCGGGTCTCGAAGGGCAGGAAGTCCAGCGCCAGGCGGCGGAAGATGTAGTCCACGATGGACTGCGCCATCCGCACGTCCGGGTCGTCGGTCAGGCCGGCCGGCTCGAAGCGCATGTTGGTGAACTTGGCGACGTACGTCTCCAGCGGGACGCCGTACTGCAGGCCGACCGAGACGGCGATGGAGAAGGCGTCCATCATGCCCGCGAGGGTCGAGCCCTGCTTGGACATCTTCAGGAAGACCTCGCCGAGGCCGTCGTCCGGGTAGGAGTTGGCGGTCATGTAGCCCTCGGCGCCGCCGACCGTGAAGGAGGTGGTGATGCCGGGGCGGCCCTTGGGCAGGCGCTTGCGGGTCGGCCGGTACTCGACGACCTTCTCGACGGCCTTCTCGGCGACCGGGGCCGCGACGACGGCCGCGGCCGGGGTCTTGGTCTTGGCCGAGAGCGGCTGGCCGACCTTGCAGTTGTCGCGGTAGATCGCCAGCGCCTTGACGCCGAGCTTCCACGCCTCGAAGTAGATCTCCTCGACCTCCTCGACGGTGGCGTTCTCCGGCATGTTGACCGTCTTGGAGATGGCGCCGGAGATCCACGGCTGGATCGCGGCCATCATCCGGACGTGGCCCATCGGGGAGATCGACCGCTCGCCCATGGCGCAGTCGAACACCTCGTAGTGGGCGGCCTTCAGGCCGGGCGCGTCGATGACGTTCCCGTGCTCGGCGATGTGCGCGACGATCGCCTCGACCTGCTCGTCCTGGTAGCCCAGGCGCTTGAGGGCGCGCGGGACGGTGCCGTTGACGATCTGCATCGAGCCGCCGCCGACCAGCTTCTTGAACTTGACCAGCGCGAGGTCGGGTTCGACGCCGGTGGTGTCGCAGTCCATCATCAGGCCGATGGTGCCGGTCGGGGCGAGCACCGAGGCCTGCGCGTTGCGGAAGCCGTTCCGCCCGCCGAGGCGGACCACGTCGGCCCAGGTCTCGTTGGCGACCGACCACACCGGGGCGTCCAGGTCGTCCAGCGGGGCGACGGCGGCCGAGGCGTCCGCGTGCTGCTGCATGACCCGCCGGTGCGGGGCGGCGTTGCGGGCGTAGCCGTCGTACGGGCCGACCACGGCGGCGAGTTCGGCGGAGCGGCGGTAGGCGGTGCCGGTCATCAGCGAGGTGATGGCGCCGGCCAGCGCGCGGCCGCCCGCCGAGTCGTAGGCGTGGCCGGTGGCCATCAGCAGGGCGCCGAGGTTGGCGTAGCCGATGCCGAGCTGGCGGTAGGCGCGGGTGGTCTCGCCGATCTTCTCGGTCGGGAAGTCGGCGAAGCAGATCGAGATGTCCATCGCGGTGATGACCAGCTCGACCACCTTGGCGAAGTTGGCCGCGTCGAAGCTGTCGTCGTCGCGGAGGAACTTCATCAGGTTCAGCGAGGCCAGGTTGCAGCTGGAGTTGTCCAGGTGCATGTACTCGGAGCACGGGTTGGAGGCGTTGATCCGGCCGGACTCGGGGCAGGTGTGCCAGTGGTTGATCACCGAGTCGTACTGGATGCCCGGGTCGGCGCAGGCCCAGGCGGCCTCGGCCATCTTGCGGAACAGGCCCTTGGCGTCGACGGTCTCGATGACCTCGCCGGTCATCCGGCCGCGCAGGCCGAAGGTGGTGCCGTTCTCCACCGCGGTCATGAACTCGTCGTTCACCCGGACCGAGTTGTTGGCGTTCTGGTACTGGACGGAGGTGATGTCGTCGCCGCCCAGGTCCATGTCGAACCCGGCGTCGCGCAGGGCGCGGATCTTCTCCTCCTCCTTCACCTTGGTCTCGATGAAGGCCTCGACGTCCGGGTGGTCGACGTCCAGGACGACCATCTTGGCGGCCCGGCGGGTCGCGCCGCCGGACTTGATGGTGCCGGCCGAGGCGTCGGCGCCGCGCATGAAGGAGACCGGGCCGGAGGCGTTGCCGCCGGAGGAGAGCAGCTCCTTGGAGGAGCGGATCCGGGACAGGTTCAGGCCCGCGCCGGAACCGCCCTTGAAGATCATGCCCTCCTCCTTGTACCAGTCGAGGATCGACTCCATGGAGTCGTCGACGGACAGGATGAAGCAGGCCGAGACCTGCTGCGGCTGCTGGGTGCCGACGTTGAACCAGACCGGCGAGTTGAAGCTGAACACCTGGTGGAGGAGGGCGTGGGTCAGCTCGTGCTCGAACACCTCGGCGTCGTCCGGCGAGGCGAAGTAGCCGTGCTTCTCGCCCGCGGCGCGGTAGGTGAGCACCACCCGGTCGATGATCTGCTTCAGGCTCCACTCGCGCTGCGGGGTGCCGACCGCGCCGCGGAAGTACTTGCTGGTGACGATGTTGACCGCGTTGACCGACCAGAAGTCGGGGAACTCGACGCCGCGCTGCTCGAAGTTGATCGACCCGTCGCGCCAGTTGGTCATCACCACGTCGCGGCGCTCCCAGGTG
This sequence comes from Kitasatospora sp. NA04385, assembly GCF_013364235.1. Taxonomy (NCBI): domain Bacteria; kingdom Bacillati; phylum Actinomycetota; class Actinomycetes; order Kitasatosporales; family Streptomycetaceae; genus Kitasatospora; species Kitasatospora sp. NA04385. Next base: position 5,602,212 of record NZ_CP054919.1, on the reverse strand, counting down.
ACCGCGTCGTACGGGTGGACCCCAGGGGTGGTGTAGATGCGCTCCAGCCGCAGCCCGGCCTTGGGGCCCTTGGCCCCCTTGCCGGCCTTGTCCGACTTCGACCCTCGTGCGGACCCGCTCGTGGTGTCTGTCACTGCTCTTGCTCCTCCTCCTGGGCAAACGCCCGAAGTGCCCGAAAAAGTCCGGGCACGACTGGTTCGTTCCGTCCGCACGCGGGCAGGGGCGAACCCCACCACGGCGCACGGGGTGCTGCGATGACTGCTGGGACTGCGTGAAACGGACTGCGCACAACAAACTGCGTGAAACGGACTGCGTGAAATGAACGGCGAACGGACTGCGGGGGAAACGGGGAGAGCGGGCCGGCGCGGGCGCTAGGGCACGGGCACCGGCTCGGGGACCGCGGGCCGCTCCGAGCGCAGCTCCGCGATCGCGGCCTCGAAGTCCTCGAGGTTGTCGAACGCGCGGTAGACGGAGGCGAACCGCAGGTACGCCACCACGTCCAGTTCCTTCAGGGGGCCGAGTATGGCCAATCCGACGTCGTGCGTCGAGAGTTCGGCGCTGCCGCTGGCCCGGACGCACTCCTCGACCCGCTGGCCGAGCTGGGCCAGCGCGTCCTCGGTGACCGGGCGGCCCTGGCAGGCCTTGCGGACGCCGGAGATCACCTTCTCGCGGGAGAAGGGCTCGGTGACGCCGCTGCGCTTGATCACCATCAGGGTGGCGGTCTCGACGGTGGTGAACCGCCGACCGCAGTCGGGGCACTGCCGGCGGCGGCGGATCGAGCTCCCGTCGTCGCTGGCCCGACTGTCCACGACTCTGCTGTCCGGATGCCGGCAGAAGGGGCAGTGCACCTGGAACTCCCTCCCTGCGACCCGACGGCGAACAACTCGCCACACTCTACCCGAACACAACACCTGTGCCCGATCGAGGAGACTAGCCACTAGATCTAGTGGCTGGCGCGTCGCCACGCCGAGTGAACGGGCGGTTTCGGGGACAGGCCGCGGGGTGACGCCATAGACTGTTCGAGTCGAACAAGCAATCGACTTACACCCGGAGTCTTGATCAAGTCAGCCGACCTCGAATAAATTCACTCGAACGTGTGTTTGGCGCAACCTTTCGATAGAGGGGCCAGTTGAGCTGGGCAGATGGAGCACCAGCCCGACGAGAGGGTCGCCGCGATGTCCACCCACAGCGCCACCGGCGTCATGCACACCGCCGAAGCCAAGACCGCCATCCCGGTGCAGGAGCGTTCCGCGCGCACCACTGACCAGGAGAGCATGGACCAGACCATGAGCCGTAGTCAGCCGATCGAGGAAACCGCGCTCGGCGCGCCCGCCCCCGTCGTCCGCTCCCTCCCCGGCCGGCCGCCCGGCATCCGCACCGACGAGGCGGGTCTGACCGAGCGTCAGCGCCGCGTGATCGAGGTCATCCGGGACTCCGTCCAGCGTCGCGGCTACCCGCCGTCCATGCGCGAGATCGGCCAGGCCGTCGGCCTCTCCTCCACCTCCTCGGTGGCGCACCAGCTGATGGCGCTCGAACGGAAGGGCTTCCTGCGCCGCGACCCGCACCGGCCGCGCGCCTACGAGGTCCGCGGCGTCGAGGTGGCCCGCCCGGCCGCGGCGGAGACCTCCGGCCGGCCGTCCACCTCGTACGTCCCGCTGGTCGGGCGGATCGCGGCCGGCGGCCCGATCCTGGCCGAGCAGACCGTGGAGGACGTCTTCCCGCTGCCGCGCCAGCTGGTCGGCGAGGGCGAGCTGTTCGCGCTCACCGTCAAGGGCGACTCGATGATCGAGGCCGCGATCTGCGACGGCGACTGGGTGACCGTCCGCAAGCAGCCGGTCGCCGAGAACGGGGACATCGTCGCCGCGATGATCGACGGCGAGGCGACGGTGAAGCGGCTGAAGCGCGAGGACGGGAAGATCTGGCTGATGCCGCACAACGCGGCGTACGAGCCGATCCCGGGCGACAACGCGACGATCCTCGGCAAGGTGGTGGCGGTGCTGCGCCGCCTCTGAGCGGACGCGACGGCGGGAGTCCGGCCGCGGACGGGTGCCCGTCCGCGGCCGGACTTCCGGCGTCGCCGCCCGGTGGGCCGGGCTTCCCCTCTGCCGCCCTCCGGTCGAAAAGCCGTGCGCGGGCCCGGAGTTGCGTGATGTGATCGGTGTACGGTCGGCTCGACGAGCCGGGCCGCCCCCACCGGACGCGCCCGGCCCTGCGCCGCGGCCCGCACACCCCGAGGAACCGCGCCATGAGCGACCTGTCGACCCGTCTCGCCCCGGACCAGCTGAGCGGCGTGTACCTGCGGCTGGTCGCGGAGGAGTCGGTCCCCGAGGAGGCCCGGCGGCAGTTCGGGTACCTGCGGCGGCTGGCCACCGACCTGCTGGTGGGGTGCGTGCTGGACGGCCCGGAGAGCGTCCGGCTGCTCGACGACCGGGACGTGGTGGGCCTCGGCTGGGGGGAGCTCTCGGCCGCGGGCCGGGCCAACCTGCTCGCCGAGCCGGTGGACCACCACACCGTCGACCGGCCGGGCGGCGCGGTCCTGCATCTGCTGGGCCACCCGGAGTCGGTGTTCGCGGCCAGCAAGCTGCTGGTGTTCGAGGAGGCGGTCCGGGCCGCGGGCGGGCCCGAGCTGCCGGACGAGGGCGTGCTGCTGGTCGTCCCGAACCGGCACAACCTGGTGTTCCACCCGCTCGCCGACGGGCACGTCGCGGAGGCGGTCAACTCGCTGGCGATGTTCGGGCAGGGCGCGTACGAGGACGGCCCGGGGCGCCTGTCGCCGCGGGTGTTCTGGTGGCGGGCGGGCACCCTCACCTCGATCACGCGGCTCGACCCGGAGACCCGGACGGCCAGCGTCGTCCCGCCGGAGGAACTGATGGAGATCATGCGCCGCCTGGTCGGCGCGGCCGGCTGAACCGGCGGGCCGACCGGCCCGGGCCCGCCTGCGCGGGCCCGGGCCGGTGCCGTCAGCGCGGCTTGACCGGCGGGGCCGAGGCGTCGATCGCGGCGAGCGAGCGGCGGACCTGGTTGCGGTCGGTGGTGTACCAGAAGTCCGGCATGGAGGAGCGGAAGAAGCCGCCGTAGCGGGCGGTGGCCAGCCGCGGGTCGAGGACCGCGACGATGCCCTTGTCGTCGGCGGCCCGGACCAGGCGGCCCGCGCCCTGGGCCATCAGCAGCGCGGCGTGGGTGGCGGCGACCGCCATGAAGCCGTTGCCGCCGTGCGCCTCGACGTCCTTCTGCCGGGCGCTCATCAGCGGGTCGTCGGGGCGCGGGAAGGGGATCCGGTCCATCACGACGAGCTGGCAGGCGGAGCCCGGCACGTCGACGCCCTGCCAGAGCGAGAGGGTGCCGAACAGGCACGTCCCGGCGTCGGCCGCGAAGGCCTTGATGAGTTCGCCGAGGGTGTCCTCGCCCTGGAGCAGGATCGGCACGTCGAGGCGCTCGCGGAGCTTCTCGGCGGCGGTCTGGGCGGCCCGCATCGAGGAGAACAGGCCCAGCGTGCGCCCGCCGGCCGCGCCGATCAGCTCGGTCAGCTCGTCGAGCATCTCGGGCCGGTCCGGCTCCCGGCCGGGCGGCGGGAGGTGCTTGGCGACGTAGAGGATGCCCTGCTTGGGGTAGCTGAACGGGGAGCCGACGTCGAGGCCGCGCCAGTACGGCGGGGCGTCCTCCCCGGTCTCGGCGGCGGGGCCGTCGGGGGTGCGGTGGTCGGGGAGCCTGGTCTCGCCGGGCAGGCCCAGCGAGGCGGCGACGCCGTTGAAGTCGCCGCCGAGCTTGAGCGTGGCGGAGGTCAGCACGACCGAGCGGTCCCGGTACAGGTTCTCCCGCAGCAGGCCGGAGACGGACAGCGGGGCGACCCGCAGCGAGGCGGCGCCCAGGCCGTAGCGGTCGGAGCGCTCGATCCAGATCACGTCGTACTCGGAGCCGGTGAGCAGCCGGTCCGCCGTCTCGTGCAGCGTCTCGGCGGAGGCCATCGCCTGCTTGCGGACGGCGTCCTCGTCGGTGAGGCCCTTGTCGCGGGTCTCGCCGAGCGAGGTGATGACCTGGCGGCAGGCGTCCCGGATGCCGGCCACCGCGTAGCCGAGGTACTCGGGGAGCTCGTCGACCTGCCCGGGCTGGGCGGTCTCCATCAGGCCGTGGAAGTTCTCGGCGGCGGCCTGGAGGGCGTCGACGGCCTTCTCGTTGGCGAGCTTGGCGGCCCGCTTGACGGCCCGGTTGACCGCGTTGACGGTGAGCTCGGCGGTGGCCGCGCCGGTGACCCGGTTCACCAGCTCGTGCGCCTCGTCGATGATCAGCAGGCCGTGCTCGGGCAGCACGGGGGCGCCCTCGATCGCGTCGATCGCGAGCATCGCGTGGTTGGTGACCACCACGTCGGCCAGCTTGGCGCGCTCGCGGGCCTGTTCGGCGAAGCACTCCTCGCCGTAGGCGCAGCGGGAGGCGCCCAGGCACTCCTTGGAGGTGACGGCGAGCTGCGCCCAGGCGCGGTCCGAGACGCCGGGGGTGAGGTCGTCGCGGTCGCCGGTCTCGGTCTCCTCGGCCCACTCGCGCAGCCGCAGCACGTCCTGTCCGAGCTTGCCGGCGGGGCCGCCGAGCGCGTCGACCGGGTCGAACAGGCCCTCGCCCTCGTCGCTCGGGGTGCCCTCGTTGGCCCGGTGCAGGCACAGGTAGTTGGAGCGGCCCTTGAGCATGGCGAACAGCGGGCGGCGGCGCAGCACCGGGTGCAGCGCCTCGACGGTGCGCGGCAGGTCCCGTTCGACGAGCTGGCGCTGCAGGGCGAGCGTCGCGGTGGCGACGACCACCCGGTCGCCGTGGGCGAGCGCGGGCACCAGGTAGGCGAGGGACTTTCCGGTGCCGGTGCCGGCCTGGACGAGCAGGTGCTCGCCCTCGTCGACGGCGGCGGAGACGGCTTCGGCCATCCGGACCTGCCCGGGGCGCTCCACGCCGCCGACGGCGGCGACCGCGGCGTGCAGCAGTTCGGGGAGTCGGGAGGCGGGGACCGGCGCGGGGGGCTCGGCCGTCTCCGGGCCGCCGGGCAGGGGTGCGGTGGTGTCGTTCGTCATGACGCCCCCCAGCCTACGGGGCGGGACTGACAACCCGGGACGCCTGGACGGGCAGCCGGACGGCGGCGTGCAGCGGGTTGTCGACCTGGCCGTGCACGGCGGCGTGCGGGCGGTCCGGCCGGTCCCGGTAGCCGTCCAGCAGCAGCCGGTTGCGGTTCAGGCAGAGCCGGTCGATCCGGGGCGCGAACAGGTCGAACAGCTTGTGGCGGTCGGCGAGTTCGGGGAAGCGCCGCTGGCAGGCCAGGATCTCGGCGCGCAGCAGCTCCCAGAACTCGTCCTCGGGCAGGCCGAGTTGGTCCTCCAGCAGCGGGGCGAGGTAGCGGTAGACGCCGATGAACAGGCCGGAGTGCAGGAACTGGCAGAGGTAGTCCGGGTCCTCCCGGTTGAGCACCCCGGCGATGTCGGCGGGCAGGTCGGCGAGTTCGGCCAGCGGCTGGTCGCTGAGGTTGACGTCGTCGACGAAGTCCTTGACCGCGAGCCGGACGGGGACGTCGTCCCGGTCGAAGAGCACGATGGCGTTCTCGCCGTGCGGGGAGAACACCAGGCCGTAGCGGTACAGGAAGTGCAGCAGCGGCGGCAGCATCGCGGCGAACAGCCGGCCCACCCACGCGCGCGGGGCCAGCCCGGAGCGGGTGACGAGCTCGGCGGCCAGCGCCCGCCCGTCGGAGCCGGTCTGCAGCAGCGCGGCCAGGGTGCGGGCCCGCTCGCCGGGCTCCAGGTAGCGGCCGAGCGGTTCGCGCCAGATCGCGCCGAGCAGCTCCTTGTACTGGTAGGGCGCGTCGGGCAGGTCCCGGTACAGCGGGTGCTCGACGGTGACGGAGGCGATCTCGCCGAGCAGCACGACCCGGCACTCGTCGCGCAGGTACGGGTCGGTGTCGCGCAGCCGGTGGATCCAGGCGGTGACGGCGGGCGCGGCGAGGGCGCGCTCGGTGGGCAGGCCGCGCCAGACCAGGGTGTTGAGGATGGCCAGCGGCAGCTTGACGGTGCAGCGGTCGGGGCGGCTGAGGTTGAAGAAGGAGCGGATCGACTGCTGGGGCAGCCGCAGGTCGCCGTCGCTGGGCAGCGGGATGATCCGGCCGTCGGCGATCCACGGCGCGAACAGGCCGACGACGGTCTCGTCCCACTGCCAGGGGTGCACCGGGAGCAGCCGGAACTCGTGGGCGCGCTCGCCGAGCTGGTCGCGGAAGGCGGGGTCGAGCTCGGTGTCGTAGACGGTCGGGTCGCCGCGGAAGACGGCCAGGCTCTCGTGCACGGCGAGCCAGGGCAGGGTGCGGGGCTGTCGGGCCTCCGGGGTCCAGCCGGCCGCGTCGCTGGCGGAGAAGCCGATCCGGCCCTTGTTGGCGACGATCCACGGGTGGCCGGTCTGCCGGCCCTCCAGGGCGACGTGGTCGAGGTCGGCGAGTTCGGCCGCGGTGAGCGCGGTGGCCCGCAGGTGGGCGTCGGCGAGCAGGGTGGCGGTGAGTTCGCGGACCAGGTGGCCGGTGGTGTCGCCGCCCAGGCCGAGCTCGTGCCGGGCCTGCTGGAGGAAGCGCAGCGGGTCGTCGCCGCCCTCGACGGACGCCGGGTCGACCCGCCAGCCGCCGTACGCGCCGCGGCGGGCGGCGAAGCGGTAGTCGGCGTCGGGCAGCCGCAGCAGGTAGCGGCCGTCCGGCTCGGCGCGCGGGTGCAGCAGTTCCTCGTAGGAGAACTCGCCGAGCAGTTTGGCGAGCATGTCGCGTCCGGCGGCCCGCCAGTGCTCGGCGGTGAGCTGGGGCGGCAGGTGGAGTGCGGGGTCAGCGGCTGGCTGCGGCACGCTCGGTTCCTTCCTGGGGTCGTGGGAGCGGCGCCGGGGCGGACGGCGCGGGGGCCGGGGCGGCGGGCGGGAGGAACGTCGTCCAGGCGGTGCGGTCGGGCAGCGGGTGGAGCGTCTTGCCCGCGACGGCGTTGAGGATCACGGCGGCGCGGTGCGCGCCGAGCCCGAGGTCCGGGGTGCCGACACCGTGAGTGTGCAGCTCGGCGTTCTGGACGTACAGACCGCCGGTGAGTTCCGGCCGGGTGGCGACCCGGTGGTCGAGGTCGACCCGGTAGCGGCCCTGCTCGTCCCAGTCGATCAGGTCGGCGATCGGGTCGAGCGCGGCGGGGCGCACCGCCCGGTAGCCGGTGGCGAGCACCACGGCGTCGGTGCGGACCAGGTGGCGGCGGCCGGAGTCGCCGTGCCGGCAGTGCAGTTCGATCCCGCCGCAGGGGCCCTGGCCGGCCTCGGTGACGGCGGTGCCGGGGAGGATCTCGACGGGTTCGGCGTCGATCGGGCGGCCGATGGTGCGCTCGTACAGGTGGTCGTGGATCTCGGCGATGGTCTCGGCGCTGGCGGCCTTGTGCAGTTGCCACTGGGCGGGGACGAGGGCGTCCCGGACGTCGGCGGGCAGGCCGTGGAAGTAGCGGGTGTAGTCGGGGGTGAACTGCTCCAGGCCGAGCTTGGAGTACTCCATCGGGGCGATCGCCCGGCTGCGGGTGAGCCAGCGCAGCCGGGTGCCGTCGCCGGCCCGGTGGCGCAGCAGGTCGAGGAAGACCTCGGCGCCGGACTGGCCGGATCCGACCACCGTGACGTCCCGCGCGCCGGCCAGCGACCGGCGCCCGGTCAGGTAGTCGGCGGAGTGCAGGACGGCGGGGTGGCGGCGCAGCGGGGCGAAGGCCTCGGGGCGGGCGGGCTCGGTGCCGGTGCCGAGCACCAGGTGGCGGGCGCGGTGCGTCCGGCCGGCGGCGTGCACCAGGTAGAGCCGCTCCTCGGCGTCCCAGTGGACGGCGGTGACGGGGCTGTCGAAGCGGCAGTTGGGGAGCCGGTGGGCGGCCCACCGGCAGTAGTCCTCGTACTCGCGGCGGGGCAGCTGGAAGCGCTCGCTGAAGTAGAACGGGAACAGCCGCTGCCGCTCGCGCAGGTAGTTGAGGAACGACCAGGGGTTGGTGGGGTCGACCAGGGTGACCAGGTCGGCCAGGAACGGGACCTGCATCCGGGCGCCGTCGACGAGCATGCCGGGGTGCCAGCGGAACTCGGGCCGGGCGTCGAGGAACAGCGCGTCGACGCTCTCGGCCCGGTCGGCGAGCGCGGCCAGCGAGAGGTTGAACGGGCCGATGCCGACGCCGATCAGGTCGTGCGGTTCGGGCTGCCGGCCTGCCGTGTCGTCGTGGGGAGTCATGTCGTCCTAGGTAGCGGCGGGGGTGTCGGCGCGCCGGCGGATCATCAGGGCGGCGCGTTTGTCGGGCAGGTCGAGGTCGGCGACGCGGGTGAAGCCGGCCCGGGCGAAGGCCCGGACGGAGGGCGTGTTGCGGACGTCGGGTTCGGCGAGCACCCGGGTGCAGCGGGGTTCGCGCCGCAGCAGCCGGGTGGCGGTCGCGCCGAGCAGCGGGGCGGCCAGGCCCCGGCCGCGGGCGGCGGGGGCCAGCAGCAGGTGCACGCCCAGGTCGTGCGGGCGGGCGGGGTAGTGCGCGGCCAGCGGGTCGAGGTCGGCCCGGTACAGCTCGAAGTAGCCGGTGGGCGCGCCGTCGAGCAGGGCCAGGACGGGGCGGCTGCGGCCGTCGCCGTCGAGTTGCGCGGCGAGGTGGGCGGCGGTGGTGCCGGGCGGGCCGGCCAGGGCCCACCAGCGGTCGGTGTCGGGGTCGTTCATCCAGCCGGTGAGCAGGTCCAGGTCCGCGGTCGGGTCCACGGTGCGCAGGACGAGCTCACCGGCCGCGGTGGGTATCGCCCCGGTCTCCGGGATCACGCCCGGGCCACCGGGTTGTCGATCTCCACGTACACCGACTGGGTCTCCACCGGGCCGACCAGTTCGTCCAGGCCGTGCAGCCGGGTGAGCAGGTTGGCCTTGCAGCGCAGGGTGGGGGCGTCGAGCAGGTGGGCGGGCAGCGCGGAGCCGGTGGCGGTGGCGGCGGGGCCGGCCAGGAAGCGGCGCAGCGCGGCCAGCAGCAGGTGCTCGTCGGCGAGGCCCTGGGAGCCGAGGGCGCCGATCAGGCCGAGCACGTGGTTGATGCCGAGGTAGTAGGCGAAGCGCTCGTCGGCGACCGCGTCGGGCACGAAGGTGTCGCTGTGCGCGCCGAGCGCGGGCAGCAGGGCGTGCAGCCGGTCGGCGTGCGAGGTGCGGAAGTAGTAGCCCTGGTTGTCGCGGTAGCGGCCGCCGACGGGCCAGCCGAGGGCGTCCAGCAGGACCAGGCTGTTCTGCTGGTGCGCCTCCAGGGCGATGCCGGCCCGTCCGTCCAGCCAGAGCACCGGCAGGACGACGGCGTCCAGGTAGCGCAGGAACCACTCGGTGGCGACGGTCGGCCCGGGACGGCCGGTGCGGGCGGCCAGTTCGCCGATGATGTCGGCGAGTTGGGAGCCGGGCCGGCCGAGGCCGACGGGCTGTTCGGCGACCAGTCCGGCCACGCACAGGGCCCGGTCGGCGGGCCCGAACGGCATCTGCCGCAGCACGGTGTCCAGGCCGTTGGGGTCGGCGAGGGCGGGGTGGTCGACGCCGATCCAGGCCGGGTCGCGGACGATGTCGAAGCCGGGGTGGGCGGCCTTCCAGCGGGCGGACAGGCCGGCCTCCAGCAGCCGGTGCACCTCGGCGCCGCGGTGCAGTTCCTTGCGCAGGTTCTCCCGGCGGGAGTTGGTGATCCGCAGGCCGAGCGAGAGCTTGAGCATCCACGGGGTGCCGGGGCGGCAGACGGTGCGCACCGAGCTGGTGGGGTGCCAGGGCTCGCCGTGCTGGCCGAGGTCGGTGAGCAGGCCCTGCTCCAGCAGTTCGGCGACGGCCGGGCGCAGCGCCAGCTCCCGGGCCTGCCAGGGGTGCAGCGGCAGGGCGGCCGTCCCGGCGGGCAGCGGGCCGCCGTACAGGCCGGCGGTGAGCTGCTCGGCGGGGGTGCCGGTGGCGGAGTCGCCGGCCAGCAGCGAGCGGTGCGCGGCCCACCAGTGCAGCCGGAAGCTGCCGCGCAGTTCCGGGGAGTACGCGGCGGACTGGGCGGGGCCGAGGCCGTCGCGGCTCTTCGGGGTGGGGTGCAGCGGGTGGCCGAGCAGCAGCGCCTGCTCGGCGCGCAGGAACGGGTCGGCGGGGGCCGTGGAGATCGCCCGGCGGTGGGCGAGGATCTCGGCGGTGCGGCCCACCGAGTCGGCCACCCGGGCGGTCAGGTCGGCGAGTTGGCCGGGTTCGGGGCGGCCGGTGGCGCCGGCCACCAGGGCGGCGACGGTGACCGCGTCGACCGGGTGCTCGGCGTCGCCGGTGGAGACGGTGGCGGGGCCGAACCGGTGCCAGCCGCAGGCCGACCAGTGCCGCACCGGCGCGGACAGCTGGGCGGCGCCGCCGAGCACCGGGATGCGCAGCAGGCCGCCGTCGGGGCGCTCGGCCGCGGTCTCCCGGGCCCAGCAGCGCAACAGGCTCTCGGTGGCGGCGTGTTCGGCGGCGACGGCCGGGTCGGGGTCGAGCAGCGGGTCCGGGTCGGGGTGCCCGGCCGCGGGCCGGACGGCCGGGGGAACGCCGGTGAGGGTGCTGGCCAAATCCGCTCCTTGAGCCGGGTGACTGCCTTCCGGTAAGGGTTACCTATCCCCCGGGGCCGGGCACAAGATCGGCTCACTCGTTCCGGTGAGTTTCGACCGATCACTCACTCCCAGGTGTGAGCGGACGGCACCCTGGCGGGCCGTCACCATCACGGTTCGGTGACCGGACGTCAACAGGAGGGCACCACCCCGGCACTGCGCCGTACCCGGATGAAAGACTGTTCCCCCGGGGGAGGGTTCGTTCTTCGTTCGGGGGGTCGATGGTGAGGGCACGGAGGTGGGTGGCCGCGCTGTCCGCGGTCACCGTCCTGGTCGGCGGTGCGGGCGCCTGCACCTCGGGCGGCGGGGGCGGCGGGGGTGACGGGAGTCCCCGCGACTTCGCCGAGTTGAAGCGCTGGGGGTTCGCCGAGTGGGACCGCTGGGCGCAGCGGCACGGGTTCCACAACCAGGTGGTGCCCGGCCTGTGGAGCGCCGAGGAGATGGGCCAGGCGCCGCCCCAGCAGCCCGCTCCGGCGCCGGAGGGCACGTCCCCCGCGCCGCCGTCCGGTGACACGTCATCGTCCGGGTCCGCGACGCCGTCCGGTGTCACGTCACCGATCACGCCGTCCGGTGACACGTCACCGTCCGCGCCATCCACACCAGCCGCGCCGTCCGCGTCGTCCGCACCGTCCGCGCAGCCCGCACCGCCGCCGGTGGCCGCGCAGCCGGTGCCGCGGCCGTACACCAGCTACCCGGCGTCCGGGAAGGTGTTCATGACCGCGCCGGGCGGCGGCACCGGCCAGTGCTCGGCCACCGTGGTCGCCGACCCGGAGCACCCGGGCAAGAGCAACCTGGTGTGGACGGCCGCGCACTGCGTGCACGAGGGCAAGGGCGGCGACTGGTACAAGAACCTGGTGTTCGTACCGGCGTACAACAGCTCCGGCGCGGCCGGTGACCACCGGAAGGCGACGCTGGCCGAGGTCGCCCCGCTCGGGCAGTGGTGGGCGGACCGGGTGATCACCTCGCCGCTGTGGACCACCGAGGGCACCAAGGGCGGGGACGCCGCGAACCAGTACGACTTCGCGGTGGTCAAGGTGCGCGGCCCGGCGGGCGAGACCCGTTCGCTGGAGGAGGTCATCGGCACCGCCGTCCCGGTGTGGTTCGACGCCCCGCGCGAGCAGTTGGCGATCCAGGCCTGGGGGTACCCGGCCGTGGCGCCGTTCGACGGACAGGAGCTGGAGCGCTGCGACTCCGGCCGTCCGGGCTCGCGCAGCTTCGACCCGGCCCGGCCGCCGATGCTGGTGATCGGCTGCACCATGACGGCCGGCGCCTCGGGCGGCGGCTGGTTCGCCGACGGCCCGGACGGCCGCCAGCGGCTGGTCAGCAACACCTCGATCGGCACCTCGGCGCACACCGCGCTCAACGGCCCCTACCTGGAGGACGTGGCCCGTCAGGCGCTCGCCTACATCTCCCGGAAGTGACCGCACCTCGGGGGGCGGCCTTCCGCCGCCCCCGTTCCGTTTCGACACACCGACCACGGGGGGAACACCCAATGACCGACCTGCACCGATCGGCGCGCCGGGCCCGGAGCGCGGCCGCGGCCGCCCTGGTGGCGGTGCTCGCCGTCAGCACCGCCGCCTGTGGCAAGAGCCCCGACCCGAGCCCGGTCCCGACCGCCGCGAAGCCCTCGTCGACCTCCTCGAAGGCCTCCATCGACATCGCGGACGTGCAGAAGTTCATCTCCGAGGTACCGAGCTGGGGCGCCGACGACTGGAAGAAGTGGGCGACCCAGAACGGCTTCAAGCCGGAGGACCTCCAGGCGATCAAGCGCTACTGGGACACCAAGAAGCCCACCGACCGGGGCACCGGCGAGTCGGTCAAGCCTGACAAGCAGGCCCCGTCCTACCGGGACATGACGCCCCCGGCCGCCATACCGGCCAAGCCCCAGCAGCACCCGTACAGCGCGGACACCGCGGTGGTCGGCAAGATCTTCTTCCTGAACGAGACGGGCGAGGAGCACCACTGCTCGGGCACCGTGGTCGCCGACCCGTCGCACCCGGGCAAGAGCAACCTGGTGTGGACGGCCGCGCACTGCGTGCACAGCGGCAAGGGCGGCGACTACTTCCAGAAGCTGATGTTCGTCCCGGCGTACAACCGCTCCGGCGCGGTCAGCAACGGCAGGACGGTCGACTCCTGGGACAAGGTCGCCCCGCTGGGCCGCTGGGCGATCGACTCGCCGCTGGTGATGCCGCAGTGGACCCAGGAGGGCACCCACGTGGGCAACCAGGCCAGCCAGTTCGACTTCGCGGTGATCCGGATGACCCCGATCGAGGGCAGCCGCTCGCTGGAGGAGGCGGTCGGCGGCGCCGTGCCGATCTGGTTCAACGCCAAGCAGGACGAGATCACCGCGCCGAAGGCGTACGGCTACCCGGTCGACCCGCCGTTCGACGGCCAGGAGTTGGAGCACTGCGACTCCGCCGTCAAGCTCACCCCGTTCTCCTTCCAGGCCTCCCGCCCGCCGATGCTCGGCATCGGCTGCACGATGACCGGTGGTTCCTCCGGCGGCGGCTGGTTCACCACGCAGAACGGCAAGCGGGTGCTGTTCTCCAACGTCTCGATCGGGGCCGAGGACGCCGGCTGGCAGGCCGGGCCGACCCTCGGGCCCGAGGCCAAGAAGATGTTCGAGGCGTTCATCGCGAAGTGACCGCCCCCGCCGGGTGACCGGCAGCGGCACGGGAACGGGAACAGGAACGGGCGGCGCACCCGGAGGTGCGCCGCCCGCCCGTCGGGGTCGGTGCCGCTCGCCGTCAGGCCGTGACGACCGCGTACTTCTCCAGCTCGCCGGCCAGCACCGCCGCCACCTTGGCGTGCAGCAGGGTGCCGTCCGCCGTGTGCTCGGTGGAGATCAGCTCGCCCTCCGCGTGGACCTTGGAGACCAGGTCGCCGCGGGTGTAGGGGACCAGGACCTTGATCTCCACCGCGGGGCGGGGCAGTTCCTGGTCGATCAGGGCGAGCAGTTCGTCGATGCCCTGGCCGCTGCGGGCCGACACCACGAGGGCGTGCGGCTCGCGGCGCAGCAGGCGCTGGAGGACCAGCGGGTCCGCCGCGTCGGCCTTGTTGATCACCACGATCTCCGGCACGTTCTGCGCGTCGACCGAGACGATCACCTCGCGGACGGCGGCGAGCTGGGTCTCCGGCTCGGGGTGCGAGCCGTCCACCACGTGCAGGATGAGGTCGGCGTCGGCGACCTCCTCCATGGTGGAGCGGAACGCCTCGACCAGGTGGTGCGGCAGGTGCCGGACGAAGCCGACCGTGTCGGCCAGGGTGTAGAGCCGGCCGCTCGGGGTCTGGGCCCGGCGGACCGTCGGGTCCAGGGTGGCGAACAGGGCGTTCTCCACCAGGACGCCGGCTCCGGTGAGCCGGTTGAGCAGCGAGGACTTGCCCGCGTTGGTGTACCCGGCGATGGCCACCGACGGGACGTGGTTGCGCCGCCGCTCCTGCCGCTTGGTGTCGCGGCCCTTCTTCATGTCGGCGATCTCCCGGCGGAGCTTCGCCATCTTCTCGCGGATCCGCCGCCGGTCGGTCTCGATCTTGGTCTCACCGGGACCGCGGGTGGCCATGCCGCCGCCCGAGGTGCCGGAGCCACCGCCACCCATCTGCCGGGACAGCGACTGGCCCCAGCCGCGCAGGCGCGGAAGCATGTACTGCATCTGCGCGAGCGAGACCTGCGCCTTGCCCTCCCGGGACTTGGCGTGCTGGGCGAAGATGTCCAGGATCAGGGCGGTGCGGTCGACCACCTTGACCTTGACCACGTCTTCGAGGTGGATCAGCTGGCCGGGGGTCAGCTCGCCGTCGCAGACCACGGTGTCGGCGCCGCTGGAGGCGACGATGTCGCGCAGCTCCTTGGCCTTGCCGGAGCCGATGTAGGTGGCCGCGTCGGGCTTGTCACGGCGCTGGATCACGCCGTCCAGGACTTCGGAGCCGGCCGTCTCGGCGAGGGCGGCGAGCTCGGCCATCGAGTTCTCCGCCTCCTCCAGCGTGCCGTCCGTCCACACGCCGACGAGCACCACGCGCTCCAGGCGGAGCTGGCGGTACTCGACTTCGGTGACGTCCTGCAGTTCGGTGGAGAGGCCGGCGACGCGGCGGAGCGCGGCGCGCTCGGTGCGGTCGTACTGCTCTCCGTCGTAGTTGCCGAGGCCCTCGTCGATCGCCGCGAGGTCCTCGTCCATCAGGGCTTCCGCCTTGAGGTCGGCGAGCCGGTTGGACTCGCTCGATCGGGTGCGGCTGTCGAACGTGGAGGTCATTTCATCCTTGGGTTGATCGGATCGTGCTCTCGGACAACACGGCGGAGCCGCCGTGAATTCCCCACGATGGTTGCACGCCCGCCGTGCCCGAGTCATCCCTTTTACCAGCCGCCCCGCCGGTGCCGGCAGCGGCCCCCGCCTCGTCGGAAGCGGTCTCCGGGCCGCCCGGCCGGTAGACGTCGTACACGCCGGAGACCCGGAGCACCGCCCGCATCACCGCGGGCAGCGCCGCGGCGTCGGGCAGTTCCAGGGTGTAGCTGTGCCGCACCCGCAGCTGGCGGGGCGGCTCGACCTCGGCGGAGAAGATCGACACGCCCTCGCCGGAGATCGCCGCGGTCAGGTCGGCGAGCAGCCGGGGGCGGTTGAGCGCCTCGGCGTGCAGGGTGGCCCGGTAGCCCCACTGCGGGGCGCCGCCGGGCAGCCAGCGGACCTCGGCCGCGTGGCGGCCGCCGTGCAGCATCCGGGTGCCGGTGGGGCAGCCCGCCCGGTGCACCGCGACGGCCCCGCCGCGCAGCACGATGCCGGTCACCTCGTCGGGCGGGACGGGCGTGCAGCAGCGGGCCAGCCGGACGGCGGCGCCGGGCAGCTCCGGGACTTCGGCGGGGGCGGCGGCGGGCGGCGCGGGCGGCGCGGCGGGGGGGGCGCTGCCGGCGGCGGGCTGCTCGGGCAGGTCGGGGACGGCCGGGCGGACGGCCAGCCGGCGTTCGACGGCGAGCCGGGCGCCGGGGGTGCGGACGTACTCCAGCCACTGCGGGTCGGGGCCGCTGTCCTCGCCGTCGGGGGCGAGCAGCAGGCCGAGCATGTCGCCGTCGCGCAGTTCGGTGGAGAGCGCGGTGAGCCGGCCGTTGACCCGGGCGCCGATACATCGGTGGCCGGTCTCCTCGCCGAGCAGGTACGCGGCGTCCAGGCAGCTGGAGCCGGCCGGCAGGTGCAGGGTGGCGCCGTCCTCGGTGACGGCGGTGATCTCCCGGTCGTCGCGCAGGTCGGCGGTGAGCGCGGACCAGAAGGCGTCCGGGTCGGGGGTGCCCTGCTGCCAGTCCAGCAGCCGGGCCAGCCAGCCGGGGCGGGCCGGGTCGGTGCGGTCCTCGGGGTCGTCGGCGGCGCCCTGCCGGTCGGCGGTGCGCGGGTCGCCGAGGGCGACCACGCCGGTCTCGGCGACCTCGTGCATCCGCCGGGTGCGGACCAGGACCTCGACCACCTCGCCGCCGGGCAGCGCGACCGCGGTGTGCAGCGACTGGTACAGGTTGAACTTGGGGGCGGCGACGAAGTCCTTGAACTCGCCGGGCAGCGGCGTCCAGCAGGTGTGCAGTTCGCCGAGCACGGCGTAGCAGTCGGCGTTCTCCTCGACCACCACCAGCAGCCGCCCGAAGTCGGCGGGCCGCAGCCCGGCGCCGTCCGGCCCGGCCCCGCGCTTGATCATCACCCGGTGCAGCGAGACCAGGTGCCGGGGGCGGACGGTGACGGCGGAGGGGATGCCGGCCTCGGCGAGCTGGCGGCCGAGCTCGGCGGCGAACGGGGCGAGCACGCCGTCCGCCCAGCCGCCGGCCACCGCGCCGGTGTGCTCGTACTCCTCGGGGTGCAGGGTGGCGAAGACGATGTCCTCCAGCTCCGCCTTCACCACCTGGATGCCGAGCCGTTCGGCGAGCGGGATCAGCACGTCCCGGGTGACCTTGGCGATCCGCACCTGGCTGGCCGGCTTCATGTGCCGGATGGTGCGCATGTTGTGCAGCCGGTCGGCGAGCTTGATCACCATCACCCGGACGTCGTCCCCGGTGGCGACCAGCATCTTGCGGAAGGTCTCGGGCTCGGCGGCGGCCCCGAAGTCGACCTTCTCCAGTTTGGTGACGCCGTCGACCAGGTACGCCACCTCGGGCCCGAAGTCCTCGGCGACCTGCTCCAGCGTCACCTCGGTGTCCTCGACGGTGTCGTGCAGCAGCGAGGCGACCAGCGTGGTGGTGTCCGCGCCGAGCTGGGCGATGATCATCGTGACGGCCAGCGGGTGGGTGATGTACGGCTCGCCGCTCTTGCGGGTCTGCCCCCGGTGGCTCTCCTCGGCGAGGCGGTACGCCCTGGTCAGCAGGGGTACGTCGGCCTGCGGGTGGTGCACCCGGTGGGCCTGGACGATCGGCTCGATGGCATCGGGGACGGGCGTCCGCCCGGTGGCGAGCAGCGCTGCCCGGCCGGCCCGGCCGAGCGCCGCACGGCTGAACCGGCTCGCCTGCTGCTTGGACGGCGAACCCGCCAACTCGGAGCGGATGGTCATCTGCACCTCCGGCAGCAACACCGGAGCGACGGCCGACCCGGTGGTCCATGCTACCGAGCAGAGCACGTTGCGCGAGCCCCCGCTTCCCCTCTGTCACCCGGATCACCCGAACGGGCGGATTAACCGGAGAGTGCGGTGGGAAGCGGGAGCTGACGCTCCCTCGCCCTGACCTGCCGTCAGGGAAACGGCCCGCCGTCGGGGAGACGGCCCGCCGTCAGACCAGCACGCCCTCCGCGACGATCACCGCGGGGCCGGTCATCTCGATCCGGCCGTCCGGGAACTCCTCGATCACCAGCCGCCCGCCGGGCAGGTCCACCGTGTAGCGCGCGGCCTCGCCGGTGACCGCCGGGTCGGCGCCGTCGCGCCGGATCGCCGCCACCGCGACGGCGCAGGCGCCGGTGCCGCAGGAGCGGGTCTCGCCGGAGCCGCGCTCGTGCACCCGCATCGCCACGTGCCGCTCGCCGCGGTCCACCACGAACTCCACGTTCACGCCCTGCGGGTAGGCGCCCGCGGGGGCGGTGGCCGGGGCGTCGAGCAGGGTGCCCGCGTGCGCCAGGTCCTCGACGAAGGCGACGGCGTGCGGGTTGCCCATGTTGACGTTCAGCGCGGGCCAGCTGCGCCCGTCCACGGTGACGGTGATGCCGTCCGGGCCGGGGAACACCGCGCGGCCCATGTCCACGGTGATCTCGCCCGGGGTGCCGTCCGGGGCGTCCTCGGCGATCCGCACCTGCTTGACCCCGCCGCGGGTGGCCACCGCCAGCGTGCCCGGCTTCGCGTGCCCGGCGTGCACCAGGTAGCGGGCGAACACCCGCACCCCGTTGCCGCACATCTCGGCGATCGAGCCGTCCGCGTTGCGGTAGTCCATGAACCACTCGGCCTGCCCGGCCATCCCCGCCGCGGCGAGCTCGGCCGCCGCGCGGACCACCCGCAGCACGCCGTCCGCGCCGATCCCGGCCCGCCGGTCGCACAGGGCGGCGACGTCGGCCGCCGACAGCTCGGTCAGACCGTCCGGGTCCGGGACGATCACGAAGTCGTTCTGGGTGCCGTGCCCCTTGAGGAAGGCCGTTCCGCTGGTTCCGCTGCGCTCGCTCACACCGCCGATGGTAACGGGGGACGCCCGGCCCGGAGCGCGGGCGGACGGCTGGTGAGACGGGGCCGGACGGCCGGCGGGACGGCGGCCGGGCGGCCGGTGCGGCAGGCGCCGGGCGGTCTCCCGCGGGCGGCCCTAGCCGCGCAGGTGGACGACCCGCCAGAGGGCGAGCGCGACGGCCGCCGCGGCCAGCAGGGTGTACAGCACGATGGCCTTCCAGCCGGCCCGCTCGGTGCTGCCCCGGCGCGGCACGCCCGGCCACTTGTAGCCGGCCCGGCGGGCGGCCATCGCGCCCCAGCCGACCGAGGCGGCGGTGATCAGCAGGCCGAGCATCCCGATCATCGCGGTCGCGCCCTCGCTGCCGAAGGCCAGCGGGAAGGCGAACATCAGCGAGCCGAACATCAGCGTCGCGGCGATCGGCAGGATCTGCCACCAGCGCAGCCGGCGGCGCGGCCGGATGTCCCGCTCGTGGACCACGCCCGGCGCGGCCGCCAGGTCGTCGATCGCGGGCAGCGCCACCGCGTACGAGGTGGTGGGGACGGCGAGCTCGGGGAGCGTCTCGGACCCGTCGGAGACGTCGCCGAGCAGCTCATCGGTTTCGGGGCCGGTACCCGTTGACACGCGGCCTCCCCTGACGGCTCGACACGAGCTCCGGGGCTCGCGGGCGGTGAGGCCGGCCCGCGTGCCGGGCCTCGGTGCTACCGATGATGGCACGTACCAACACCTCGACAGGGCGTCGCACGGCTTGATCGGGTGATCCGATGCCAGGACGTGATCCCGCCGTGACCGCCGGTACCTCCTGCACCTGCGTCTGCCGGTGCAGACGCCGCGAGCCTGGCCGGAACGGGTCGCCGGGCAGCCGGAATCCGCCGGTCAGCCCGTCCCGCCCGGCCCCTGCGAACGGTGGATCAGTTCCAGTGCCCGGCCCAGCAGCTCGACCGGATCGGCGCCCTCGGGCCGCTCCAGCCAGTGGATCCGGTCGTCCCGGCGGAACCAGGACTCCTGGCGCCGGGCGAACCGGCGGGTCGCCCGGACGGTCTCCGCCCGGGCCTCGTCCTCGGTGCACTCCCCCGCGAAGAACGCCAGCACCTGCTGGTAGCCGAGCGCCCGGCTCGCGGTCAGCCCCTCGCGCAGCCCGGCCTTCTCCAGCTCGCGCACCTCGTCCAGCAGCCCGGCCTCCCACATCCGGTCCACCCGCAGCTCGATCCGCCGGTCCAGTTCGGGGCGCGGCACCAGGACGCCGAGCTGCACCGCCCCGTACACCGCGCGCTGGGTGGGCAGGCTGGCCGTGAACGGGCGCCCGGTGATCTCGATGACCTCCAGCGCCCGGACCACCCGCCGCCCGTTGCTGGGCAGGATCGCCTCCGCCGCCGCCGGGTCCAGCCCGGCCAACCGCCGGTGCAGCGCGCCGGGGCCGACCCGCTCCAGCTCCTCCTCCAGCCGGGCCCGCACCGCCGGGTCGGTGCCGGGGAACTCCATCTCGTCCACCGCCGCCCGCACGTACAGGCCCGACCCGCCGACCAGCACCGGCACCTGCCCCGCCGCCAGCTGCCGGTCCATCTCCGCCCGCGCCAGGCGCTGGTACTCGGCCACCGAGGCGGTCTCGGTCACCTCCCACACGTCCAGCAGGTGGTGCGGGACGCCGCCCCGCTCCGGCACGGTCAGCTTGGCGGTGCCGATGTCCATGCCCCGGTACAGCTGCATCGAGTCGGTGTTCACCACCTCCCCGCCGAGCTCGCGGGCGATCGCCACCGCCAGGTCGGACTTGCCGGCCGCCGTCGGGCCGACCACCGAGACCACCAGGGGCAGGCCGCCGGGGCCCGGGGGGCGCGCAGGAGAGGAGGAAGAAGAGGAACCGCTCACCCCACCAGTCTCGCAAAAGCCGGGCACCTCCCGTGTCACAGCCTCGTTGTCCGGGGAGGATCAGCTATGTCTGGTGCGGGAATGACCCGAAATGCAAGGAGTGCACCCATGGGCCTGATGGACAACCTCAAGGGCAAGGCCGAGGAACTGAAGGAGAAGGCCAGCGAGCTGGCCGGGAAGCACGGCGACAAGATCGACGGCATGGTGGACAAGGCCGGTGAGACGATCGACAAGGCCACCAAGCACAAGTACTCCGACAAGATCGTGAAGGGCACCTCCGCGACCAAGCACGCCCGGGACGACTTCGCGGCCAAGCCCCAGGGCGACCTGCCGCCGACCGCGGGCGGCCCGACCCCGCCGACCGGCCCGACCCCGCCGGTTCCGCCCGCCAACGGCTGAGCCGGCGCGTCAGCGCCAGGAGGCCACCAGGTAGCCGACGCCGTACGGGGCGTCCTCGTAGCGCAGTTCACCGCTGAGCGCGGCGCCCTCCGCGGCGCCCGCCAGCACCTGCCACGGGGCGCGCCCGTCGGCCATCAGCTCCGCCGACAGCTCCGCGTCCAGCCCGGCCAGCGCCGCCGCGTCCGCGGCCGCCAGCGCGCGCGCCACCGCGCGGTCGTGCCCCTCGGCCCGCTCGTCCAGGTACCCGGGCGCCTTCACCGAGCGCCGGGCGCTGCCGTCGCCGAGCACCAACAGGCCCACCCGGTCCGCGAGTTCGGCCAGCCCCCGGCCCAGGCCGAGCAGCCGCTCGGCCCCGGTGTCCGGCCGCACCGCGACGGCGTGCGTCGGCACCCGGACGCCCGCCTCCTCCAGCAGCCACGCCCCCACCGTCAGCGCGGGCGACAGCTCCGGGCCGTCCACCCCGCCCAGCGGCAGCCGCACCGCCTTCGGCACCCCGTAGCGCCGGAACGACCCCGCCCCGCCCTCCGTCCACACCCCGGCCCGCTCGCCCGTCCCGACCACCACCACCAGGTCGGCCCCGGCCAGCTCCCCCACCGCCGCCAGGCACGCCCCCCGCAGCTCCGCCGCCTCACCGGCGGCCCCCGCGGCCACCTCCGGCACGAGCAACGGCGGGCAGGGGCACACGGCGGCGGCAGCAAGCATGTCGATCACTCTACGCGGAGCGCACCGACAGCAGCCGCGAAGCCCGACCCTGCGGAACCGGGGCGCAGGGAACCGCGCGGCCGCCCGGGCACGCACCGCCGGATCGCGAAGCAGGACGGGAGCCTGCACCGTCCCGCGGTCCTGCGGACGTCCACCTCCCGCTTCGCGCGGTTCCGCACGCCCCTGCCGGGGCGCGGGGAACCGCGCCTAGCAGCCGCAGCCGTCGCCGCCGGGCGCCGCCGCGGTCTGCTGGGGCGCGCCGATCGTCGGCAGGCCCAGCATCACGCCCGCGGGCTTCGCGGCCGGCGCCGCCTGCCGCTTCTCCCACGCGTCGCCCGCCCGGGTGCGGCGCACGCCCAGCGCGGGGCCCTCCGCGAGGAGGTGGTGCGGGGCGGCGTAGGTGATCTCGACGGTGACCATGTCGCCGGGGCGGACGCCGCCCTCGGGCCGCGTGCTGTGCACCAGCCGGTTGTCGGGCGCGCGCCCGGAGAGCCGGTCGGTGCGGTCGTCCTTCTTGCCCTCGCCCTCGGCGACCAGGATCTCCAGCGTGCGGCCGACCTGCTTCTTGTTCTCCTCCCAGGAGATCTCCTCCTGGAGGGCGATCAGCCGGTCGTAGCGCTCCTGCACCACGGCCTTCGGCACCTGGTCCGCCATCTCGGCGGCGGGCGTGCCGGGCCGCTTGGAGTACTGGAAGGTGAACGCGTTGGCGAACCGGGCCTCGCGGACCACGTGCAGGGTCTGCTCGAAGTCCTCGTCGGTCTCGCCGGGGAAGCCGACGATGATGTCGGTGGAGATCGCGGCGTCGGGCATCGCGGCCCGGACCTTCTCGATGATGCCGAGGAAGCGTTCCTGCCGGTAGGAGCGGCGCATGGCGCGCAGCACGGTGTCCGAGCCGGACTGCAGCGGCATGTGCAGCTGGTGCATCACGTTGGGCGTCTCGGCCATCGCGGCGATCACGTCGTCGGTGAAGTCCTTGGGGTGCGGCGAGGTGAAGCGGACCCGCTCCAGGCCCTCGACCTGGCCGCAGGCGCGCAGCAGCTTGCCGAACGCCTCCCGGTCGCCGAGGTCGGAGCCGTACGCGTTGACGTTCTGCCCGAGCAGGGTGACCTCGACGACGCCCTCGGCGACCAGCGCCTCGACCTCGGCGAGGACGTCGCCGGGGCGGCGGTCCTCCTCCTTGCCGCGCAGGGCGGGGACGATGCAGAAGGTGCAGGTGTTGTTGCAGCCGACCGAGATCGCGACCCAGGCCGCGTACGCGGACTCGCGCCGGGTGGGCAGGGTGGAGGGGAAGGTCTCCAGCGACTCCAGGATCTCGACCTGGGCCTTGCGCTCGACGGCGGCGCGCTCCAGCAGCGCGGGCAGGTGGCCGATGTTGTGGGTGCCGAAGACCACGTCGACCCAGGGGGCCTTGCGGACGATGGTCTCGCGGTCCTTCTGGGCGAGGCAGCCGCCGACGGCGATCTGCATGCCGCGGTTGGCCTGCTTGGCGGGGGCGAGCCGGCCGAGGTTGCCGTACAGCTTGTTGTCGGCGTTCTCGCGGACGGCGCAGGTGTTGAAGACCACCAGGTCGGGGTCGCCGTCGCCGGCGGCCTTGGCGTAACCGGCCTCCTCCAGCAGCCCGGACAGCCGCTCGGAGTCGTGGACGTTCATCTGGCAGCCGTACGTGACGACCTTGTAAGTTCGCAAGCTCTCCTCCATACCCACAGAGCCAAGGGTACGGGCAGCGGGGAGGGCCTCCCGCCGGGCGGTGGGGGCTGGCAGTATCCACGGCATGGCTGCTGCGAACCTCCCCTCCCGTCCGGGTGCCGCGCTGCGCCGGGCGCTGCGCCACCGGCTGCTGCGGGTCTGCGCGGTGCTGCTGCTGGTGGCCGCGGGCGCGGGCGGCTGGTGGGCGTCCTCGGCGTCCTCGGCCTCGGGCCCGCGCGGCCGGGTGGCGTTCGCGACCGGGGTGGTCGGCGGGGTGTACGACCGCTACGGGGTGCTGCTGCAGCAGTACCTGGGCCAGCACATGCCCGGGCTGCGGGTGCAGCTGGACAACTCCGTGGGCTCGCTGGACAACCTGGAGCGGGTGGTGGCGGGCCGGGACGACTTCGCCATCGCCACGGCGGACGCGGTGGCCACGTTCGACGGCCCGGGCAAGCCGCGGCTGCGGGCGATCGCCCGGCTGTACGACGACTACATGCAGCTGGTGGTGCCGGCCGACTCGCCGGTGCACTCGGTGGCCGACCTGCGCGGGCTGCGGGTCGGGGTGGGGCAGGAGAAGTCGGGGGTGAACCTGGTGACCCGGCGGCTGCTGGAGGCGGCGGGCCTGGACCCGGACCGGGACGTGCGGTCGGCGCAGGTGGGCGTCGTCCAGGCCGCGGAGGGGCTGCAGAAGAAGGACCTGGACGCGTTCTTCTGGTCGGGCGGCCTGCCGACGGCCGCGCTGTCCGACCTGTCGGAGCGCACGCCGATCCGGATCGTGCCGATGGGCGACCTGTCCGACCCGCTGCACCAGCTGGCCGGCCCGGGGATGGACGCGTACCGGGCGGCGA
Organism: Kitasatospora sp. NA04385; assembly: GCF_013364235.1. Classification (NCBI taxonomy): domain Bacteria; kingdom Bacillati; phylum Actinomycetota; class Actinomycetes; order Kitasatosporales; family Streptomycetaceae; genus Kitasatospora; species Kitasatospora sp. NA04385. The sequence continues at coordinate 5,578,527 of NZ_CP054919.1, read as the reverse complement.
CCATCCCGGCGGACGCCTACCCGGACGTGCAGCCGGAGCGGGTGGCGGTGCCCACGGTGGCGGTGCCCAACCTGCTGGTGACCCGGGCGGACGTGGACCCGGCGCTGGTGGAGGCGCTGACCCGGGCGGTGATCGACAGCCGGGACGACATCGGCCGGCAGGTGCACGCCGCGCAGCTGGTGGACCTGCGCACCGCGGTGTACACCGATCCGCTGCCGCTGCACGTCGGCGCCGAGCGCTACTACCTGTCGATCAAACCCTGAGCCGACCGGGCCCCGAGCCGGTCACAGACCCCGGGCCGACCGGCCCCGCCCTCAGCCGCGGCGCCGGGGCACCACCAGCCGGACGGTGAGCCCGTTCGGCTCGGCGGGCGCGAACTCCAGTGCGCCGCCGCCGGCCAGCAGCAGGGTGCGGGCGATGGACAGGCCCAGGCCCGAGCCGTCGATGTTCTGGTGCCGGGAGGAGCGCCAGAACCGGTCGCCGACCCGGGCCAGCTCCTCCTCGGTGAGGCCGGGGCCGGCGTCGGTGACGGTGGCGGTGACCTCGGCCTTGCCGATCAGCAGGCCGACCCGGACGGTGCTGCCGGCCGGGGTGAACTTCAGCGCGTTGTCCAGCACGGCGTCCAGCGCGCTGCCGAAGCCGATCGGATCGGCCCAGGCGTGCGCCATCGGCGGCCCCTCCCAGTGCAGCAGGACGCCGCCCCGCTCGGCCATCGGCTGCCAGGCGTCGACCCGGGTGCGGACGAGTTCGGCCAGGTCGACCGGTTCGGGCTCGGGCCGGGAGCCCTCGGCGGTGGCCAGGCCGAGCAGGTCGTCCAGCACCCGGGCCAGCCGGGCGCCCTCCTCGCGGACGGCGGCGATCTCCTCCTCGTGGCCCTCGGGCAGCTCCAGGCCGATCAGCTCGACCCGCAGCAGCAGCGCGGCGAGCGGGTTGCGCAGCTGGTGGGAGGCGTCGGCGACGAACGCCCGCTGCTGGTCGATGGCGAGCACCACGTGGTCCGCCATGTCGTTGAACGAGCGGGCCAGCCGCCGCAGTTCGGGCGGTCCGCCGCTGGGGGCGACCCGGGCGCCGAGCCGTCCGGTGGCGATGTCGTGGGTGGCCCGGTCCAGGGTGCGGACCGGGCGCAGCACCCAGCCGGTGAGCCGGACGGCGAGCAGGATGGCGACGATCATGGCGAGCGCCTCGCCGCCGGCCAGCACCATCCAGCGGTGCAGGATGCGCGAGCGCAGGCCGCCGGTGGGCGACTCGGTGAGCACCACGGCGACCACGTCGCCGTCGCGGACCACCGGCAGGGCGACGGCGAGGGTGCGGTCGGGCGTCCACGGCCAGACCTGCGGCGGGTTGTGGCTGCGGCGACCGGCCAGGGCCTCCTGGTAGGCCTGCCGGCCGGGGCCGGCGGCGGGCGGCCGCCAGCCCTCGGGGGCGGCGGCGACCGCGCTGCCGTCGCGCTGGAAGACGCCGATCCGGACGCCGTACAGCTCGTGGTAGCGCTCGGCCTCGCTGGTGAGGGCGTGCAGCCGGCCGTTGTCGCCGGGGCCGGGCTGCGGGTCGCCCTTGACCGCGCTGGCGCTGGGGCGGCCCTGGGTGGGCAGGTCCTGGGCGAAGCGGGCGGCGTCGTCGATCCGGTCGACGACCACCTTGGACTGCTCGGAGGCGGCGATCAGGTAGGCCAGGGGCACCCCGAGGGCGGCCAGCACGCAGGCCATCAGGGCGATCAGGATGCCGAGCAGGCGGTTGCGCACGGACGGTCAGCGCTCCGCCGGGCCGCTGCCGGGGGCGGTGCCGTCGCCGCTCTCCGGCTGGTCGGGGGTCAGCCGGTAGCCGACGCCGCGGACGGCCTCGACCAGGCCGGGCAGGCCGAGCTTGGTGCGCAGCGAGCCGATGTGCACCTCCAGGGTGCGGCCGTTGCCCTCCCAGCCGGAGCGCCAGACCTCACTGAAGATCTGCTCGCGCCGGTAGACCACGCCGGGGCTCTGGGCGAGCAGCGCCAGCAGGTCGAACTCCTTGCGGGTGAGCGGGACGTCGCGGCCCTCGACGCTGACCCGGCGGCGCTCGCGGTCGATCTCGATGCCGCGGGAGGCGAGCGGTCCGGCCGGTTCGGGGCCGTGCTCCTCGGTGGGCCTGGGGGTGCCGCGGCGGGCCACCGCGTGGATCCGGGCCAGCAGCTCGCCCATGTCGTAGGGCTTGACCACGTAGTCGTCGGCGCCGAGGTTGAGGCCGTGGATGCGGGAGCGGATGTCGGCCCGCGCGGTCACCATGATCACCGGTACGCCGCTGCCGGCCCGGATGCGGCTGCACACCTCGAAGCCGTCCCGGTCGGGCAGCCCGAGGTCGAGCAGCACCACCCGGTACGGGTCGCTGCCGTCCGGGACGAGCGCGTCCAGGGCCTCGTGGCCGCTGCGGGCGTGCCGGACCTGGAAGCCGTGCCGGCTCAGCACCGCGACCAGGGCGGCGGCCACGCGGTCGTCGTCCTCGACCAGGAGCAGGCGCATCGGGTCCCCTTTCCGGCGGCGTTCGTTCGGGCTGGCTCCGCGGCGCGGTCCCCGGGACCGGGCCATCCTGGCATCCATGCCCATTCGGCGTCACCCGGTCAACCGGGTCGCCCGGTCCGTTACCCAGCCGGTATCCGCTACCCCTCGACTACCCGGCGTAGCCGAACCGTGATCCTCAAGTTCAGCTCAGATCGGCTGACGAGGGGTCGTGTACCTGTCTAAAGTCGCCCCAGTCCGGGGGCCGAGGGCTCCGCCGGCTCCGGCCTCCGGACATCAGACGGACCATCACCGGCTGCGCGGCCCCCGCGAGTTGGCCCGGGTCCGGAGGACGAGGGAGCGAGCCGCGATGACCGAGAACAGCGCCGACCCGCAGCAGGCGGAGGGCGGCCGGACCACCCCGCTGGTGTCCATGCGCGGGGTGAACAAGCACTTCGGCGCGCTGCACGTGCTGCAGGACATCGACCTGGAGATCGCGCAGGGCGAGGTCGTGGTGCTGATCGGCCCGTCCGGCTCCGGCAAGTCCACGCTGTGCCGCACCATCAACCGGCTGGAGACCATCGACTCCGGCACGATCGAGGTGGACGGCCGCCCGCTGCCCGCCGAGGGCCGCGAGCTGGCCCGGCTGCGCGCCCAGGTCGGCATGGTGTTCCAGTCCTTCAACCTGTTCGCGCACAAGACGGTGCTGCAGAACGTGGTGCTGGCCCAGGTGAAGGTCGGCCGGGTGCCGAAGGACGAGGCCGAGCGGACCGCCCGCGAGCTGCTGGACCGGGTCGGCGTCGGCGCGCAGGCCGACAAGTTCCCCGCCCAGCTGTCCGGCGGCCAGCAGCAGCGGGTGGCGATCGCCCGCGCGCTGGCGATGGACCCCAAGGTGATGCTGTTCGACGAACCCACCTCGGCCCTCGACCCGGAGATGGTCAACGAGGTGCTGGAGGTGATGCGTTCGCTCGCCGCCAGGGGGATGACCATGGTCGTGGTGACCCACGAGATGGGCTTCGCCCGCTCGGCCGCCAACCGCGTCCTGTTCATGGCGGACGGCCGGATCGTCGAGCAGAACACCCCCGAGGCGTTCTTCACCGCGCCGCGCAGCGACCGCGCGAAGGACTTCCTCTCGAAGATCCTGCACCACTGAGCCACACCGTGATCTAGCGTCAGTTCGCATTTGCCCGGAGCCAGCGATGGCCCCTACCGAGGAGAGAACGACCGCATGAAGGCCCGTCGTACCGTAGCCGCCGCCCTGTCCGTGCTCGCCCTGACGGCGGTCGCCGCCTGCGGCAAGGACGGATCGCCCAGCTCGGACAGCGCCAAGAGCGGCTCGGCCGCCCCGCAGCTGCCGACCTACCAGGTGAACGCCGACGCCAAGCTGGACGGCTCGCCGGTGTGGACCGAAGCCAAGAAGAACGGCAAGCTGCGCATCGGCGCCAAGTCCGACCAGCCGTTCCTCGGCTTCGAGGACGTGCAGACCGGCAAGCGCAACGGCTTCGACATCGAGATCGCCAAGATGGTCGCCGCCGACCTCGGCTTCTCGGCCGACCAGATCGAGTTCACCACGATCAACTCCAGCGCCCGCGAGACCTCGCTGTCCGGCGGCCAGGTCGACTACTACGTCGGCACCTACTCGATCAACGACAAGCGCAAGGCCCAGATCGACTTCGCCGGCCCGTACTACATCGCCGGCCAGTCGCTGCTGGTGACCAAGGACAACACCGACATCACCGACAAGACCACCATCAAGGGCAAGTCGGTCTGCACCGTCACCGGTTCCACCTCGGTCGACAACATCAAGAGCTTCGAGCCCAAGATCACCACCTTCGACAGCTACTCGCTCTGCGTGGAGAAGCTGCTCACCAAGGAGGTCGACGCGGTCACCACCGACGACGCGATCCTCAAGGGCTACGCCGCGAAGAACCAGGGCAAGCTCAAGGTCGTCGGCGAGCCGTTCTCCAAGGAGCGCTACGGCATCGGCCTGAAGAAGGGCGACGCGGTGCTGCAGAAGGCGATCAACGACGCCCTCAAGAAGCACGAGGAGAACGGCGACTGGAAGAAGGCGTACGACGCCACCCTGGGCCTGTCCGGCTCCGACGCGCCGGCGATCCCCGACCTGGACCCGACCACCGCCGCCTGACGCCCGCCCCACCGATACCGAGAAAGGAGGGCCGCCGGCATGGGCATACCGTTCGAGGACGGCAACTTCTCGCTGTTCGCCCGCGGGTTCCTGGGGACGCTCGAACTGAGCGCGCTCAGCGCCCTGTTCGCCCTGCTGCTGGGCTTCGTGCTGGCGGCCTTCCGCGTCTCGCCGGTCCCGGTGCTGCGGGCCTTCGGCACCGCCTGGGTGACGATCTTCCGCAACACCCCGCTGACCCTGATGTTCTTCGCGGTGACCTTCGTGCTGCCGCGGCTGGACGTGCACATCAGCAGCTTCACCGCGGCGGTGGCCGCGCTCAGCATCTACACCGGCAGCTTCGTCTGCGAGGTGCTGCGCGCGGGCATCAACACCGTGCCGCTGGGCCAGGCCGAGGCCGCCCGCTCGCTGGGCATGGGCTTCGGCCAGACGCTGGGCCTGGTGGTGCTGCCGCAGGCCGCCCGGTCGGTGCTCGCGCCGATGGGCTCGGTGTTCATCGCGCTGCCCCGCAACTCGGCCGTCGCCGGCGCGTTCAACGTGTTCGAGCTGTTCGGCGTCCAGAAGACCCTGACCGAGAAGGGCTACGCCATCTTCGCCATCTTCTTCTGGGTCGCCCTGGCCTACCTGGTGATCAGCTTCTCGGTCGGCGCGGTCTTCTCCGCCCTGGAGCGGCGCACGGCGGTGGCCCGATGAGCGCCCGCACCGCCTCCGTCCTGTACGACGTCCCGGGCCCGCGGGCCCGGCGGCGGTACCTGCTGGCCGGCGTGCTCGGCGCGCTGGGCATCGCCGGGCTGCTCTGGTGGGTCGTGGCCACGCTGGCCGACCAGGGCCAGTTCGACGGCGCGCTGTGGGAGTCCTTCGAGTACAACACCGTCCAGCAGCGCATCCTCGACGGCGTGCTGGCCACCCTGAAGGCCTTCGGCCTGGCCGCGGTCGGCTCGTTGGTGCTCGGCGTCCTGCTCGCCGCCGGCCGGCTCTCCGACCACCGGCCGGTGCGCGCGGTGTCCACCGCGGTGGTCCAGTTCTTCCGGGCCATGCCGCTGGTGATCATGATCTTCGCGCTGTACCAGGCGGTGTTCACCTCCGAACCGATGTGGGGCCTGGTCCTCGGCCTGGTGCTGTACAACGGCGCCGTGCAGGCCGAGATCATCCGCTCCGGCATCAACGCCGTCCCGCGCGGCCAGGGCGAGGCCGCGTACGCGCTGGGCCTGCGCAAGACCCAGGTGATGAGCCTGGTGCTCGTCCCGCAGTCGGTCCGGGCGATGCTGCCCGCGATCATCGGCCAGTTGGTCGTCACGCTCAAGGACACCTCGCTCGGCTACATCATCACGTACCCGGAGCTGCTGTTCGTCGGCAAGTGGATCGCCTCCAACTCCGACGGCTACCCGTACATCCCGGTCGTCCTGGTGATCACCCCGATCTACATCGCGATGTGCCTCGCGCTCAGCGGCCTGGCCCGCTGGATCGAGTCCCGCGGCCGCCGCGGCGCGAACCGGCGCGGCACATCCGCTGCTTGACGGACACCCAGGTGATCTGTTGCATTGCTCTTCGTGACACCACCTGGGACCTCCCACCCGGCATATGACGCACCGGCGGCCGAAGCCGCCCGCCCGAAGGCCCCGGCATGGACGCGGTGATCATCGTCGGGGCCGGGCCGGTCGGCCTCGCCCTGGCGCTCGCCCTGGCCCGCAACGAAGTCCCCAGCACCGTCCTGGACGAGGGCACCGGCGTCAGCGCCGAGAGCCCCCGCACCGTCGTGCTCGGCGGCGACACCGCCGCCTTCCTGGCCCGGATCGGCTACACCAGGGTCGTCTCCGACGCGGCCCGCTGGGACGCCTTCACCATCTGGCGCCGCCGCGCCGAGGTGCTGCGCCTGCCGCTGGACGGCGAGCCCGTCCTGCACCTCGCCCAGCACCGCCTGCAGCGCGGCCTGCGCGACGCCGTCGCCGCCACCCCGCTGATCCGGCTGCTGCCGCGCCACCAGGTGGTCGAACTCGCCCAGGACCGCGACGGGGTGACGGTGCGCACCACCTCCGCCGGCCAGGACGCCTGGTGGCGCGGCAGCCACCTGGTCGGCTGCGACGGCGCCCGCTCCACCGTCCGCAAGCTGCTCAAGGTCCGCTTCCCCGGCCGTCCCGCCGTCGACCGGCACGCCGTCGCCACCGTCCGGGTCGACCTGCCCTTCCCCGGCGAGGCCCGGCTGCACCGCGAACCCCCGTGGCGCGGCGACCGCGAGGCCTCCGCCCGCCCGCTGCCCGACGGCCTGTGGCGGCTCGACTGGCGGCTGCCCCCCGGCCGCCCCCAGCCCACCGAGCCGGTCGACCCGCACGCCACCTGGCCCGGCATCGTCACCGGCGACACCCTGCTCACCCGGGTCACCTCGGCGCTCACCGGCTGGTGCGGCGAACTCCCGCCCCACCAACTGCTCGCCGCCGCCGACCACACCTACCAGCAGCGGCTGGCCGCCCGCTTCCGCACCGGCCGCGGCTTCCTGGCCGGCGACGCCGCCCACCTGCACGGCGCGCTCGGCATGCAGAACCTCGCCGACGGCCTGCGCGACGCCGACAACCTGGCCTGGCGGCTCGCCCTCGCCTGGCACCTGCCGCCCGGCGGCGACCGCGCCGACCGCGCCCTGCTCGACGGCTACGAGGCCGAGCGCCGCGGCGCGGTCGGCGCCCGGCTGCGCGCCGTCGACCAGAGCATGCCGCTGCTGCGACCGCTGCGCGGCTGGGCCGAGACCCGGCGCTCGCTGCTGTCCGGCTCCTTCCGCAAGCACGCCCCGCTGCTCGCCGACGGCCAGCTCGGCACCGGCCGCTTCGGCGGCGCCCCCGCCTACCCGGCCGCGCCCTCCGGCGTCGTCCACCGCGTCCCCGAGCAGCGCGGCTCCGGCCGCGGCACCTCGCTCACCGAGCAGCTCCCGGCGACCGCCCCCGGCGTCCTGGTCCCCGACCTCCCGGTGGTCACCGCCGACGGCACCGCGGACACCCTCCGGGCCCGGCTCGGCGGCCCCTTCCTGCTGCTCCTGGTGGCGCCCGGCACCACCGTCTGGTCCGCCGAGCACTGGCTCGGCGCCGGTCTGATGCCCCGCCTCGCCGAACTCGCCGCCGCCCTCCCCGTCCCCGCCGAGGTCCTGGTCACCGACGGCTACCCGGGCGCCGCCCCGCACACCGTGCTGCTGGTCCGCCCCGACGGCCACCTGCTCGGCACCACCCCCGGCCTCCACCCCGAGACCCTGCACGCCCTCACCGCCCCGCTCACCCCCAAGCCGGGCCTGGAACAGCAGGACGCCAAGGGCTGACCGCGCCCGGGGCAGGACCGCGCCCCCGGCGGCCGACCGCCCGCCGGGGGCGCCCCGCCCGCTCCGCTACCGGGCGACCTCGGTCGCCCGCGACTCCCGCACCACCGTGATCCGGATCTGCCCCGGGTAGGTCAGTTCCTCCCGCACCTGCCGGGCGACCTCCCGGGCGATCTCCTGGGCCCGCAGGTCGTCGACGGCCTCGGGCTGCACCATGACCCGGACCTCCCGCCCGGCCTGCATCGCGTACACCTTGGTGACCCCCTCGTGCGCCCGGGCGATCTCCTCCAGCCGCTCCAGCCGGCGCACGTACGCCTCCACCGACTCCTTGCGCGCGCCCGGCCGCCCGGCCGAGCAGGCGTCGGCAGCCTGGGTGAGCACGGCCTCCACCGTCTTCGCCTCGATCTCGCCGTGGTGGGCCGCTATCGCGTGCACCACCTCCTCGGCCTCGCCGTGCCGGCGGGCCAACTCCGCGCCGATCGCGGCGTGGCTGCCCGGCACCCGGTGGCTGAGCGCCTTGCCGATGTCGTGCAGCAGCGCGGCCCGCCGCACCGGCTCGGGGTCGACCCCGAGCTCGGCGGCCATCATCCCGGCCAGGTGCGCCGACTCCACCAGGTGCCCGAGCACGTTCTGCCCGTACGAGGTGCGGTAGCGCAACGTGCCCAGCGTGCGGACCAGTTCGGGCGACATCTCGCCGCCCGCGCCGATCCCGACGGTCAGCAGCGCGTCCTCCCCGGCCCGCACGCACAGCCGCTCGACCTCGGCCCGGCTGCGCTCGTGCGCCTCCTCGATCCGCGCGGGGTGGATCCGCCCGTCGACCAGCAGCGCCTCCAGGGTGAGCCGGGCGCTCTCCCGCCGGACGGGGTCGAAGCAGGAGAGCTGCACCAGCCCGGGGGTGTCGTCGACGATCAGGTTGACGCCGGTGACGGCCTCGAAGGCGCGGATGTTGCGGCCCTCCCGGCCGATCACCCGGCCCTTCATGTCCTCGCTGGGCAGCCGCAGGGTGGTGACCACGGTGTCCGCGGTGTGCTCGGCGGCCAGGCGCTGGATGGACGCGGCGATGATCTCCCGGGCCCGGCCCTCGCCCTCGGTGACCGCCCGCCGTTCGATCTCCCGGACGGTCAGCGCGGCCTCCCGGCGGGCCTCCGACTCGGCGGCCCGGACGATCTCCTCACGGGCCTGCGCGGCGGTCAGCCCGGCGGTGCGCTCCAGCAGCACGCGGTTCTCCACGGCCTGGTCGGCGAGTTCGCCGCGCACCCGCTCGGAGTCGGCGGCGCGGGCGGCGAGTTCGTCCTCGTGCAGGTGCAGGCGGTGCAGCTCGGAGGTCAACCGCTCCTCGCGGCGGTCGAGTTCGGCCCGGCGCTGGCGGAGCATCAGGAAGCCGCCGGCCAGCACCAGCACCAGGGCGCCGATCAGCACTCCGGCCGCCAGCAGCAGGGAGGAACCCGTTTCGGTGCCCTGAGCGATGCCCATCCGGCCACTCCCCGTCCTGCTCACGCTGCCGCTGAGGCGACCTCCGCGATCGTCCTGCCACTGAGTGTGAGGCTAGGCCGAGGTTACGAAACGGTCAAGATGCGATCGAGAATTGGCTCCGACGATCTGATCACCGGTCATCCCATCGCACCATCCTCAAGCCCCGGCCGGGCGGGGCCCGCGCTCAGTCCTCCCCCTCCTCCGGCCAGTCCTCCGCCGTCTCGCCCTCGGCGTCCAGCGCCTCGCGCACCACCCGGAACGCCAGGCCCTCGGCGTAGCCGCGCCGGGCCAGCACCCCGACCAGCCGCCTGGTCCGCACGCCCCGCTCCAGCCCGGCGGTGGAGCGCAGCTTGCGCGCCACCAGCGCCCGGGCGGCCTCGGTCTCGTCGTCGGCGTCCACCTGCAGCAGGGCCCGCTCGGCGGTCTCCCCGGTGACGCCCTTGGTGCGCAACTCCTGGGCCAGTGCCCGCCGGGACAGCCCGCGCACCGCGTGCCGGGACTCCACCCAGGCTTCGGCGAAGGCGGCGTCGTCGATCAGGCCGACCTCCTCCAGCCGGTCCAGCACCTGCGCGGCGACCTCGTCCGGGATCTCCTTGCGGCGCAGCGCGTCGGCCAGCTGCTTGCGGGACTTGGCGGCCCCGGTGAGCAGCCGCAGGCAGACGTCCCGGGCGCGCTCCGCCGGATCGCCCTCCGGCACCGCGGCCCGCCCGCGCCGCGGCTGCCGGGCCTCCCGCGGCCCGTCCGCCTCATCGACCCGCTCCGTCCGCTCCGTCCGTTCGGGCCGCTCGGCCTTCGTCCGCCGCCGGGCGCGTGGCCGCTCCGCCGTCGGCGGCGGCGTCTCGGCAGCTCCCCAGCGCGCTGCGCCGTCGGCGGCGGCCGCCGGGCAGCTCGGACGCCCGGACCAGCCCGGGCAGTTCGGCCGCCGCGGGCTCCTCCGCCGCGGCCCGCGCCGGGCGCGCCGCCCGCGCGGTGCCCGCCACCGGCTGCGCGGGCTCCGCCGCCGCCGCGAACCAGTCCGGCGGGCCGACCGGCTCCGGCTCGGGGCCGGGCTCCTCGGCCGCGGCCGCGAACCAGTCCGGCGGGCCGTACTCGTTCTCGTCCTCGTGCCCGGAAACGCCCGCACCGGGCTCGTCCTCGGACGGGCCCGGTGTCGGGTGGTGGGTCTGGTGCGGTGTCAACGGATCAGCTCTTGGCGGCGGCCGCCGTCTTCTTGGCCGCGGCCTTCGCGGGGGCCGCGGCGGCCGGGATCTCCACGGCGGGGGCGACCTCGCCCTCGGCCTCGGGGGGCTTCGGGCCGATGCCCAGCTTGCCCTTGATCTTGGCCTCGATCTCGTCCGCCAGCTGCGGGTTGTCCTTCAGGAAGTTGCGGGCGTTCTCCTTGCCCTGGCCCAGCTGGTCGCCCTCGTAGGTGTACCAGGCGCCGGACTTGCGGATGAAGCCGTGCTCTACGCCCATGTCGATCAGGCCGCCCTCGCGGCTGATGCCGACGCCGTAGAGGATGTCGAACTCGGCCTGCTTGAACGGCGCGGCGACCTTGTTCTTGACGACCTTGACGCGGGTGCGGTTGCCGACCGCCTCGGTGCCGTCCTTCAGGGTCTCGATGCGCCGGATGTCGAGGCGGACCGAGGCGTAGAACTTGAGCGCGCGGCCACCGGTGGTGGTCTCCGGCGAACCGAACATCACGCCGATCTTCTCGCGCAGCTGGTTGATGAAGATCGCGGTGGTGTTCGACTGGTTCAGCGCACCGGCGATCTTCCGCAGCGCCTGGCTCATCAGGCGGGCCTGGAGGCCGACGTGCGAGTCGCCCATCTCGCCCTCGATCTCGGCGCGCGGCACCAGCGCGGCCACCGAGTCGATGATCACCAGGTCGATCGCGCCGGAGCGGATCAGCATGTCGGTGATCTCCAGCGCCTGCTCGCCGGTGTCCGGCTGGCTGATCAGCAGGGCGTCGGTGTCCACGCCGAGCTTCTTGGCGTACTCGGGGTCGAGCGCGTGCTCGGCGTCGACGAAGGCGACCATGCCGCCGGCCTTCTGGGCGTTGGCGGCCAGGTGCAGGGTCAGGGTGGTCTTGCCGGAGGACTCCGGGCCGTAGATCTCGACCACGCGGCCGCGCGGGATGCCGCCCACGCCGAGCGCCACGTCGAGGGCGGTGGACCCGGTGGAGATCACCTCGACCGGTTCGTTCGCCTTCTCGCCGAGGCGCATCACCGAGCCTTTGCCGAACTGCCGCTCGATCTGGGCGAGTGCGACCTCCAGGGCCTTCTTGCGATCCGTTCCTGCCATGGCTTCCACCCTCGGGTTCTGTCCTGTGCGCTTCATCGTCACCGACGCTAGCGCGTCCCACCGACAATCGGCCCCGGACGGGCTCGGCCTGTGGAAAACTCCGCGCCGAAGAGTACAAAGAACATACGTTCGATTCCAGTCTCGCACCTCAGCCGCCCCGTCTCCCGCACCGCCGCGCCGCACCGGCTCAGCGGGCGCTGCCCATGCCCCGGTCGGCCTCGGCCCCGTCCAGCAGCAGGGTGGTCTCCTCGATCCGGCGGAACCGGCCGTCCGCCGCCAGCTCGGCGAACACGTAGACCTCCATGCGCACGGTGGAGCCGTCGGCCTTGACCAGGTGCGCGGTGTGCCGGTCCGCGTAGCGGTCGCCGTCGCGCAACTCCTCGTGGACCTCGAACCGGCCCCCGGCGACGACGCCGCGCAGGTGGGCGATGTGGTCGACGAACTGCGCGCGGTCGGCCCACTCGCCGTCGGTGCGCTGGCGGTAGTCGGGGGCGAAGTGGCGGTCGGCGGCCTCGGCGACGGTGAGGTCGCGGTCGAGCAGGAGGTCGGTGAGCGCGGCCTCGATGCCGGTGCGGGTCATGGCGGGGTCCTTCCGTCAATACGGATCAAAATGCGTGCGCGGCGCACGCTTCTTCCGGAACTCTAGCCCAGATGCGTGCGCCGCGCACGCATCTGGGCCGAAAAAACGTGCGCCGCGCACGCTAATCTGGCGGGCATGGAGACCGAGACGGGCACCGCCATCGCCGAAGCACTCGGCGTCCTGCTCCGCCGCACCACCCGGGTCCGGCTGCACCGGCAGCTGACCGAGGGCCTCGGGCCGGCCCTGGACGAGCTGACCTACCCGGTCCTCAGCGCGCTGGCCCGCACCGGGCCGCACAGCGCCGCCGACCTGGCGCCCGAGATCGGACTGGACCGCTCCGGCACCACCCGCCGGGCCTCCCGCCTGGAGGAGGCGGGCCTGATCCGCCGCGAGCCGGACCCGGCCGACCGCCGCGCCCACCTGCTGGTACTGACCCCGCAGGGCGAACAGGCCGTCGCGGAACTCCGCCGCCGCCTGACCGACCGCATCACCGAGGGCCTCGCCGACTGGCCGCCGGGCGAGGCCGAGGACTTCGCCCGCCACCTGCGCCGCTTCACCACCGAGGGCCCCTTCGCCTGACCCGCCCGGCACCCCGCCGGGCCGCGGGCCCCGGCCCAACAGCCCGCCCCCGGGCCCCACTTCAGCACCCCCGGGGCCCGGCCACGCCCCGACACCCACCCCGGCCCGGGCCCCCGCGCCGCCACCCTCCGGAGCCCGGCTCCCCACCCCCGCCCCGCCCGGACGAGGCCGCGCCTCAACACCGCCCGCCTCAACACCGCCCGGCTCCACGTCGGCCGGCTCCACGTCCGCCGCGCCGCCGGCCCCGCTCAGCTCCCGCCCGGCCGCAGGTCGCCCCCGGGCCGCAGGTCGACGCCGTGCCGGTGGGCGTCCGCCGCGACGACCCGGGTGGCCAGTCCGGCCAGCAGGCGCCGCTCGTCCCCGGTCAGCGCCGCCGCGAAGGCGTCGATCCGCCCGGCGAACTCCGCCGCGACCCGCTCCGCGAGCTCCCGCCCCGCGGGGGTCGCGGAGACCCGGTAGGAGCGGCGGTCGGTGGCGCTGGCCTCGCGGACCACCAGGCCGCGGCGCTGCGCCCGGTCGACCAGGCCGGTGACCGAGGACTTGTCCAGACCCAGCAGCCGGCCCAGTTCCCGCATGGCGGGCGCGCGGTCGCGGAGCACGCCGAGCAGCCGGACCTGGATCATCGACAGGTCCTGCCGGGCCGCGATCTCGGCCAGGGCGCCGTGGACGAGGAAGGTGAGCTGGGCCAGCCCGTCGACCAGGCCGAGGTCCGCCACAGCGGCAGGGTCAGAAGCAGGAGCGGAGGCAGGCCGGGCGCCCTCGGAGGAAGTCATGGGCCCGATCATAGTTGAAAAGGTTTGCGCCACGTACTACTTTTGGTACGTGGCACAAACCAATCCCTGGAGGAACCCCGTGGAGATCCGCGCCGCCGTCGTCGACTCGTTCGACCGCCCGCCCCGCTACCGCCCCTTCGACCTCCCGGCGCCGACCGACGAGGACCACGCACTGGTCGACGTCCTCGCCGTGGGCCTGCACCCCCGGGTGCGCACCGGCGCGTCCGGGCGGCACTACACCAGCACCGGGCGGCTCCCGATGGTCCCCGGCGTCGACGGCGTCGGCCGCCGCGCGGACGGCACCGCGGTGTACTTCGTCGCCGACGACGACCTGGTCGGCCCGATGGCCACCCGCACCGTCATCGACACCCGCCGCAGCATCCCGCTGCCCGGGGGCACGGACCCGGTGCGGATCGCGGCCGCGATGAACCCCGCGATGTCGTCCTGGGTGGCACTGCGCCGCCGCGTTCCGCTCCGGCCGGGGCAGTCGGTCCTGGTGCTGGGCGCGACCGGCAACGCCGGGCGGATGGCGGTCCAGGTCGCCCGGCGCCTCGGGGCCGGCCGGGTGGTGGGCGCCGGCCGCGATCCGGAGCGGCTGGCGGCCCTGCCCGGCCTGGGGGCGGACGCGGCCGTCGCGCTCACCGCCGACGCCGACGCCACCGCAGCGGCCCTGGCGGAGGCCGCCGCCGAGGTGGACGTGGTGCTCGACTACCTGTGGGGCGAGCCGGCCGCCGCCGCGATGTCGGCCCTGCTGCGGGCCAGGTCGGACCGGAGCCGGACGCTGGACTGGGTGCAGATCGGCTCGGTGGCGGGCCCCTCGCTCGACCTGCCCTCGGTCCTGCTGCGCTCGGCCGACCTGCGCCTCCAGGGCAACGGCCAGGGCGCCGTCTCCACCCGGGCCTACCTGGCCGAACTGCCCTCCCTGATCGAGGAGATCGACCAGGGCCGGCTCACCGTCCCCGCCCGGACCGCGCCGCTCGCCGACGTGGAGACGGTGTGGACCGCCCCCGAGGCCCCGGGCGTGCGCACCGTCCTGCTGCCCTGACCGCCGCCGGGCCCCCGCGGCGGGCGGGGCCCTGCCGTGCCCGAGTCCGTGGTCCGGAGCGCGGAGCCGCTCACTCGCCGGGCGGGTCCTCTCGCCGCCCACGGCCCGCCCCGCCACCGTCCGCCCCGCCACCGTCGGAGCCGCCCGAACGCCGACCGCCGCCGTTCCCGCCACCATTCCCGCCGCGGCCCCCGTCGCCCGTCCCGCCGGAGACCATCCGCCGCAGCCGGCGCACGGTGTGCCGCCGCCGTTCGCGGCGCTCCTCGCCGCGGTCGATCCGCGGGTCGTCCTCGACCTCGTAGCGGCGCACGTACGTCCCGACGAAGCCCTGCAGCGTCGCGGCGACCGGGATGGCGATCAGCGCGCCGACCGCGCCGAGCAGGGCGGCGCCCGCGATCACCGCGCCGAACGCGACGGCGGGGTGCACGTCCACGGTCTTCGCGGTGATCCGCGGGTGCAGCAGGTAGTTCTCGATCTGCTGGTAGACGGTGACGAAGACCAGCACCCACAGCGCGTCCACCGGCCGCACGGTCAGTCCGACCAGCACCGGCAGCGCGCCCGCCAGGTAGGTGCCGATGGTGGGCACGAACTGCGACATGACGCCGACCCAGACGGCCAGCGCCGCCGCGTACGGCAGGTCGATGAAGGCGAAGAACGCCCAGTGCCCGAGGGTGGAGATCAGCGCGAGCAGCGCCCGGGAGTACAGGTAGCCGCCGGTCTTGGCGAGCGCGATCTCCCAGGCCCGCAGCACCTCGCCCTGCTTGGACGGCGGCAGCAGCGAGCAGACGGTGCGCCGCACCCGGGGGCCCTCGGCGGTGAAGTAGAAGGTGAACAGGCCGACGGTGAAGGCCTGGAACAGCCCGCCGATGACGGTGCCGGTGACGCCCCAGACGTTGTCGGCGGCCTGCTGGGCGTACTTCTCGATGGTGCCGGAGTCCTGGAGCACCTGGTGCTGGAGCTGGTCGAGCGACAGCTCGGTGTGGAAGGTGTGGTTGATCCAGTTGATCAGGTCCTGGAGCAGCTGCGGCAGCTTCCCGGCGATCTGGGTGATCTGGTCGACCAGCAGGGTGCCGAGCGAGGCCAGGAAGCCGGCCACCGCGAGGGCCAGGCCGATGAAGACCAGGAAGGTGCCGAGGCCGCGGCGCACCCCGCGGGCGGCCATCCGGTCGACGGCGGGCTCCATCGCCAGCGAGAGGAAGAACGCCACCAGCAGCATCACGAACAGGTCGATCAGCTGGTGGAAGGCCCAGTCGGCGAGCTGGAACAGCCCGAGGCCGACCAGCGCCAGCAGTATCGCCCTGGGCAGCCAGCGGGGCATCGCGCCGCCGCCGAGCTCGGCCCGGCGCAGCAGTCGGGCGGCCGCCGTCTCCGCGCCCCCGGCGTCCGGGCCCCCGGCGTCCGGGCCCCCGGCGTCCGCGGCCGCCACCGCGTCGGCGGCCCGGGCCGTGGTGCCGGGCGCGGTGTCGGGGGTCGGGTCGGGGGTCTCTGCGCTGCTCGCCACCGGGACAGTCTCACCCACACCGGGGCGGATAACCTCACCTCAGTTGCGGCGACACCCCCTGCGTGACGCAGACCACCCGCCAGACGTCCTTGGCCTCCCAGCCCGCGTCCAGCGCCTGCCGGACGGTGCGGCCGCCGAGTTCGCCCATCACGTGGTCCTGGGCGAAGGACTCCGCGTACCCCTCGCCGAAGTGCTCGTACATCCGTCGCCAGAACTCGGTCAGCCTCATGCGCCCCAGTATCGGCCACCGGGGGGCGCCGCCCGGACGTCAGCCGGCGGGCAGGGTGAGGATCCCGGCGCCGTAGTAGTCGCGGCTCTGGCAGCCGAACGGGAGGGTGCGCACGCAGGTGTCGGCGGCGGCCCTGGAGAGGGCGTCGGTGATCTGCCCGGGCCCCCAGTCGGGGTGCCGGGCGGCGACGACGGCGACGGCGCCGGTGACGTGCGCGGCGGACATCGAGGTGCCGGCCAGCGCGGCGTACCGGCCGCCGGGCCAGTCGGAGACGACCGCGCCCTGGGTGCCGCCGTCGGGGTCGCCGCCGGGGGCGGCGATGGAGACCTTGCCGCGCCCGTAGTTGCTGTACGCGGAGGGCAGGCCGTCGCGGTCGACGGCGGTGACGGTGACCACGCCGGGCAGTTCGCCGGGCAGCCGGATGCACTCGGTGCCCAGCTGCCGGTCCTCCGGCGGGCCGGTGGTGCGGTCGTTGGGGCTGCGCTGGTCGGTGCGCCCGGCGTTGAGGTCCTGGCCGTCGTTGCCGGCCGAGGCGACCACCACGGCGCCCTTGTGCTGGGCGTAGGCGACGGCCCGGCCGACGGCGGCGGCCAGCGCGGCCTGGTCGGCGTCCTCGGGGCAGTTGTACTTCCACGGGTCGGCGAAGTAGCTGTCGTTGATCGCGCGGGCGCCGTGGTCGGCGGCCCAGAGCATGCCGCAGACGATGTTCTCGGCGTAGTACTGGCCGAGCGGCCCGAGCAGCCGGACGGCGGCGATCCGCACGCCGGGGGCGACGCCGGTGACGCCGTGGCCGTCGCGGGCGGCGCCGACGATGCCGGCCACGTGGGTGCCGTGGCCGCTCTCGTTGATCGCGTCGTCGGGGCGCCAGGCGCCGCTGCGGGAGTCGGGGCGGCCGTCGGCGCAGGACGCGGAGGCGGCCGGGTCGACGGCGGCCCGCAGGTCGGGGTGGGTGTCGTCGACGCCGGAGTCCAGCACCGCGACGGTGACCTTGGACAGCTGCTGGGCGGTGGGCAGGACGGCGGCCCCGTCGGTGGACGGCACGCCCTGGTGCTCGGCGACCGGCGGGCGCAGCAGGGCGGCGGTGCTCCCCGCGGGGCGGTCGAGCGCGCCGATCATGGCGAGGTTCCAGTCGGAGCGCTCGCCGGGGTCGGGCACGGTGGCGGTGGAGTCGTCGGCGCCCTCGGCGGTGTCGTCGGCGGGCGCCGCGGCGGCGCCCCGGCCGCCCGCCCAGGTGCCGCTGCCGCGGCCGGTGTCGAGTTCGGCGCCGGCCAGCGGCCGGGGCGGCGAGGGCACCGGGACGGTGCGGGTGGCTCCGACGGCGGCTATCCCGGGGCGCCCGCGCAGCTTCTCGGCGAACTGCGGCCCGGCGTAGGCGAGCACCGCGCCGATCTGCGGGTAGTCCTGGACGACCTTGCCGCCCAGCGCCCGGGCCTGGTCGGCGGCGTGCTCGGCCCCCCGGGCGTCGGTGCGCTCGTCCAGCACCAGGTAGCTGAGGTAGGTGCCGCCGTTCCCGGTCACGTACGGGACGGCGCCGCCGAGCAGCAGTCCGGTGAGCAGCGTCGCGCCGAGCACCCGGACGCTGCGGCGCCGGCGGGTGGCGGGGGTGCTGCCGGGGGCCTGGCTCACCTGCTCCATCGCACGCTCTCCGCTCGTCAGGCAGGGCAGGACTCCGGGAATCGAGTCCGGTTCCTCACGATATGAGCGATTTGTACGATTTGCTGCACGGGATTGGGTCAGACGGTGACCGTTCCGTGACCTGTCAGCGTGTCGGGGCACCATGGGGTCATGGCCACCTCCGACGCTGATCCGCTGCAGGGTTTCGCCCCGGCCACCCGGGCCTGGTTCACCGGGGCGTTCGCCGCGCCCACCGAGGCGCAGTCCCGGGCCTGGTCCGCGATCGGGCTGGGGACGGACGTGCTGGTGGTCGCCCCGACCGGCTCCGGCAAGACGCTGGCGGCCTTCCTCTCGGCGCTGGACCGGCTGGCCGCCGAGCCGCCCCCGGCCGACCCGAAGCGCCGCTGCCGGGTGCTCTACGTCTCCCCGCTGAAGGCCCTCGCGGTCGACGTCGAGCGCAACCTGCGCGCCCCGCTGGCCGGCCTGCGGCAGGCGTCCGTCCGGCTGGGCCTGTCGGAGCCCGAGGTGCGGGTCGGCGTCCGCTCGGGCGACACCCCGGCCGCCGACCGCCGGAAGTTCGCCACCCACCCGCCGGACATCCTGATCACCACCCCCGAGTCGCTGTTCCTGCTGCTCACCTCCGCCGCCCGGGACGCCCTGCGCGGCGTCGACACGGTGATCCTGGACGAGGTGCACGCGGTGGCCGGCACCAAGCGCGGCGCGCACCTGGCGCTCAGCCTGGAGCGGCTGGACGAACTGCTGGAGCGCCCGGCCCGCCGGATCGGCCTGTCGGCGACCGTCCGCCCGGTCGAGGAGGTGGCGCGCTACCTCAGCCCGCAGCGCGGCGCGGCGATCGTCCGGCCCGGCGGCGACAAGCGCTTCGACCTGTCCGTGGTGGTCCCCGTCCCGGACCTGGCGGACCTGCCCGCCGCCCCCGCCGAGGAGGACGACCCGCAGCGGCAGGGCTCCATCTGGCCGCACGTCGAGGAGCGGATCGTCGACCTGGTGCAGGCGCACCGCTCGACCATCGTGTTCGCCAACTCCCGCCGGCTGGCCGAGCGGCTGTGCAACCGGCTGAACGAGATCGCCCACGAGCGGGCCACCGGCGCCCCGCTGCCCGCCGCGCACTCCCCCGCCGAGCTGATGGGCGGCTCGGGCGCCGCCGCGGGCGCCCCGCCGCTGCTGGCCAGGGCGCACCACGGCTCGGTCTCCAAGGAGCAGCGGGCGCTGGTGGAGGAGGAGTTGAAGGCCGGCCGGCTGCCCGCCGTGGTGGCCACCTCCAGCCTGGAGCTGGGCATCGACATGGGCTCCGTCGACCTGGTGGTGCAGGTCGAATCCCCGCCCTCGGTCGCCTCCGGCCTGCAGCGGGTCGGCCGGGCCGGCCACCAGGTCGGCGCCGTCTCGCGGGGCGTGTTCTTCCCCAAGTACCGCGGCGACCTGGTGCAGTCCGCCGTGGTCACCGAGCGGATGCGCACCGGCCGGATCGAGGCCCTGCGCGTCCCGCGCAACCCGCTGGACGTGCTGGCCCAGCAGCTGGTCGCGATCACCGCGCTGGACGTCCGGGACGTCGACGAGTTGCTCGCCCTGTGCCGCCGCGCCGCCCCGTTCGCCACCCTCCCGCAGTCCGCGTTCGACGGCGTGCTCGACATGCTGGCCGGCCGCTACCCGTCCGACGCCTTCGCCGAGCTGCGCCCCCGCCTGGTCTGGGACCGCGTCGCCGGCACCGTCACCGGCCGCCCCGGCGCCCAGCGGCTGGCCGTCACCTCCGGCGGCACCATCCCCGACCGCGGCCTGTTCGGCGTCTTCATCGCGGGGGCGGACCCCAAGAAGGGCGGCGGGAGGGTCGGCGAGCTCGACGAGGAGATGGTCTACGAGTCCCGGGTGGGGGACGTCTTCACCCTGGGCACCACCTCCTGGCGGATCCAGGAGATCACCCACGACAAGGTGCTGGTCACCCCCGCCCCCGGCGTCCCGGGCCGGCTCCCGTTCTGGAAGGGCGACACCCTCGGCCGCCCGCTCGAACTCGGCCGCGCCGTGGGCGCGTTCGTCCGCGAGATCGGCGCTCTGGAGCCCGCCGCTGCCACCGCGCGCCTGCACGCCGCCGGGCTGGACGACTGGGCGGCCGCCAACCTGCTCAGCTACCTCGCCGAGCAGCGCGCGGCCTGCGGCCACCTGCCCGACGACCGCACCATCGTGGTCGAGCGCTTCCGCGACGAGCTCGGCGACTGGCGGATCGTCGTGCACTCCCCCTTCGGCGCCCAGGTGCACGCCCCGTGGGCGCTGGCCATCGGCGCCCGGCTGCGCGAGAAGCACGGCCTGGACCCGCAGGTGATGCACGCCGACGACGGCATCGTGCTCCGGCTGCCGGACGCCGACCTGCTGGCCGACTTCCCCGCCGCGCTCCCCTCCGCGATCCCCTCCGCCGCCACCGCCCCGCCCGCCGACGAGGCCCCGGTCGGCGCCGACGCCGCGGTCTTCGACGCCGCCGAGATCGAGCAGCTGGTCACCGACCAGGTCGGCGGCTCGGCCCTGTTCGCCGCCCGCTTCCGCGAGTGCGCCGGCCGCGCCCTGCTGCTGCCCCGGCGCAGCCCGGGCAAGCGCACCCCGCTGTGGCAGCAGCGCCAGCGCGCCTCCCAACTGCTGGAGGTGGCCGCCGAGTACGGCTCCTTCCCGATCGTCCTGGAGGCCGTCCGCGAGTGCCTGCAGGACGTGTTCGACGTGCCGGGCCTGGTCGAGCTGATGGGAGACCTGGAGTCCCGCGCGGTGCGCCTGGTCGAGGTCACCACCCCCGAACCGTCCCCGTTCGCCCGCTCCCTGCTGTTCGGCTACGTCGCCCAGTTCCTGTACGAGGGCGACTCCCCGATCGCCGAGCGCCGGGCCGCCGCCCTCGCGCTGGACTCCCGGCTGCTGTCCGAGCTGCTCGGCCAGGCCGAGCTGCGCGAACTGCTCGACCCGCAGGTCCTCGCCGAGCTGGAGGCCGAACTCCGGCGGCTCACCCCCGAGCGCCGGATCAGGGACGCCGAGGGCGTCGCGGACGCGCTGCGGCTGCTCGGCCCGCTCTCCGAGGCCGAACTGTCCGCGCGCGGCGCCGAACCGCTGTGGGCGCTGGAGCTGGAGTCCGCCCGCCGGGCGATCCAGGTCCGGATCGGCGGCGTGCTGCGCTGGGCCGCGATCGAGGACGCCGGGCGGCTGCGCGACGCCCTGGGCACCCCGCTGCCGGTCGGCGTCCCCGAGGCGTTCACCGAGCCGGTCAAGGACCCGCTGGGCGACCTGCTGGCCCGGCACGCCCGCACCCACGGCCCGTTCACCGCCCAGGACGCCGCCGACCGCTTCGGCCTCGGCAGCGCCGTCGTCACCGGCACCCTGCACCGGCTCACCGCCGCCGGCCGCCTGGTCCAGGGCGCGTTCCGGCCCGACGGCTCCTCCACCGTCCCGGAGTGGTGCGACGCCGAGGTGCTGCGCCGGCTGCGCCGCCGCTCGCTGGCCGCCCTGCGGCAGGAGGTGGAGGCCGTCCCGCCGAAGGCGCTGGCCGCGTTCCTCCCGCAGTGGCAGCACCTGGCCGGGCACCGCCTGCGCGGCGCCGACGGCCTCTACCGGGTGGTCGAGCAGCTCCAGGGCACCGCGCTGCCCGCCTCCGCCCTGGAGAAGCTCGTGCTGCCCGCCCGGCTGTCCGACTACTCCCCCGCCCTGCTGGACGAGCTGATGGCGGCCGGCGAGATCGGCTGGTCCGGCGCGGGCGCGCTGCCCGGCAAGGACGGCTGGATCAGCCTGCACCTGCCGGAGAACGCGCACCTGCTGCGCCCCGAGCCGCTGCCGCTCACCCCGGGCCCGGTGCACACCGCCCTGCTGGAGGCGCTGTCCGGCGGCTACGGCGCGTTCTTCCGCCAGCTCGCCGAGCGCGTCCCGGACACCCCGGACGCCGAGATCGCCGACGCCCTGTGGGACTTGGTCTGGGCCGGGTACGTCACCAACGACACGCTGGCCCCGCTGCGCGGCCTGCTCGGCTCCGGCCGCACCGCCGGCTCCACCGCGCACCGCGCCCCGCGCGCCACCCCGCGCGGTCGCTACGGCGGCGCGGCCCGGGGCCTGGCCCGCCCGTCCTCCCGCACCGGCCCGCCGACCGCGGCCGGCCGCTGGTCGCTGCTGCCCGCGCTCGACGGCGGGCGACGGCGCGGGCCGCGGCCCGGGCGCAGGCCCTGCTGGACCGGCACGGCGTGCTGACCAGGGGCACGGTGGCCGCCGAGCGCGTCCCGGGCGGCTTCGCGGGCGTCTACCGGGTGCTGTCGGCGTTCGAGGAGCGCGGCCGGGCCCGCCGGGGGTACTTCGTCGAGGGCCTCGGCGGCGCCCAGTTCGCCATGGACGGCGCCGCGGACCGGCTGCGCTCGGTCAGCTCCCGGCTGGAGCGGGCGGGCGGCGAGGAGTGGTCCGCCCCGGGGGCCGCGCAGGGCCCGCAGGCCCTGGTGCTGGCCGCCGCCGACCCCGCCAACGCGTACGGCGCGGCCCTGCCCTGGCCCGAGCCGCCGTCCGACACCGCGGCCGCGCACCGCCCCGGCCGCAAGGCCGGTTCACTGGTCGCCCTGGCCGACGGCGAGCTGGTGCTCTACCTGGAGCGCGGCGGCAAGTCCCTGCTCGCCTGGGCCGAGGAGGGCCCGGCGCTGTCCGCGGCGCTGTCCGCGCTGGCCGGTCCGCTCACCATCGAGCGCGTCAACGGCCACCCGGCCCTCACCAGCCCCCTGGGCCCCCTGCTGGAGACGGCCGGTTTCCACCCCACCCCGAAGGGCTACCGGCTGCGGTAGCCGGGCGCCGCTTCACCCGTCCGAGGGAGCCCGCACCGCCCCGGGCGGGCCCGGCGGCTCCGGCACCGCCCGGCGCCGCGCGGCCGGCTCCGGCGGCGCGGTCCGGACGTGCACCGGGACCAGTCCCATCCCCCACCACCCGGCCGCGAGCATGCCGAGAGCGGCACCGCCGTGCATGGCGGTGCCGCTCACCAGCAGCAGTATCAGGCCCAGGCCGACCAGTGCCGTCGCACCGAACAGCAGCGCACTGCGCGCACTCCGCATCGTGGCCCTCCTTCGCCCGGCGTCCCGCGGTGCGGGACGGTCGAGGTCCGGTCAGGCCGCCACCACGTCCATCGCCGCCTTGGGCGCGATGGAACCGGACCGGTCGACACCGGGGGCCGGCAGCGGAACCGGTTCGAGCACCGGCCTCAGCAGATCACCCTCCGAGAGGGTGGCCATCGCCGCAAGTTCGGCGAGCGACAGTTCGTCGCTGACCTCCCGCATGACCTCCGACATCCGCACGTCGAGTGCGTCGCAGATGGCGGAGAGCAGCTCGGAGGACGCCTCCTTCTGACCCCGCTCGACCTCGGAGAGGTACCCGAGCGAAACCCTGGCGGCTGCCGACACCTCGCGGAGTGTGCGGCCCTGGCGCTGGCGCTGCCGACGCAGCACATCGCCAAGCAGGCGACGGAGCAGAATCATCGGTGCCTCCCTCCTCGGACTGCGGATCGAGATGTCACGACCCCACCGTACCGCCTTGCCAGCATCCCGTGCCGGGACCGGGGTCGTGTTCACTCTGGGCTGCAAGGCGCCCCCTCCCTGTATCTTCCCCTCCGGAGCCGTCGAACCACCCGTGACGGGCAGATGTCCGGCTCCGGACGCGCGGTCGACGCCGGGTCGACGTGATTCCCGCCCGGCCGGCTTCCGTCCGGCCGGAGCATCCGGTGTAACACGATCCACCGTCGGGTGCGGCGGGTTCACGGGTTTTCGGGCGCCGGGCCGGGGCTTTGCGCGAGGCTCAGCCCCCGTCGGCCGCCAGCCGCCGGAGCAGCAGCCCCAGCGCGGCCTCCACCGACTCCCGGCGGATCGTGTCACGCCCACCCGACAACCGGAGCGGGAGTGCTTCTGTTCCCGCCGGACCGGCGAGCGCGACGTACACGGTGCCGACCGGCCGCCCGTCCTGCGGGTCGGGTCCGGCCACGCCGGTGGTGGCCAGCGCCCAGTCGGCGCCGAGCAGGCGGCGCACCCCCTCGGCCATCTGCCGGGCCACCACCGGGTGGACCGGGCCGTGCACGTCGAGCAGGCCCTCGTCGACGCCGAGCACGGCGGCCTTGAGCTCGGTGGCGTACGCGGTGACCGAGCCCCGGAAGGCCGCGGAGGCGCCGGGGACGTCCACCAGGGCGGCGGCCAGCAGGCCGCCGGTGAGCGACTCGGCGACGGCCAGGGTGGCGCCGCGGGCCCGCAGCGCCGCCAGCGCCCGGGCGGCGGCGCCCCCGTCCCGGCCCGCCGCGGCCTCACTCACCGCGGCGCTCCCTGGCGATGCCCTCGCGGCGCAGCCGGACGGCCTGCAGCACGTAGTCGAGGCCGGTGGCGAGGGTGAGGAGCACCGCGACGCCCATCACCACGGCCCGGGCGGTGGCCAGCGGCCCGGTGAGCACCAGGACGTACATGCCGACCGCGGTGCCCTGGGCGAGCGTCTTGGCCTTGCCGCCGCGGCTGGCCGGGATGACCGCGTAGCGGATCACCCAGAACCGCATCAGGGTGATGCCCAGCTCGCGGGCCAGGATGACCGCGGTGACCCACCAGGGCAGGTCGCCGAGCAGCGACAGGCCGATCAGGCCGGTGCCCATGATCGCCTTGTCGGCGATCGGGTCGGCGATCCGGCCGAAGTCGGTGACCAGGCCCTTGCGGCGGGCCAGCGCGCCGTCGAACACGTCGGTGATCATCGCGATGGCGAAGGCCGCCCAGGCGAAGGCCCGCCACTCGGGGTCGTGCCCGCCGCCGGCGAACAGCAGCGCGGCGAAGACCGGGACGAGCACCAGCCGGAACATGGTCAGCACGTTGGCGATGTTCCACACGCCGGGCTGCGGCGGGACGGCCGCCGGGGTCGGCCGGGTCGCGGCCGGGGCCCCCGGCCCCTTGGTCATACGTCGGCTCCGGCGAGCTCCGCGGCCGCGACCTCGACCTCGGCGTCGGCGTCGTCAGCGGCCTCGGCGACCAGGTCGACGCCCTCGGTGCCGATCACGACGGCCCGGTAGAACCGGCCGACCACCGCGTCCTCGACGCCGAGCAGGGTGGTCAGGCCGTCGGTCTCCGGGGCCTGGTGGGCGGCGCGGCCCTCCACCACCCCGTCCTCGACCGACTCCACCAGCACGGTGACCTCGCTGCCGATCCGCTGCTCGGCGCGCTGCGCGGTGAGCTCCTCGGCGAGCTTGGAGAGCCGGGCGACCCGGTCGTCGACCACGTCCTGGTCGAGCTTGCCGTCGTAGCCGGCCGCCTCGGTGCCGTCCTCGTCGGAGTACCCGAACACGCCGATGGCGTCGAGCCCGGCGTGGGTGATGAACCGTTCCAGCTCCGCGTAGTCCTCCTCGCTCTCGCCGGGGAAGCCCACGATGAAGTTGGAGCGGGCGCCGGCCTCCGGGGCCTTGGCCCGGATCGACTCCAGCAGGCCGAGGAACTGCTCGGTGGAGCCGAAGCGGCGCATCCGGCGCAGCACGGCGGGCGCGGAGTGCTGGAAGGACAGGTCGAAGTAGGGCACCACCTTGTCGGTGCCGGTCATCACGTCGATCAGGCCGGGGCGCATCTCGGCGGGCTGCAGGTAGCTGACCCGGACCCGCTCGATGCCCTCGACGGCGGCGATCTCGGTGAGCAGGGTCTCCAGCAGGCGGATGTCGCCGAGGTCCTTGCCGTAGGAGGTGTTGTTCTCGGAGACCAGGACGACCTCGCGCACGCCCTGCCCGGCCAGCCAGACCGCCTCGCCGAGGACGTCGGAGGGGCGGCGGGAGATGAACGAGCCGCGGAAGGCCGGGATGGCGCAGAACGAGCAGCGGCGGTCGCAGCCGGAGGCGAGCTTGATCGAGGCGACCGGGTTGTCGTCCAGGCGCTTGCGCAGGGTGCGCGGGCCGGAGGCGGGGGCCAGCCCCTCGGGGAGGTCCTCGGGGGCGCCGTGGCCGGGCAGCGCGACCTCGGCGGCGGCGGCCTGCCGTTCGACCGGGGTGAGCGGGAGCAGCTTGCGGCGGTCGCGGGGGGTGTGGGCCTCGACGTGGCCGCCGGAGAGGATGGTGTTCAGGCGGCTGGAGATGTCGGCGTAGTCGTCGAAGCCGAGCACGCCGTCGGCCTCGGGGAGGGCGTCGGCGAGCTCCTTGCCGTAGCGCTCGGCCATGCAGCCGACCGCGACCACGGCCTGGGTGCGGCCGTGGCCCTTGAGGTCGTTGGCCTCCAGCAGGGCGTCGACGGAGTCCTTCTTGGCGGCCTCGACGAACCCGCAGGTGTTGACGACGGCGACGTCGGCCTCGCTGGCGTCGTCCACCAGTCGCCAGCCGTCGGCCTCCAGTCGCCCGGCGAGTTCCTCGGAGTCGACCTCGTTGCGGGCGCATCCGAGCGTGACCAGGGCGACAGTGCGGGTTTCAGGCATGACGCCAAGATTAACGCGCGCCCCCCGGTGGAGTTCCCCCCGGAGGGCGCGCGCGTTGCCACGGCGGGCGGATCGTCCCGGTTCAGCCCGCCTGCGGGTCGCCGGGGGTGTAGGTGAGGTGCACGACCTGCCCGTCCTGTCCGGCCGGGCCGAGGTCCTTGCCGTTGACGAACAGGTGCACGGCGCCGGCGTTGCCGATCACCAGGGTGATCTTCTTGGCGTCGGTGAAGGTCTGGTCCTGGCCGGCTTCCAGGTTGTTGGAGTACAGCGACTTGCCGTTGCCGTCCTTGGCGGTGACCCAGCTCTTGTCCTGCCCGGCGACCAGCTTGACGGTGACCTTGTCGGCGGGCGCGGCGGCGATCGCGGCGACGCTGCTCTCGGGGGCCGGCGGCTGCGCGGACGGGGAGGTGGTGGCCGGGGCGGAGACGCCGGAGGGCAGCGGGGCGCTGGCCGCGCCGGGCTGGTCGCCGCCGGAGGACGAGGAGCCGACCAGGTTGTAGCCGATCAGCGCGACCACGGCGAGGATCGCGACGACCATCGCGGCGGTCCAGTTCGGCCGGTTGTGGTCGCGGACCTTGATCGGGCCGGGGTCGACCAGCTGGCCGGCCGGCCGGGCGGGGGCCCCGCCGTGCTCGGCGTCGTAGCGGGCGACCAGCGCCTCGCCGTCCAGGCCGACCTCGCGGGCCAGCAGCCGCAGGTGGCCGCGGGCGTAGAAGGCGCCGCCGCAGCGCTCGAAGTCGTCGGACTCGATGGCGTGCACGATCGGCACCCGGATCCTGGTGCGGGTGCTGACCTGGTCGACCGTCAGGCCGGCGTCGATCCGGGCCCTGGAGAGCAGCCGCCCGATGCTCGGCCCGCCGGTGGCACGGCTCGACTCCTCGGCGGCGGCGGGCGCGGAGGAGTCGGGGGCGGAGCTGCGGGGGGACTTGCCGATGGTCACTGGGCACGCCTTTCGAGCGGAGGCCACCTGCTGAGGCACCAGTCTAGGGGTGGAGACGGAACGTTTCTCAACCGGAGGGGGCCCGAACGTGCCACAGTCTCGCAACAGAAGTTGACGGGCGGTCACGGCGGCTTCCGGCCGCGCGACCGCCCACCGCCTACCCCCGGAGGGCCAGCAGCACACCATCCAGTTCGTCCGGCTTGACCAGCACGTCCCGGGCCTTGGACCCCTCGCTGGGGCCGACGATGCCGCGGGACTCCATCAGGTCCATCAGCCGGCCGGCCTTGGCGAAGCCGACCCGCAGCTTGCGCTGGAGCATCGAGGTCGACCCGAACTGGGTGGTGACCACCAGCTCGGCGGCCTGGATCAGCAGGTCGAGGTCGTCGCCGATCTCCTCGTCGATCTCCTTCTTGGGGCCGCCGCCGACCACCACGTCGTCCCGGTAGCTGGCGGTCAGCTGGTCCTTGCAGTGCTGGACGACCTTGGCGATCTCCGACTCGGTGACGAACGCGCCCTGCATCCGGACCGGCTTGGAGGCACCCATCGGCAGGAACAGCGCGTCGCCCTTGCCGATCAGCTTCTCGGCGCCGGGCTGGTCGAGGATGACCCGGGAGTCGGCCATCGCCGAGGTGGCGAAGGCCAGCCGGGACGGCACGTTGGCCTTGATCAGGCCGGTGACCACGTCCACCGAGGGGCGCTGGGTGGCCAGCACCAGGTGGATGCCGGCGGCCCGGGCGAGCTGGGTGATCCGGACCACCGAGTCCTCGACGTCGCGCGGGGCGACCATCATCAGGTCGGCCAGCTCGTCGACGATCACCAGCAGGTACGGGTAGGGGGTCAGCTCGCGCTCGCTGCCCAGCGGGGGCTGCACGGTGCCGGCCCGGACGGCGGCGTTGAAGTCGTCGACGTGCCGGAAGCCGTAGGCCGCCAGGTCGTCGTAGCGCATGTCCATCTCGCGCACCACCCACTGGAGGGCCTCGGCGGCCTTCTTCGGGTTGGTGATGATCGGCGTGATCAGGTGCGGGATGCCCTCGTACGCGGTCAGCTCGACCCGCTTGGGGTCGACCAGCACCATCCGGACCTCGTCGGGGGTGGCGCGCACCAGCACCGAGGTGATCAGGCAGTTGATGCAGGAGGACTTGCCCGCGCCGGTGGCGCCGGCCACCAGGACGTGCGGCATCTTCGCCAGGTTGGCCATCACGGTGTGGCCCTCGACGTCCTTGCCCATGCCGACCACCATCGGGTGGGTGTCCTCGGCGGCGGTGCGCGAGCGCAGCAGGTCGCCGAGGGTGACCATCTCCCGGTCCCGGTTGGGGATCTCCACGCCGACCGCGGACTTGCCGGGGATCGGCGAGATGATCCGCACGTCGGGGGTGGCCACCGCGTAGGCGATGTTCTTGGCCAGCGCGGTGATCCGCTCGACCTTCACGGCGGGGCCGAGCTCGACCTCGTAGCGGGTCACCGTCGGGCCGCGGGTGAAGCCGGTGACCTTCGCGTCGACCTTGAACTCGGTGAACACGCCGCTGAGCTGGGCCACCACGTCGTCGTTGATCTGGGAGCGGGCCTTGGCCGGGGCGCCGCGCTCCAGCAGGTCGAGGGCGGGCAGCGCGTAGGTGACGTCCCCGGAGAGCTGGAGCTGCTCCATCCGGACCGGGGCCTCGCCGTGACCCGCGGGGGCGCCCGGGGCGCGGGCGGCGGGCACCTCGGGCGTCCAGGGCTCCTCCGGCGGCGCGGTGTTGTCCTTGACCTCGCCGAGCATGCTGGCCACCGCGGGCGAGCCGGGCACGCCGTACAGCAGCGCGCCGTCCAGGTCGGCGGCGACGCCGGCCGCCAGGTCGCGGGTCTGGTACGGGTCCTTCTCCAGCGGGAGCGGCTCGGTGGGCTCCGTGCCGTCGGCGGGTTCGTCGGCGCCCTTGCGGCGGCGGCGCCGGCGGCGGGCGGAGAGCTCGTCGCTCTCGACGGTGATCGGCAGCGCGTCCGGGTCGGCGTCCTCGGGCGGGGCGGTGGAGTACTCCCGCTCCCCGGTGACCGGGTCGACGCCGGCCTCGTCCTCCTCACCGGGCAGCGGCTCGACCACGCCCAGCCGCACGCCCAGCTGCCGCAGCCGCTCGGGAATCCGGTTGACCGGGGTGGCGGTGACCACCAGCAGGCCGAAGAACGCCAGCAGCAGCAGCAGCGGGACGGCCAGCGGCGGGCCGGCCGCGGCCATCATCGGGGTGGACGCGGCCCAGCCGATCAGGCCGCCGGCCTGCCGGATCCTGGTCGCGCCGGCGCCCATCGCGGGGCCGCCGCAGCCGATGTGCACCAGGCCCAGCACGCCGACCACCAGGGTGCTCAGGCCGATCGCGATCCGGCCGTTGGCCTCGGGCACCTCGGGGTGGCGCATCAGCCGGACGGCGAGGGCGCCGAACAGGAACGGCACCAGCACGTCGAGCCGGCCGAACAGGCCGGAGACCACGCTGGTGGCGGCCCCGCCGAGCCAGCCCTGCGGGCTGAACCACGTCCCCGCGGCGGTCACCAGGGCCAGCGCCAGCAGCAGCAGCGCCACGCCGTCCTTGCGGTGCTCGGGGTGCAGGTTGCGGGCGCCGTGGCCGAAGCCGCGGAACACCGCGCCCACCGAGTGCGCCAGGCCCAGCCAGAGGGCCCGGACGGCCCGGAAGAGTATCGGCCGCTTCGGCGGGGGCGCCGCCGGGGGCGGCGGCGCCTTGGGCGCGGCTTTCCTGGCCGGGACGGCCTTCTTCGCCGGGGCCTTCTTGGCGGGCGGCTTGGGCGCGGCCCCCTTCGCGGGCGCCTTCTTGGCCGGCGCGCTCCTGGCCGGCCCGGGCTTGCCGGTGCGGGCGGCGGCGCTTCCGGGCGTTCGTGTGGCCATGGGGGGCAGCCTACCGGCGCGCCCCGGCCCCGGACATGTGCGGTCGCCCTTCGGCGGGTTGTGTCGCAGACGCGCCGTCAGCCGCCCGGGAATCACCCGGACGGATGACGCCGACGGTCCGTCAGCCGGAGCCCGGGCGCAGCGCGTCGAGCGCCCCGCGCAGGCCGGCGATCTTCCGCTCCAGGTGGGCGGCGGTCGCCGCGGCGGGGCCGTCGGAGCCCGCCTCCAGTTGCTTGGTGAGCGCCTCGGCCTGCTCCTCGACGGCGGCCAGCCGGGCCGACAGCTCGCCCAGCAGCGCCCCGCCGATGGCCGGCTCCGCCCCCGCCTCCAGCTGCAGGCGCAGCAGCGCGGCCTGCTCCTTGAGCTGGGTGTTCTTCTGGTACAGGTCGACGAAGACGGAGACCTTGGCCCGCAGCACCCACGGGTCGAAGGGCTTGGAGATGTAGTCGACCGCACCGGCCGCGTAGCCGCGGAAGGTGTGGTGCGGACCGTGGTTGATCGCGGTCAGGAAGATGATCGGGATGTCCCTGGTCCGCTCCCGGCGCTTGATGTGCGCCGCGGTCTCGAACCCGTCCATGCCGGGCATCTGGACGTCCAGCAGGATCACCGCGAAGTCGTCGGTGAGCAGAGCTTTGAGCGCCTCCTCGCCGGAGGCGGCGCGCACCAGGGTCTGGTCGAGCGCGGAGAGGATCGCCTCCAGGGCGAGCAGGTTCTCCGGACGGTCGTCGACCAGGAGGATCTTCGCCTTCTGCACCAGGACCCGCCCTCCTGCCGGTTGTTTCCCGAGGGCCGGCACCTTCGTACCGCCCATCACTGCCCCGGTCATGCTAGCCGTACCCCCTTGCCCGCCACAGGCCCGGTGCCGGGCGTCACCGTCCGGTCACTGTTGGCAACGAGCGGTGACCCTACCGGGTTCCCGCCCGCGGGGGCCAGCCGGGAGGGGCCCCCGCGGGTGGCGGTCACCTGACGGGCAGGTGCTGGCGCATCACCGCCAGCAGGTGGTCGGTCTCCACCGGCTTGGTGATGTGGTCGGTGGCGCCCGCCTGGAGGCTCTTCTCGCGGTCGCCCTTCATCGCCTTGGCGGTCAGCGCGATGATCGGCAGGCCGGAGAACCGGGGCATCCGGCGGATCTGCTCGGTGGTCGCGTAGCCGTCCAGCTCGGGCATCATGATGTCCATCAGCACCAGGGCGACGTCCTCGTGCTGTTCGAGCATCTCGATGCCCTCGCGGCCGTTCTCGGCGTACAGCACGGTCAGGCCGTACTGCTCCAGCACGCTGGTGAGGGCGAAGACGTTGCGGATGTCGTCGTCGACGATCAGGACGCGCTCGCCGTCGAAGCGGGGCGGGGTGCCGGCCGCGGCGCGGACGGGCTCGCCCTGGCGCGGGACGGTCTCCTCGGCGGGCGCGCCGCGCGGGGTGTCGGCGGGGCGGCGGCGCTCCGCGGTGGAGCGGCGGCGCTCCTCGACCAGGCCGCGGGCCTCCTGGGTCCACTGCTCGGCGGGCGTGCGGGGGGCTTCGAGGGCGCGCGGGGCGCCCCCGCGCTCCAGGGTGACCGGTTCGGGTCCCTCGCTGCGCAGCGGCAGGTAGAGGGTGAAGACCGAGCCCCGGCGGATCTCGCTCTCGACGTGGATCTCGCCGCCGAGCAGCCGGGCGATCTCCCGGCTGATCGACAGGCCCAGGCCGGTGCCGCCGTACTTGCGGCTGGTGCCGCCGTCGGCCTGCTTGAACGCCTCGAAGATCTCCCGGAGCTTGTCACCGGGGATACCGATGCCGGTGTCGGAGACCGAGAAGGCGATCAGCGGCTCGTCCGGGTCGGTCATGGTGCCGGACTCCAGCAGCTGCTCGCGCACGTGCTGCGGGATCTCCTGGCCGGCCACCGGGCGGATCATCAGCTCGACCGCGCCGGCGTCGGTGAACTTCACGGCGTTGGACAGCAGGTTGCGCAGCACCTGCTGGAGGCGCTGCTCGTCGGTGTGCAGGGTGACCGGCAGGGCCGGGGAGACCCGGACCGCGAAGTCCAGGTTCTTGTCGGCGGCCAGCGGCCGGAACGCGGCCTCCACGTAGTCGACCAGCTGGACGAGCGCGATCCGGGCCGGGCGGACGTCCATCTTGCCGGCCTCGACCTTGGACAGGTCGAGGATGTCGTTGATCAGCTGGAGCAGGTCGCTGCCCGCGCCGTGGATGGTCTCGGCGAACTCGACCTGCTTGGCGGAGAGGTTGCCCTCGTTGTTGTCGGAGAGCAGCTTGGCCAGGATCAGCAGCGAGTTGAGCGGGGTGCGCAGCTCGTGCGACATGTTGGCGAGGAACTCGCTCTTGTAGCGGGAGGCCTGCGAGAGCTGCTCGGCGCGCTCCTCCAGGATCTGCCGGGCCTCCTCGATCTCGATGTTCTTGATCTCGATGTCGCGGTTCTGCTGGGCGAGCTGCTCGGCCTTCTCCTGGAGCTCCTCGTTGGTGCGCTCCAGCTCCTCCTGGCGGGCCTCCAGCTCGGCGGAGCGCATCGAGAGCTCGGCGGTCAGCCGCTGGGACTCCAGCAGCAGGCCCTCGGTCTTGGTGTTGACCGAGATGGTGTTGACGGTGACGCCGATCTGGTCGGCGATCTGGTTGAGGAAGTCCAGCGCGACGGTGGTGAAGCTGGAGAAGGTGGCGAGTTCGATCACGCCGAGCAGCCGGCCCTCGAACAGCACCGGCATCACCACCACGTGCGCCGGGGAGGACTCGCCGAGGCCGGAGGAGATCTTCAGGTAGCCGGGCGGGGTCTCCTTGAGCACGATCGGCCGCTTCTCCACGGCGGCCTGCCCGATCAGGCCCTCGCCGAGCCGGAAGGTGGTGGGCATGGTGCGCCGGTGGTAGCCGTAGGAGCCGATCAGGCGCAGCACCACGTCGTTCTCGTCGTCGTCCTCGGTGACGAGTTC
Organism: Kitasatospora sp. NA04385; assembly: GCF_013364235.1. Lineage (NCBI taxonomy): Bacteria > Bacillati > Actinomycetota > Actinomycetes > Kitasatosporales > Streptomycetaceae > Kitasatospora > Kitasatospora sp. NA04385. Next base: position 5,545,411 of record NZ_CP054919.1, on the reverse strand, counting down.
GGCGGCCCGGCCGGCGGGCTGGGCGAGGAAGAAGGCGCCGTGCTGGGCGGAGACCACCGGGGTGAGCTCGCTCATGATCAGCGAGGCGACGGCGGACAGGTCGCGGCGGCCCTGCAGCAGGCCGGACATCCGGGCCAGGTTGGACTTGAGCCAGTCCTGCTCCTTGTTGGTCCGGGTGGTCTCGCGCAGGTTGGCGATCATCTGGTTGATGTTGTCCTTGAGCTCGTCGAGCTCGCCGGACGCGTCCACGTTGATCCGGGGCGACAGGTCGCCGCGGGTGACGGCGGTGGCGACCTGGGCGATCGCGCGCACCTGCCGGGTCAGGTTGTTGGCGAGCTCGTTCACCGACTCGGTGAGGTCCTGCCAGGTACCGGCCACGCCGGGGACGCGGGCCTGGCCGCCGAGCCGCCCGTCGGTGCCCACCTCGCGGGCGACCCGGGTGACCTCGTCGGCGAACGCGGAGAGCTGGTCGACCATAGTGTTGATGCTGGTCTTGAGCTCCAGGATCTCGCCCCGGGCGTCGACGTCGATCTTCTGCGAGAGGTCGCCGCGGGCGACGGCGGTGATGACGAGCGCGATGTTGCGGACCTGGCCGGTGAGGTTGTTGGCCATCAGGTTGACGTTCTCGGTCAGGTCCTTCCAGATCCCGGCGACGCCGGGCACGCTGGCCTGGCCGCCCAGGATGCCGTCGGTGCCCACCTCGCGCGCGACGCGGGTGACTTCGACGGCGAAGGCCGACAGCTGGTCGACCATGGTGTTGAGGGTGTCGGCGAGCGCGGCGACCTCGCCGGCCGCGTCGATGGCGATCTTCTTGGACAGGTCGCCGCGGGCCACCGCGGAGGCGACCTCGGCGATGTTGCGGACCTGGCTGGTCAGGTTGGACGCCATCAGGTTGACGTTGTCGGTCAGGTCGCGCCAGATGCCGGAGACGCCGGAGACCCGGGCCTGACCGCCCAGGATGCCGTCGGTGCCGACCTCGCGGGCCACCCGGGTCACCTCGTCGGCGAACGCGGACAGCTGCTCGACCATGGTGTTGACGGTGGTGACGAGTTCGCGGATCTCGCCCTTCGCGTCGACGGTGATCTTCTTGGAGACGTCGCCGCGTGCCACCGCGGTGGTCACCTCGGCGATCGAACGCACCTGGCTGGTCAGGTTGTTGGCCATCAGGTTCACCGAGTTGGTGAGGTCCTTCCAGGTGCCGGAGACCCCGGGCACGCTGGCCTGGCCGCCGAGGATGCCCTCGGTGCCGACGTCCCGGGCGACCCGGGTGACCTCGTCCGCGAACGCCGAGAGCTGGTCGACCATGGTGTTGATGGTGTTCTTCAGCTCCAGGATCTCGCCCCGGGCATCGACCTGGATCTTCTGCGACAGGTCGCCCTTGGCGACCGCGGTGGTGACCTGGGCGATGCCGCGGACCTGGCTGGTCAGGTTGTTCGCCATCGAGTTGACGTTCTCGGTGAGGTCCTTCCAGACCCCGGCCACGCCCGGCACCTGGGCCTGCCCGCCGAGGATGCCGTCGGTGCCCACCTCGCGGGAGACCCGGGTGACCTGCTCGGCGAACCCGGACAGCTGGTCGACCATGGTGTTGATGGTGTTCTTCAGCTCCAGGATCTCGCCCCGGGCGTCGACCTCGATCTTGCGCGAGAGGTCGCCCTTGGCGACCGCGGTGGTCACCTCGGCGATGTTGCGCACCTGCGCGGTCAGGTTGGCCGCCATGAAGTTCACCGAGTCGGTGAGGTCGCGCCACACGCCGGCCACGCCCGACACCTGCGCCTGGCCGCCGAGGCGGCCCTCGGTGCCCACGTCCCGGGCCACCGTGGTGACCTGCGCGGCGAACGAGTTGAGCTGGTCCACCATGGTGTTGACGGTGTTCTTCAGCTCCAGCATCTCGCCGTCGACGTCCACGGTGACCTTGCGCGACAGGTCGCCGCGGGCCACCGCGGTGGTCACCTCGGCGATGTTGCGCACCTGCGCGGTCAGCCGCCCGGCCATGGTGTTGACCGAGTCCGACAGGTCCTTCCAGGAGCCGGAGACGCTGCGCACCCGGGCCTGGCCGCCGAGCTTGCCCTCGGTGCCGACCTCGATCGCCACCCGGGTCACCTCGTCGGTGAACTCGGAGAGCTGGTCGACCAGGCCGTTGACGGTCCGGCCGACCTTCAGGAACTCGCCGCGCAGCGGGTAGCTCGCCCCGGTGGTGTGCAGCGAGCGCAGCTCCATGCTCTGCGTCAGGTCGCCCTCGGCGATCGAGGACAGCACCCGGCCGACCTCGGCCATCGGCCGGGCCAGGTCGTCGATCAGCGCGTTGCAGTTGTCGACGGCCGCCATCCAGGCGCCCTCGCCGATGCCGCTCTCCAGCCGCTCGGACAGCCGGCCCTCGCGGCCCACCGCCCGCCGCACCCGGGCCAGCTCGCCGGTCAGGTGCTGGTTGCGCTCGGCGACCTCGTTGAACACCGCGGCGATCTCCGCCAGCAGGCCGTCACCGGGGAAGGTCAGCCGGCGGCGGAAGTTGCCGTCGCGCATCGCGGTCAGCGCGGTCAGCAGCTTGCGCAGCTCCGCGGGCTCCGCGCCGCGCCCCTGCCCCGGGCGCCGCCCGCCGCCGGCCCGCGACGGCGGCACCGGGCGGGCGCCGCGCGCAGCGGCGGTCGTCGTACCGGACACGTCCTTGGTCGCCGAACTCAACGGGGCCCTCCCAGGTCCTGACTCGGTTCACCGCCGCGGGAGGAGAGGCGTCCGGCCGTCGCTCCCGCGCCGTCCCGTTCGACCGTACTGCGGCGGTGACGGCACGCGGACCCCCCAGTGTGACAGCACTGGCATCCAGTGTCGGACCGGTTGCGGAGGGTTTTCCCGGCGACCAGGGAAAGTGGTGAACGAAATCACTCCCAGGGACCTGTTTCGGCGCCCGGGGCCCACGGGGTACCAACCGGAAAGTAGGGTGGAGGGCCGCACCGGGCCCGGGCGGCGCCGTCCGGCGTCCGTCGCACCGCCCGGGCACCGTCCGAACCGCCCGAAACCGTCCGCCCCAGCCGTCCGTCGGACCAGCAGCAGCAGAGGAGACGTGGCCGTGGTCACCGCGCGCGCAGCCGCCACCTTCGAACCGGTCGACCGGTCGGCCGCCGCGGCCCGCGGCTTCGTCCGGGACGCCCTGCTCGGGTGGGGCGTGCCGGAGGTGGTGGACGACGCCGTGGTGCTGGTCAGCGAGCTGGTCACCAACGCGGTGGTGCACGCCGGGACGGCCGCCGAGGTGGCCTGCCTGCGCGAGGAGGACACCGTCCGGATCGAGGTCAGCGACCGGCACCCCGAGCGCGGCCTGCCCTCCTTCGCCAACGTGACGATGAACTCCGAGCGGTACGCCGACCCGGACGGCGAGGGCGGCCGCGGCCTGCTGATGTGCTCGGCGCTGTCCAGCAGTTGGGGCGTGGAGTACGCGGCCGGCCGCAAGACCGTGTGGTTCCGCCTGGCGCTGCCCGAGCAGCACCCCGGCACCCGGTACGCGCTGCCCAGCCTGCCCGGCGGCGAACTCCCGACCGCGGACGGGCCGGTGCGGGTCGCCGTGGTCCAGCTCGACGACCACGGCCGGGTGCGGCACTGGAACGCCGACGCCGAGTCGCTCTTCCACCGGCCCCCGGACGCCGTGTTCGGCCGCCCCTGGGCCGAACTGGCCGTCTGGCCGCAGACCCCCGGCCTCGGCCTCGGCGACACCCTGCGCCTGGCCCGCTGGGAGGGCTCGTACGCGGTGCGCGGCGGCGACGGCGCGGTGCAGGAGGTCTACGGCACGCACGTGCGGCTGCGCGACAGCGCGGGCACCCCGACCGTGCTGTGCCTGCTGGTGCGGGAGGCCGACCGCGCGGTGCTGCGCACCCCCGGCACCCCGGGCGCCGCCGTGGAGGGCGCCACCACCGCCGTCGAACCGCTGGACCTGCTGGTCGGCCCGGTCTCCCCCGACGACCTGTCCAGCCTGCTGCAGCGGATCGTCGAGCGCGCCCGCGACCTGCTCGACGCCGACGCCTCCTACCTGCTGCTCACCAGCGAGGACGAGACCGAGTTCGAGCTGCGCGCCGCGACCGGCCTGGCCGGCCCGTCCCGCCGCTTCTCCCGGCTGCCGGTCGACGGCGGCGCGGGCCGCTTCGACTCGGCCCGGCTGCCCGCCGTCCACGAGGACCTGTCGGTCCGCCCGACCGGCGCCGCCCCGCTGCTGGACGGCACCGAGCTGCGCTCGCTGATCACCGTCCCGCTCAAGGTCGAGGGCCGGCTGACCGGCTCGCTCGGGGTGGCCGCGGCCGCCCCCGGCCGCTACGACAACGAGGACGCGCTGCGCCTGCAGTTCGCCGCCGACCGGATCGCGCTGGCCCTGGAGAGCGCCCGCCTCGGCGAGCTGGAGCGGCTGCGCCGCGGCTCGCTGTCCTTCCTGGTGGAGGCCTCCGACCTGCTCGCGGGCACCCTGGAGCACGAGCAGACGCTCGCCCTGATGGCGCAGATGGCCGTCCCCACGCTCTCCTCCTGGTGCGCCGTCTACACCACGCCGGACCAGGCGACGGACGCCGAACTCGCCTTCGTGCTGCACGAGGACGAGGACCGGATCGACGCGCTGCGCGCCCTGCTCGACAAGTCGCCCGTCCCGGCGGCGGAGCCCAGCCCGGGCGCCCGCCCGTGGAGCGCGCCCGCCGAGACCGCCCGGGCGATCGGGCACCCGGTGGGCGCGGAGCTCGGCGAGACGGTGGTGCTGCCGCTGTCCGCCCGCAACCGGGTGATCGGCCTGCTGGTGCTCGGCACCCGGCGCGGCGTCCGGTTCCGCCAGGAGATCCTGGAGCTCGGCGAGGACCTCTCCCGCCGGGCCGCCCTGGCGCTGGACAACTCGCGCCTGTACTCCGAGCGCACCGCCACCAGCCAGGCCTTCCAGCGCGCCCTGCTGCCGCCCGAGCTGCCGAAGATCCCGGGCGTCGAGGTGGAGGTCTTCTACCAGGCCGCGGGCGAGGGCAACGAGGTCGGCGGCGACTTCTACGACCTGTTCCCGATCCGCGAGGGCACCTACGGCTTCGCGATCGGCGACGTCTGCGGCACCGGCCCGGAGGCCGCCTCGGTCACCGGCCTGGCCCGCCACTCGCTGCGCCTGCTGGCCCGCGAGGGCCTGAGCGCCCCGCAGGTGCTCACCCGGCTGAACGCGGCGATCCTCGACGAGGGCAGCCGGGCCCGCTTCCTGACCCTGCTGTACGGCGAACTGACGCCCCGCGAGGACGGTTCGACCGTGCTGTCGCTGGTCTGCGCCGGCCACCCGCTGCCGCTGCGGCTGCGCACCGACGGGCAGGTCGACCAGGCCGCCTCGCCGCAGCCGCTGCTCGGCGTGATGGACGAACTGGAGCTGACCGCCGAGGAGTTGGTGCTCGCCCCGGGCGAGGTGCTGCTGTGCGTGACGGACGGCGTGACCGAGCGCCGGGAGGGCCGCCGGATGCTCGGCGACGACGGCCTGGCCGAGGTGCTGACCGGCTGCGCGGGCCTGACCGCGGGCGCGGTCGCGGCCCGGGTGCAGCGGGCGGTGGAGCGCTTCGCACCCGAGCCGCCGTCCGACGACATGGCGATCCTGACCCTGCGGATCCCGACCCAGCGCCAGGGCTGACCGGGCGCGGGGCCGGCCCGCTGTCACGACCGGACCGGCCCCGCACCCGAACTAGTCACGGTTTGCTCACACTTGCTCATCCTGCGTGATTCACAAGCGTACAAAACGCGGGAGCCGGGTACATCGTAAGCACCGGGGGCTTCCACCCCGGAGGGCACGACCGGCGGCTCGGCCGCCGGTTCTCTCACTCGCCGCAGCCGCCGCACCCTCTCTTCGGTGCGCCCACGACCCGGCACCCGGCACCACCTTCACCCACCCACTTTTCACCGTGATCCCGCCATGCCCTGGCGCGGAGTGAAAGGAGCCTCCGGTGAGCAACGAAGCCCCCGGGGCGAACGCCCGATCCGCTGACGCGGGTCCGCTCGGTTACCTGGCCCTCGGTCTGACTCTGCTGGCGTACGGCCTGCTCGGCACGGGTGTCCTCAGCGGCACCTCGGCCGGCGGCGCCTCCTCGCTGGCCCACCTGGTCGGCGGTGTGACGCTGTTCGTCGCCGGCCTCTGGCAGTTCCGCGGCGGCGACCGCTTCAGCGGCACCGCGTTCACCGCCCTGGGCGCCTTCTGGGCGACCTGGGCCGCCGCCGGCCCGGCCGGCAAGAACACCGCGGGCCTGTTCCTGCTGCTGTGGGCGCTGCTGGCGCTCACCCTGACGGCCGCCTCCTGGGGCGCCGGCCTGCTCACCCGCGCGGTGTACGGCCTGCTGACCGTCTCCCTGGTGCTCAGCGCCATCGGGGCGTTCGGCGACGCCTCCGGCTGGGGCAAGGTCGGCGGCTGGGTCGCCGCCGCGGCCGGCCTGGCCGCCTGGTACTCGGCCACCGCCGAGCTGACCGGCGGCCGCTGGGGCCGGGTGGCCTTCCCGGTCCGGTAACCACCCGCCACCGCAGCGCAGTTCACGCACCACCGCTCGTCCCGGAGCCCGGACGCCACCCCCACGGCGCCCGGGCTCCGGCATGTCCGCAGGTCAACTCCGGATTGCGATCATTGACTTGACAGGAATGACGGCCCTTCAGTTCTATAGTGCTAGGAACCTAGATAAATGAGGTTGCGGTGATCGAGTTCCACATCGAGCCCCGGTCCGGCGTCGCCCCCTACCTGCAACTGGTCCACCAGGTGCGGCAGGCACTGCGGCTGGGCCTGCTGTCCGAGGGGGACCGGCTGCCCAAGGTCAAGGAGGTCGCGGCCAAGGTCGCGATCAACCCCAACACCGTGCTCAAGGCGTACCGCCAGCTGGAGAACGAGGGGCTCGTCTCCCCCAAGCCCGGCGTCGGCACCTTCGTCAGCGGCACCCTCGGCGCCCCCGCGGTATCCGAACACGAGCCGCTGCGGCGGGAGTTGAGCCGCTGGCTGGCCGCCGCCCGGGCCGCCGGGCTGGACGAGGAGTCCATCGAGGCGCTGTTCCGCCAGACCGTCCGAAGTCCCCCCGAAGAGGAGCGATGACCGCGATCGTCGAAGCCCGGGCGCTGCACAAGCGCTACGGCCGCCGCCCGGCCCTCACCGACTGCACGCTGAGCGTCCCGGCCGGGAGCGTCGTCGGCCTGGTCGGCCCGAACGGCGCCGGGAAGTCCACCCTGCTCCAGCTCGCCTGCGGCCTGCTCACCCCCACCGCGGGCACCATCGAGGTGTTCGGCGCCCCGCCCGGCCAGCTCGCCCGGGTCGGCTTCGTCGCCCAGGACACCCCGCTCTACCCGGCGCTCACCGTCGCCGACCACCTGCGGCTGGGCGCCCGGCTCAACCCCCGCTGGGACGCCGCCCTCGCCGAGCGCCGCGTCCGGCAGGCCGGGCTCGACCCCGCCCAGAAGGCCGGCCGCCTCTCCGGCGGCCAGCGCGCCCGGCTCGCCCTCGCCCTGGCCGTCGCCAAACGGCCCGAACTCCTGCTGCTGGACGAGCCGGTGGCCGCCCTCGACCCGCTGGCCCGGCGCGCGTTCCTGCAGGGCCTGATGGAGTTCGTCGCCGAGGCCGAACCGCAGGCCACCGTGGTGCTCTCCTCCCACCTGCTCTCCGACCTGGAACGGGTCTGCGACCACCTGATCGTGCTCGCCGACTCCCGGGTCCGCGCCCAGGGCGGCATCGACGACCTGCTCGCCACCCACTTCCGGCTCACCACCGCCCGCCGCGCCGCCGACACCCTGCCCGCCGCCCTGCACGTCCTGCGCGCCGAGCACACCGAACGGCAGAGCACCTTCACCGTCCGCGCCGAGGCCCCCGTCGACGACCCGTCCTGGGTGATGGAACCGCTCGGCCTGGAGGACCTCGTCCTGCACCACATGTCCGCCGCCGCGGCCCCCGAGGACGCCGCCGACCCCCGCCCCACCCCGGAGCCGCAACGATGACCTGGCTGACCTGGCGCCAGCAGCGCGCCCAGTTCCTCACCGCCGCCGCCGCACTCGTCCTCGCCGCCGCCTACCTGCTGGTGGACGGCGTCCGGCTGCGGCACGGGATGCACGGCCTACCCGCCGACTGCGGCCCGAACCGGTGCTTCGACCTGGAACGGCTGATCAGCAGCAGGCGCAACACCTGGCTCGCCGCCGACGCGCTCGTGCTGCTCGCACCCGCGCTGATCGGCGCCTTCTGGGGCGCCCCGCTGATCGCCCGCGAACTGGAGACCGGCACCCACCGGATGGTCTGGAGCCAGAGCGTCCCCCGCGGCCGCTGGCTGGCCGCCAAGCTGCTGCTCACCACCGCCGCCGCGGTCCTGGTCACCGGACTGCTCAGCCTGCTGACGACCTGGTACGCCGCCCCGTTCGACCGCTTCGACCACAACCGCTTCCAGCCGCTGCTGTTCGACCTCCGCGGCCTCGTCCCGCTCGGCTACGCCGCCTTCGCGGTCGCGCTCGGCGCCTGCGTCGGCCTGTTCCTGCGCCGCACCCTCGCCGCGGCGGCCGTCACCCTGGCCCTCTTCGCCGCCGTCCAGGTCCTGGTGCCGCTGGCCGTCCGCCCGCACCTGCAGCAGCCCGTCCACGAACTGGCCGCCCTGAACAAGGGCCCGGCGGCCTCCCGGAGCTCCCTCGTCGGCTTCGAGACCCCGGACGGCCGCCTCGGCCCCGACTCCCGGATACTCGCCGGCTTCGACGTCCCCGACGGCTGGGTGCTCTCCGGACGCACCCCGCTGCCCGTCCGCGACGCCACCGGCCGTACCCTCACCCTCGGCACCCAGCCCTGCCCGAGCTCCGACCGGCTCCCCCCGGACAGCGCCTGCCTGGCCGGAGCCGACCTGTACGTCGCCGTCGACTACCAGCCGGCCGACCGCTACTGGACCTTCCAGCTCGCCGAGACCGGCCTCTACCTCGCCCTCGCCGCGGCCCTCGCCGCCCTCACCTCCTGGGGCCTGCGCCGCCGCCTCGGCTGACCGGCCGGGTGGACGGGAGGGGCGGTCGGAGCCGGACCGCTCCGACCGCCCCTCCCGTCCACCCGGCACCTCCCGCATTCCCCTGCCCCGTTCACCTCCGGTTGCTACTGTCTGCGTGCGGAGGGGGGCGCATGGGTCAGTGGCTGGTGGGCACGGAGTGCCTCGCGAGGTGCCGTTTCGCGCTCTCGCCCCTGGTCGAGACGGTCGCCGCGGTCGGCGTCCTCGCCGAGATCCGCCCCGAACCGTGGCGCCGCGGCTGGCTCGCCGCCCACCAACCCGCCTTCCGGGCCCACCTCGCGACCACCCCGGACCCCGCCCGCTGGCTCACCGCTCGCCACCCCGCCGACTGGCCCGCCGAACTGCGCCTGCCCGTGCCCGACCCGGACGCCGACCCCCGCCTGCTCGACCTCACCGCCGCCGACCTGCCCCCCGCCCTCGCGGAACTCCTCGACTGGACGTGGCAGCACGTCGTCCGCCCCGAGTGGCCCGCCCGCCTGCGCGCCCTCCGCACCGACCTCACCACCCGCCGGGAACGCGCCGAACGGCACGGCTGGCCCGCCGCCCTCCCCCAGCTAGGCCCGCAGCACCGCTGGCTCCCCGACGGCCGCCTCCGCCTCACCGCCCCCGAGCTCCCCCCGTCCCCGCACCCCGCCCCCGAGCTGCTGTTCGTCCCGACCAGCGCCCGCCACGGCTGGCTCTGCCCGGACGAGTCGCGCGCCCGCATCGCCGTCGTCTACCCGACCTCCGCCGCCCCCGTCCCCGGCCTCGGCCGGCGCACCCCGCCCGCCAGCCTGGGCCGACTGCTCGGCAGCGCCCGCGCCGCGCTCCTGACCGGCCTCGACCACCCCCGCGACACCACCCAGCTCGCCGCCCTCACCGGCCTCGGCCCGGCCGCCGTCGACGACCACCTCGCCGTCCTGCTGGACGCCCGTCTGGTCGCCGGCACCACCACCCCCGGCCGCTACTACCGCACCGCGCTCGCCGAGGCCCTGCTCTCCGCCCAGCCCGGCTGACCGGCCGCCCCGGCCCGGCCGCTGAACTTCCCCTCAGCCCTGCCGCACCGCGCTGCGCTCCCGCTCCCCCGACTCCTCCGCCACGGCCGGCGCCCCGCCGTCCTTCTGCCGCCACCCCGACACCGCCGCCTGCACCAGGTACACGGTCAGCAGGATCGCCACCGCGACCAGCCCGTCCGCCCAGAAGTGGTTCGCCGTCACCACCACCACCCACACCGTCACCACCGGGTGCAGCACCACCAGCCAGCGCCACGGCCCGCGCGCCACCGATACCACCGCCACCGCCACGATCACGCACCACGCCACGTGCACCGAGGGCATCGCCGACAACTGGTCCGCCACCACCCCCGCCACCGCGCTGCCGTACACCGACTGCCCGTACTGCTCCGCCAGGTCGACGAACCCGTTCCCCGGCAGCATCCGCGGCGGCGCCACCGGAACGAACTGCACCAGCAGGCACACCGCGGTGGTCGCCACCACCGTCGTCCGCACCCGCGCGTACTGCGCCCGGTGCCGCAGGAACAACCACAGCAGCACCACCAGCATCACGCCGAAGTGCATGGTCGCGTAGTAGTAGTTCGCCCCCTGCACCAGCCACGGGTGCCCCACCACCGCCCGCTGCCAGGACACCTCGTCCGGCAGCCCGAGCTCCCCCTCCGTCCGGTGGATCCACTCCGCCCGCTCCAGCGCGTGGTCCGTGCCCAGCAGCGACAGGTGCCCCACCACCTGCCACAGCGCGAACAACGCCAGTAGCGTCCCCGCCTCCCGCAGCACGTCCGCCGCCGCCCGCCGCCGCCCCTCCCCGCCGGCCCGCCGAGCCGCTCCCCGCCTGACGGTGAACGCCGCAGCGTACAGCGCCGCGGAGGCGCCGGCCGAGGTTTGCCACGTCAACGTCAGGTTCTGCATTGGCGCAGGCTACCCGTCCGCCCCCGGAAACGCGAGAAAGCCCCCTGACTTCCCGTCAGGGGGCTTTCTCCCAATGATTGTTCGGCGGCGTCCTACTCTCCCACAGGGTCCCCCCTGCAGTACCATCGGCGCTGTGAGGCTTAGCTTCCGGGTTCGGAATGTAACCGGGCGTTTCCCTCACGCTATGACCACCGAAACACGGTGAAACCGTGCACCGCCCACCCCGTACGGGGGTGGGGGTCGTTGTTTCAGAACAACACAGTGGACGCGAGCAACTGAGGACAAGCCCTCGGCCTATTAGTACCGGTCAACTCCACCCCTCACAGGGCTTCCATATCCGGCCTATCAACCCAGTCGTCTACTGGGAGCCTTACCCTCTCAAGGAGGTGGGAGTGCTCATCTCGAAGCAGGCTTCCCGCTTAGATGCTTTCAGCGGTTATCCCTCCCGAACGTAGCCAACCAGCCATGCCCTTGGCAGGACAACTGGCACACCAGAGGTTCGTCCGTCCCGGTCCTCTCGTACTAGGGACAGCCCTTCTCAACACTCCTACGCGCACAGCGGATAGGGACCGAACTGTCTCACGACGTTCTAAACCCAGCTCGCGTACCGCTTTAATGGGCGAACAGCCCAACCCTTGGGACCTACTCCAGCCCCAGGATGCGACGAGCCGACATCGAGGTGCCAAACCATCCCGTCGATATGGACTCTTGGGGAAGATCAGCCTGTTATCCCCGGGGTACCTTTTATCCGTTGAGCGACGGCGCTTCCACAAGCCACCGCCGGATCACTAGTCCCTACTTTCGTACCTGCTCGACCCGTCAGTCTCACAGTCAAGCTCCCTTGTGCACTTACACTCAACACCTGATTGCCAACCAGGCTGAGGGAACCTTTGGGCGCCTCCGTTACCCTTTAGGAGGCAACCGCCCCAGTTAAACTACCCACCAGACACTGTCCCTGATCCGGATCACGGACCCAGGTTAGACATCCAGCACGACCAGAGTGGTATTTCAACGTCGACTCCACCCGAACTGGCGTCCGGGTCTCACAGTCTCCCACCTATCCTACACAAGCCGAACCGAACACCAATATCAAGCTATAGTAAAGGTCCCGGGGTCTTTCCGTCCTGCTGCGCGAAACGAGCATCTTTACTCGTAATGCAATTTCACCGGGCCTGTGGTTGAGACAGTCGAGAAGTCGTTACGCCATTCGTGCAGGTCGGAACTTACCCGACAAGGAATTTCGCTACCTTAGGATGGTTATAGTTACCACCGCCGTTTACTGGCGCTTAAGTTCTCAGCTTCGCCCGACCGAAGTCGGACTAACCGGTCCCCTTAACGTTCCAGCACCGGGCAGGCGTCAGTCCGTATACATCGCCTTACGGCTTCGCACGGACCTGTGTTTTTAGTAAACAGTCGCTTCTCGCTGGTCTCTGCGGCCACCACCAGCTCGGGGAGAAAATCCCGTCACCAGCAATGGCCCCCCTTCTCCCGAAGTTACGGGGGCATTTTGCCGAGTTCCTTAACCACAGTTCACCCGAACGCCTCGGTATTCTCTACCTGACCACCTGAGTCGGTTTGGGGTACGGGCCGCCATGAAACTCGCTAGAGGCTTTTCTCGACAGCATAGGATCATCCACTTCACCACAATCGGCTCGGCATCAGGTCTCAGACTATGTGCTGCGCGGATTTGCCTACGCAACGTCCTACACCCTTACCCCGGGACTACCACCGCCCGGGCTGGACTACCTTCCTGCGTCACCCCATCGCTCACCTACTACAGGCTCGGACCGGCGGCTCCACCACGTCCCATCGTCCGAAGACTCCGGGCCGGCTTCACGGCCTTAGCATCACCTGGTTCGACGTTGGCGCTTCAAAGCGGGTACGGGAATATCAACCCGTTGTCCATCGACTACGCCTGTCGGCCTCGCCTTAGGTCCCGACTTACCCTGGGCAGATCAGCTTGACCCAGGAACCCTTGGTCAATCGGCGCAAGAGTTTCCCACTCTTGTATCGCTACTCATGCCTGCATTCTCACTCG